>DNSZ01000269.1 GCA_003500165.1 Paracoccaceae bacterium | reverse complement strand
GGGGGGGCGAAGCGCCCCCCGGCCCGGCGCCGGACGCCATGAACACACTTCTGAATATCGGACAGGGCTATGTCGCCGATGCCCTGTCCGCCCGGTTGATGGCCCGGGGCTGGGCGGTGCGCGGCACCGCGCGCGACCTGCCCGCGCCGCGGACCCGCGCCGACGGGGTGCGGCTTTATCCCTGGCCGATGGATGCCACCGCCGCGCTTGACGGGGCGACGCATCTGTTGCTTTCGGCGCCCCCGGAAGCAGCGGGCGACCCGGTCCTCGCCGCCGCCGGGGCCGCCATCGCGGCGCGGGCCGACCGGATCGCCTGGATCGGGTATCTGTCGACCACGGGGGTTTGGGGCGATCACGGCGGGGCCTGGGTGGACGAGGCGACACCGCCCGATCCCGGCACCGAACGCGGCCGCCGCCGGCTGCAGGCCGAACGCGACTGGGCCGCTTTGGCCGCGCGTTCCGGCCTGAAACTGCACATCCTCCGCCTGCCCGGCATCTATGGGCCCGGCCGCAGCGCGCTCGACCGGGTGCGGGCGGGCAGCGCGCGACGCATCGTGAAACCCGGCCATCTGACGAACCGCATGCATGTCGAGGATATCGCGGCCACCCTTACCGCTTCGATCGGGCGCCCCCGGCCCGGCGCGGTCTATGCGCTGGCCGATGACGAACCGGCCCCGCCGCAGGATGTGATCGCCTTTGCCGCTGCGCTGCTGGGCATCGATCCGCCGCCCGAACAGCCGTTTGCGACGGCCGGCCTTTCCGGCATGGCGGCCGGGTTCTATGCCGAAGCGAAGCGCGTGCGGAACGCACGGATCAAGGCAGAACTTGCGGTTCGGCTGACTTATCCAACCTATCGCGAGGGCCTGCAGGCCCTGGCCGCGCGCGGCTGAGCCGACAGCCCGCCCCGGGTCAGATCAGCAGCACCTGGGTGCCCACCTTGGTCAGCGCGAAAATGTCGGCAATATGCTGGTTATAGAGGCCGATGCAGCCATTCGACGACCGCCGCCCGATCTTGCGGGTGTCGTGGGTGCCGTGGATCCGGTAATAGGTCCAGGACAGATACAGCGCATGCGTGCCCAGCGGATTGTCCGGCCCGGGCCCCACGAAATCGGGCCATTCCGGGTTGCGCTGTTTCATCGCCGGGGTCGGCGCCCAGCTCGGCCCCTCGACCTTCTGGACCACGCTGGTCCGGCCGCGGCGCGTCAGATCCTCGGAAATGGGCACGCTGGTCGGATACAGGCGATAGGAACGCGCGTCCTCGGACCAGAAATGCAGCGCCCGCGAATCGATATCGACCAGGATCGCGCCGTTGCGCAGGTTGTCGAAATGCGGCCGCCAGTCGCGGTTGCGAAACGACGAACTGTTGCGCGGCACATCGGCACCGGCCGCCCGGTCGACCGGAATGTCGTCGCCGAAGGCGAGGGCCGGCGCGGCCAGCGCCGTGGCCGCACCGCCAAGAAGTGCGGACGAAAAGCCGCGGCGCGTGATCCTGAGCCTGTTCTGCGTCATCGATAATCCCTGTAGGTCCTGTTCTGCGATTGCCTCATGCCAGATAGTGCGACTTGCGGTCGGGATCAATTCACGGCCGCATCACCGCGGCAGAAAATCGCCCGGTGCAATTGACGGCCCGGGCGGGCCGGTTAGTAAAGCCCGATCAAGCGACCCGGAGACTCCCATGCACCGCCGTGCCTTCCTGCTCTTGCCGCTGGGCCTTGCCCTGTCTGCCTGCGGGGCTGGCCAGATCGAGGCCCCGCCGGGCGCCTATGTCATCCGCCCGTCCGACGCCAAGCGCATCGAAGCGCGGATGCGCGACGAAATCAACATGCGGCGCGGCTTCGAGGGGCTGGTGCCGCTGACCTATGATTCGGCCCTGACCCAGGCCGCGGCCCTGCATGCGGTCGACATGTCGTTTCAGAACCGGCCCTGGCATTGGGGATCGGATGGCTCTTCCCCGGTGGAACGGGTGCGGCGCGCCGGCTATGCCGGGCGGTTCCTGGGCCAGACAATCTCGGAATCCTTCGAGGACGAGTTGATCACGCTCGACGCCTGGATGGACCAGCCCGACACCCGCGCGGTGATCATGGACCCCGAGGCACGCGATATGGGGTTTGCCTGGTATCAGGAGCCGAACACGGGCAAGCTGTGGTGGACGCTGGTCACCGGCACGACCGAGGTTGCGCCCGGCCCGTTCCCGATGGCGGCGGCGTTCTGATCCCAACGGTCGTTGAAGATGGTCGTTTTCCGCCGGCCGCCCCGGTCCATCGCCTTTGGCATCAATCGGCGATCGGCACGGCGACCTCGTTGCGGCGGCGCCAGGGCAGGGTGAACGGATCGTCGTAGTAGTAGACGACAACCGGACCGGCAGGCGTCCGTCCGGCCGCATCCAGCGCCGACAAAAGCGCGGCCGAGCGTTCCCGCACCACACCTGCGCTTGCCAGGCCCGAAAACCGCAGCGCCGCCTGACGACCCGGTTCGGTCCGGACCAGCCGGATCGCGGGGCTTTCCGGGGCGGGCAGGCTGGCGGGCGTTTCGCCCCGCGGCGCGACAAAACGGATCGTCCACATCCCCTCGCCGGCGGGCGACTGTTCGACCGGCACGGTCATGGCGATCTTCTCGGCCCCGGCATTGGCCCCGAAGATATAGTCGGCCAGCGTTCGGAAGCCGCGCCCGGCGGCCCGGGTGAACCCGCCGCGCACCGTGACCTCGGCCACGGTCAGGGCCGGATAGTCTCGGATTTCGATCGGACCGAGCGTGTCGACGACGCTGTAGGCTGGCGCCTCGTAGCCGCGATATTCGACCGGGCCGTCGGCGACGGCCGGGGCCGCGGCGAGAAACGAGGCCAGGGTGGTGATCATGCGCAACATGTCGAGGGTGATAGAGCGGCGCGCCCGCGAAGCAAGGCCGCACCGGCACGGCTCGGGCGCCGCCCGCCCTAGCAGATGCGCGGCAACTGTTCGCCGACCAGCATGTCGACGATGCGCGCGCCGCCGAACGCCGTGCGCATCCGAACCTGGCCCGGGTGATCGGCCACCGCCCGGCCGATGGCAACGGCCCCGCAGCCTTCGGGCCGCGCCCGCAGCGCGGCCAGCGCGGCATCGGCCTGGGTTTCGGGGACGAACAGCACCAGCGTGCCCTCATTCGCCAGATAAAGCGGGTCGAGCCCGAGGATTTCGCACATGCCGACGACTTCCGGGCGCAGCGGCAGCGCGGCTTCGTCGATCTCGATGCCCATGCCCGCCGCCTGCGCCATCTCGTTCAGGGCCGAAGCGAGCCCGCCCCGGGTGGCATCCCGCGCGGCCCGGATGTCGGGCGCGGCGGCGACCGCCGCCTCCATCAGATGTCCGAGCGCCTGGCAGTCCGAGCGGATGTCGCTCGACAGGGCCAGATCTCCGCGCGCCGCCAGGATGGTGGCGCCATGATCCCCCAGGACCCCGTTGACGATCGCCACATCGCCCGGGCGGATTAGCGCTGCCTCCAGATTGCGGCCGGGCGGGATGACGCCGACCCCGGTCGTGGTGACGAACAGCCCGTCGGCGGCGCCGCGGCCGACGACCTTGGTGTCGCCGGTCACGATGCGGATGCCGGCGCGGTCCGCTTCGGCCGCCATCGAGGCGACGATCCGGCGCAACAGCGCGATCTCGGTGCCCTCTTCGATGATGAACGCCGCCGACAGCCAGCGCGGCAGGGCGCCGCCCACCGCCAGATCGTTGACGGTGCCGCATACCGCCAGCGTGCCGATATCGCCGCCGGGGAATTCGAGCGGCGTGACCACGAAGCTGTCCGTGGTCAGCGCCAGCCGCGCGCCCGGTTCGGCCAGGGCGGCATCGGTCAGCCGCGCCTGATCCTCCATGCCCGGCGGGTCGAAGGCGGCGGCGAACACCGTCTCGATCAGATCGCGCATCGCCCGGCCGCCGCCGCCATGGCTGAGCGTGACGCGGGTGTCGCGCAGCCCGCCCGGACGCGCAGCGGCGGTCACGCCGGTTCCGCCGCCCGTGCGCCGCCATATTGCCAATAGGCCGCGCAGGCGCCTTCGGAGCTGACCATCAGCGCGCCCAACGGCATCTCGGGCGTGCAGCCGGTGCCGAATTGCGGGCAGGCGGTCGGCTTGATCCGGCCGGTCATCACCTGGCCGCAGGCGCAGCCCTCGGGCTCGGGCACCGACCGCGGGCCCGCCGCATAGCCGATCCCGAATTTCTCCTCGGCATCGAACGCCGCATAGGCGGGGCGGATGCGCAGGCCCGACGCATCGATCTCCCCCAGGCCACGCCATTCAAAGCTGGGGCGGCGTTCATAGACATCGGCGATGGCGGCCAGGCTGGCGGGGTTGCCATGTTCGGGCACGACCCGGGCATACTGGTTTTCCACCGCCGCCCGGCCGTCGCGGATCTGTTCGAGCACCATCAGCAGCGCCTGCAACAGGTCGAGCGGCTCGAACCCCGCCACGACGATGGGCTTGCCACAGTCCCGGGCGATGAAGTCATAGGCATGGGTGCCGATCACCATCGACACATGGCCCGGCCCGATGAACCCGTCGAGCACCATATGCGGATCGTCGAGCAGCGCGCGGATCGGCTCGGGAACCGTGATATGGTTGCAAAAGACGCTGAAATTCGCCAGCCCCTCGCGCGCCGCCTGCTGGATCGCCAGGGCCGTCGACGGCGTCGTCGTCTCGAAGCCAAGGCCAAAGAACACGACCTCGCGCCCGGGATTGCGGCGCGCCAGTTCCAGCGCGTCCAGCGGCGAGTAGACCATGCGGATATCGGCACCCGCCGCCTTGGCCTGCATCAGCGATTTCCGTGTCCCCGGCACCCGCATCGCGTCGCCGAAGGTGGTCATGATGACCTCGGGCCGCTCGGCGATCTCGACACATTCGTCGACGCGCGCCATCGGCAGAACGCAGACCGGACAACCCGGCCCGTGGATGAACTCGATGCCGTCATGGACCAGCTTGTCGAGCCCGTAGCGAAAGATCGCATGGGTGTGGCCGCCGCAGATTTCCATGATATGCAAAGGCTTTTCGCGGGTCGCGCCGATCGCCTCGGTCGTTTCGGCGATGCGCGAAAGCACCGCGCGCGCCGCCACCGGGTCGCGGAATTCGGTCACATGTTTCATGGCTGCGCCTCCAGCGCGCGCCGGCCCTCGGCCATCGCGTCAAGCTCGTCCTGCGCCTCGCCCAGATCGTGAAGCGCGCGCAGCGTTTTCGCCGCCTCGTCCTCGTCGATCCGCGCCATGGCGAAACCGACATGGATCAGCACCCAGGCACCGATCAGCGCGGCGATGTCGTCCTCGATCACGCAGGCCACGTTCACCTCGCGCCGCACGCCGGAAATGTCGGCCAGCGCCATCATCCGGGCCGCATCGGTGATCGCCACGATCTGTCCGGGAATGCCAAGGCACATGGCCTAATCCTCCTTCTGGGTTTCCGAGGCCGACCGCGCGGGCGGTGCGATCCCGTAGCGGTCGAGCTTGGCGCGCAGCCCGACCCGCGACAGGCCAAGCTCGGCCGCCGCGCGGCTCTTGTTCCAGCGATGCCGCGTCAGCGTCTCGCGCAGGATGCGCATCTCCATCAGTTCGACCCGGTCCTTCAGCGTGCCGTCGGCCGTCAGCGCGGCCTCGGCGGTGCGATCCGCGCCCTCGTCGCCCGGCGGCGCCTGCAGGATGTGGCGCGAGATCAGATCGGCCCCCAGCACCGGGTCCTGGGCAAAGACAAGCATCCGGGTGATCTCGTTCCGCAGTTCGCGCATGTTTCCCGGCCAGTCGTGGTTTTCCAGAAACTGCAAGGCGGTTTCGTCGATCCCGTGCACCGGCTTGCCGTGCTGGGCGGACAGCTCGGCCAGCATCGCCTGGGACAGGATCGCCACATCGCCGCGCCGCGCCCGCAGCGGCGGCACCGCGATCTCGCCCCCGGCGAGCGCGAAATAGAGGTCCGAGCGGAACGCACCCTCGGCCACGCGCTGGCGCAGATCGGCTGCCGCCCCGCAGATCAGCCGCAGACTGGTGCCGGTGCTTTCCTGCCCGCCGATCGGGCTGAAACTGCCCTCGGTCAGCACGCGCAGCAGCGCCAGTTGCAGCCCCGGTCCGGCGGTTTCGATCCCGGCCAGATAAAGCGTCCCGCGATCGGCCTTCTGAAACAGGCCGATGCGCGCGACCCCGCCGGGCAGCACGCCGCGCTTGGTCCCCATCAGTTCGATCGCGCACAGCTCTTCGGGCAGCCCCGCAAGGTTGAGTTCGAAAAACGGCTTGTCCGACCGCAACGATCCGAAATGCATCGCCCGCGCGATCTGGGCCTTGCCGGTGCCCGGCTCGCCCGTCAGCAGCACGGGCAGATCGAAACTGGCGAATTGCCGGGCCGCGCCGATGGCCACGTTCATCGGCGAATGCGGCGCGCGCAGCACGGTTTCGAAGCCCATGCCCTCGCGCAGGGCGCGGCGGCGCTTTTCGACGCGCGATTCGGCGGTCGAGGTCAGCACCCGCATCTCGAGCGCGAGGCGCTCGTTCTCGCGGGCCAGCGCGAACAGGCGGGCGGCGTTGCGGACCGCCACCAGAAGCTGTTCGGGATGCCAGGGCTTGGTCAGGAACTGGTGGATCCCGGCTGCGTTGATCGCCTCGATCATGGCCGAGGTGTCGGTGTAGCCGGTGATGATCATGCGCACGGTTTCGGGCCAGCGCGCGCGCAGCTCGGCCAGAAACGCGACCCCGGTCTGATCCGGCATGCGCTGATCGCACAGCACCACCTGGACCCATTCGCTTTCCATCAGTTGCGCGGCTTCGGGGCCGCTCGACGCGGTCAGGACCTCGAACTCGTCCTCCAGCGCCATGCGCATCGCCGACAGCGAATGCGGCTCGTCATCGACAAGCAGAACCGCGGGCCGGACGCCGGCATCGGCCACTAGGCCGCCGCCTTGTCGGATTTCGCTGCCAGCCGGGCCTCGAGCCAGCCGACCCAGTCGGCCATCCCCGCCCCGGTCCGGGCCGAGACCTGCAGGATGTCGATATTCGGATTGACGCGGCGCAGATTGGCCTCATAGGCGTCCAGGTCGGCGTCGCAATGTGGTGCGAGGTCGATCTTGTTGAGCAGCGCCAGCCGCGCGGCGGTGAACATGTCGGGATATTTCAGCGGCTTGTCCTCGCCCTCGGTGACCGAAAGGATCGCCACCTTGGCGTCCTCGCCCAGGTCGAAACCCGCGGGGCAGACCAGGTTGCCGACATTCTCGATGAACAGCAGCGCCGCCCGCGGCAGCGCCAGATGGTCCATCGCATGGCCCACCATATGGGCGTCCAGATGGCAGCCCTTGCCGGTGTTGACCTGGATCGCCGGCGCGCCGGTCGCGCGAATGCGGTCGGCGTCGTTGCTGGTCTGCTGATCGCCCTCGATCACGGCAAGCGGGCGGTCGCCCAGCATCCCGATGGTGCGGCACAACAGCGTCGTCTTGCCCGATCCGGGCGACGAGACGAGGTTGACGGCATAGGCCCCCAGCGCCTTCAGCACGCGGCGATTGCCATCGGCATAGGCGTCGTTCTTCGACAGGATGTCGGTCTCGATTTCCAGAAGCCGCGCCTGGCTTAGCCCGGCCACATGGGTGCCGGCCGCCCCGGTGCCGAAATGCAGATCGCCATTCGGCCCGTGATGGTGGTGATGCTGCGGGTCCGCCGCATCATGGGCGTGGTCGTGCCCATGATGGCGATGGCCCTGGCCCTCGACCGATCCCGTTCCGCATCCGCATACCGTGCACATCAGACAACCTCCATATCCTTGATCCGCATCTCGTCGCCCGCCACCGGCATCAGCCGCCCGCCGGCACAGCGCGGGCAGGGGGCAAGGCGGGCTTCGATCTCTACCTCGACCATGCAATCGTAACACATCGCACGACCCGGCAGGTCGATCATTTCCAGCCGCGCGCCTTCGGCCGGGCTGCCCCGCATCACTACGTCGAAGGCAAAGGCGAGCGCGTCTTTCTCGACCCCCGCGAAGCGGCCGATTTCCAGCCGCAGGCTGCGGACCGTGGCAAAGCCATGGGCGCGCGCCTGATCCTCGACGATCCCGCGGATGCCCTCGCACAGCGCCATCTCATGCATGGGCGGCCTCGACGATATCGACCGGCACACAGGGGTCGAGGATATCGACCAGCAGGGGCGCCCGGTCCTGCCTGGCGGCCGGCAGGGTGGCGAAGGCCTGATCGAAGGCGCCGCCCGGTGCCAGCAGGTGATCGGTGGGGGTGTGCCGCGCGAACGCCGTCACCCGCCCGTCCGCGACCCGCGCCGACAGCGCATAGCTGCCCCGCGCCGCGGCGACGATCGTCAGCCCGTCCTGCGACCGCGGTTCCAGATCGAGCGCGCCGCGCAGGCAGGCATCGAGATCGACCAGCCGGGCGAGCGCCCGCCACAGCGGCCCGCGCCCCCATTCCGCCTCGACAGCATCCAGCAGCGGCGCGTTCGGGTGTCGCGCCCACAGGCTGTTTTCCTGCGCCACCGCCCGGCCCAGGGACACCGCCGTCGGGGCGGGCAGCTGCGCCACCGCCTCGCCCGGGGCGAAGGCGTCTGCGATGGCCTGAAAGACGCGGCCAACGCCGGCGCCTGCCGCCATCCAGGCCCGCAGGCCCGCAGGATCGGGCGGGGCCTGCCCGGGGCCGAACACGGCCTGGCGCAGGTCGTCCGGCTTGGGCAGCGGGGCGGGCGGCAGCCCCAGCCGCCGGGGCCAAAGAACGAACAGCCGGATCGCGTGCTCGCGCAGGATTTCCTGGCGCAGCGCCGCGATATCCTCGGGCCGTGCCGCCAGCCCAAGCGCGATGCGCGCGCCCAGACCCTGCGCCGCCCGGCACAGGTTGAACAGCCGCGGCAGCATCGCCGCGGCCTCCTCGGGCGTGCGGCCCAGCAGCAATGCCTCGACCGGCGGCGGTGCCGGGCGCCGGATCGCCGGGCCATCGGGCGCGAGCGCGATATGCAGCGCCGGCGCGGTCACGATGCCGCGTCCTGGCCCGGTGCCGGGTCGGCGAGCCCGCCCGACAGCACTTGCCGCCTGGTGGGCTGGGCCGCGATGGCTGGCCGGCTCGCCTCGCGAAGCTCGGCCTCGCGCGCCGCACGGATATCCGCCGACCGGTCGCTTTCGATCCGGTTCTCGGGCCGGAACAACTCGGTCATCACCGATCGCGCGACCTCGACCGCCTGCAACTGGCTGGTGAAATCATCCATCGGCGAGAACAGCGAACAGGCCTTGTAGCCGCCGACCATCGGCCGCGTGTTGTGCAGGAACCCATAGCGGCCCGAAGGGAAGGCCAGCGTCTCGGACGCGCCCTGAACCAGCCCGGACCAGTCTTCGTCCGGCGCGGGCAGCAGGATCAGATTCATGAACCACGGCGCGATCAGCACGCCCAGCGGCCGGCCCTGATGCGCGATGAAGCCAACCGCCTCGACGCTCAGCGCCTTGTTGACCATCGGCATGTCGCGCATCTTGCCATGCTGGATGTCCCGGAAATCGGCCACCAGCGCGGCGGTCCGCCCGGCGATCCAGGCGGCTTCTGCGGCCGCCTCGGGGTCGTGGCAGACCATGAACTGCGCCTTCGGCCCGTCGCAATGCGGGCAGGTCCAGTCTTCGGGCAGGGCGGCAAAGGGCGTGCCGGGCAGCACCTGGCGGTAATCGTCGCCCTGGGCCGGGTCGTAGACCGTCCAGCACACCTTGCATTCCATGATGGCGTTCGGGCCGATCCGCGACGCGTCGCCCATATAGCTGCCTTCGAAGCCCGGCGCGTTCATCGGATCGCCTCGATCACCGCGCGGATGCGTCTGGCGCTGTCGGCCAGATCCTCGGTCGCGGCGCGCGCCACCTCGGGCAGGTCGGCAACCTCGAACGTATCGAGGATCAGCGTCTCGACCGAGTTGAAGAACTGGATGCGCCAGACATGCGGCGTGGCCGTCGCGGTGATCCGGCAATTGCCATAGCCGCGCGACAGGATGGTCACCGAACCGAGCCCCAGCGCGGCGTCGAGCCAGGCAAGGTCGCCCTCGCCATGGGGCAGCAGGGTCAGGTTGACGACATGGGGGGCCGCGCCCGGGAGATGGTCGCCGGACTTGTCCAGCAATTCGGCCAGCAGCGCCGGCGCGTTCAGCACGCCGGGCGGTTTCGGCGCGGCGGCGCCCTGGGCGGGCCGGCTGGGTTGAAAGGCGCGGTCGCCCGCCTCGACCGGCGCCGGCCCGACGGCGACCCGGTCGATGCCCGCCCCGGCCATCTGCCAGATGCCGGCGAACACGCTTTCCTGCACGGCAAGCGCCGGGATGCCGGCAAGTTTCATCGACACCTCGCCCTCGCCCAGCGTCTCGGCCATCAGCCGGCGCGCCGGCGGCGACAGATCGGCCAGATCGAAGGCAGACGTTGGCCCGCCATTGGCCGCGTCGTCGCAAGCGTCGGCGATCGCTGCAAGCCGGGTCAGCACCGGGGCCGCGTTGTCGGGATCGTCGATATCGGGGGTGTGCGGCGTATAGGTCCGCATCCCCGAGGGCAGCGGCATATAGGCGACATCGTCCTCGGCAGGTTGCGAGCCGGGGCCGAAACCGGTCGGGGGCAAGGTGAAGTTCGAAACCATGGATCCTCCTTACGCCTCGGCCAGGGACAGCAACTGCGCGGTCCGCGCCAGATAATCGTCCCAATCGCGGATTTTCTGGATGTCCCCCAGAAACGCGCCGGCCCGGAAGAACAGAAACCCCGGGGTCTTCAGCGCGCGGTATTCCTGGCGAATCGCGTTCTCGATCGCGTCGTCGACGATGGCGCAGTCGAAGGCGTTCTGGAACGCCGCACGCACTTCGGGCAGGATCACCGCGGCATCGGCGGTTTCCAGATTGCGCGCCGGGTCGCCCGGGACGAACAGGCAATGCGGGCCGGGCGCGGCGACGAATGCCTCGACCGCGGCGCGGTCGCGCAGCCTGGGCCAGCCAAGTTCGGTTTCCAGGCGGTCGATCAGCGGATGGGTCATGCGGTTATCCCTCGGCCCGGCCGGCATCGAGCGCGGCCTGAAGATGCGGTGGCAGGGTCGGGCCGCGCGCCTCGATATCGGCGAAGGCGTCGCCCGGGGTCCCGCCGGCCATCACCGCGTCCAGCGCCCGCAGCGCGGCGCGGATCTTCTGCGCCTCGCCCGGGGCGATCACCTCGCGCGCGGTGCCCAGATGGGTCAGCACCCAGTCGCCGACCCGTGCTGCCGGGGTCAGCGACAGATCGATCAGCGCCTCGCGATCGCCGTCCTCTGCCCGGGCGGCGATGCCGTCGATCGCGGCGATCCGCATCGGAACGCCCACGCACATCAGCCGGCCCGCCCCGGCAGGAACCGCGCATCGCCCTTGCGACAGGCCGCCTCGGCCGCCGGTCGGCCCGATTCATAGGCGTCGCGGCGGATCGACGGGTCGGGCAGATCGTCGGTCTCGGTCCGGCCGGGGGTGGCGCGGATGCCCCAGCGGGCAAGCTCGGCGATGCCGGCATCGAGCGCCGGGCCGATCTGCGCCGCCGCGATCGCGGTCAGACCGCCGCCGTAATCGTCCAGCTCTGCCGGCTGGCAGCCGATCAGCGTCATCCGCGCGGGCACCGCATCGCGGAACCGCGCCGTGGCCAGCACGTCCTGAAACCCGGTCTGGTGCAGGCTCATCTTCTTGGCGCCCATGAAGGCCGGCACATCGCCATCGCGCACGATCTTCAGCGTGCCGGGGGCCAGCCCGTAATCGACCGCATCGAAGATCAGCAATTGCGCGGCCTCTTCCAGGAAGGGCAGCAGATAAAGCCCCTGCGTGCCGCCATCGAGCAGCCGGACACCGGCGGGAAAGGCATAGGCCTGGGCCAGCGCCTCCAGGCAGCGGGGGCCAAAGCCCTCATCGGCCCACAGCACATTGCCGATGCCCAGGATCAGCGTCGGGCTGGGCGCGGTGTCTGGCATGGTCGTCCCCCGGTCGCGACTGGCAGCTTCGTTGGCGTCTGCCCGTTCAAGGTGATCGTAGGGTTTGCAGCCCTAGCCATGCACGAAGTTTTTCCCGGTCCCGCAAAATCGTCCAACCATTTGTTTCACATGAAGGTTATGCCATTTGGCACGGCCCGGGGCGGGATCATGCTGAAAGCCAGCTTTCCACTTTCAGGGCCTGCCGACAGGAAACCATTCAGAATCCCGGGGCGGGTGCAGCGATCTGCCGCACCCGCCCCCGAAAAAGCCGAATCGCTGCGCCGCGCGCTATTCGACGCGGTCGTCCTTGAACGTCCGCCAGCCCGAGATGATCGTGGTGATCATCGATTGGCGCGACATGATGTCCTCGCGGATCGCGGCATAGACATGGACCATGACGAAGATCACGATCGCCCACATGCCCAGATGGTGCCAGGTGTGCAGCCGCTGGGTGTTGCCGGCGATGTCGATGACCCAGCCGAACAGCGCATGCCAGAGCGAATCCTGCCCCGCACCTTCGGCATAAAGCGCAAAGCCGGTGAAAATCATGAAGGTCATGCCCAGCGTGATGAAGGTGAACATCGCGAAATGGGCAAGCGGGTTGTGGCCGATATACTTCTTCGGTTCGCGTTCCAGAAACGCGTACCAGCGCGCCTCGAACAGCAGCTCTTTCCACCAGCGCAGCCGCCAGAACGGGATATAGAACATCTGTTTCGCATGGCGGTTGCCGAAGAACGCCCAGTAGATGCGGGCGAGAAAGGCGACGGCCAGCACCTGTCCGGCGGCGAAATGGGCAAACCGGATATAGCCGAACCAGAACTGATAGGTGGCCTCGGCGGTCTCGACCGTGGGCGGTGGCGAGCCGATCAGGAAGCCGGTGACGATCAGAACCGTGATCAGCGCCGCATTGATCCAGTGCCACAGCCGCACCGGCACCTCGTAGACATAGACCGATGCCTGCATCCGCAGGCTTTCGATATCCTCGGGCCGGGCGCCACCGGTCAGCCGCGCCGCTTCCAGCGGGGTCGGCGCGTCGGGGTTCGGAATATGGATCGTGGTGCGGGTGTCGGTCATGGCGCGTTCCCCGGGCCCGCGCGATCCGCCCGCCGCTGCCGGCGGTGGCGGGGAAACCAGGCGCGGGCCAGCGCGGCGCTGGCGATCAGGGCGAGCGGCCCCAGAAGGATCAGCGCATGGGCGAGGCCATGGAGGTGATCGGCGACCGGGACGTGCCCGCCATGGGCCAGCGCCGGGCCGGCAAGGGCGGCCAGTGCCGCGGCCAGGATCGGTGTCTTCATCGCTTGGTCCTCCCTCAGCGCACCTTGACGGCGGTCAGCTCGGCGCCGTCGGGCGACATCACATGGGTCGAGCAGGCAAGGCACGGGTCGAAACTGTGCAGGGTGCGCAGGATCTCGACCGGCTCGTCGGGTCGCTCCATCCTGGTGTTCATCAGCGCCGCCTCGAAGGCGCCGATATTGCCCGCGCTGTCCCGCGGCGAGCCGTTCCAGGTGGTCGGCACGACGCATTGGTAGTTCTCGATCCGGGTGTCCCTGATCGTCACCCAATGGCCCAGCGCGCCGCGCGGCGCCTCGCTGATGCCGACGCCGCGGGCCTCGGCGGGCCAGGATTTCGGCTCCCATTTCTCGACATTCGCCGTCGCCGTGTCGCCGTTCCGGCAATTCGTCACCAGCTTGTCGAAGAAATGCTGCTGCAGCCGCGTGCAGTATTCGGCCTCGAGCGCGCGGGCGGCTGTCCGGCCAAGGGTCGAGAACAGCGCCGAGACCGGCAGGTTCATCGTCCCCAGCAACCCGTTGACCTGGTTCGTGATGTCCTCGTGCCCGCTGGCATAGCCCACGATATAGCGGGCCAGCGGCCCGACCTCCATCGCGTGGCCGCGCCAGCGCGGCGCCTTGATCCAGGAATATTTCGCCGCCTCGTCGATCGCCTCGATATTGGTGCGGCTGCCCACCGTGTTCGGGCCAAGCTCGAACCGCGCCTCGGTCACGCCGTCCCAGGGGTGCAGCCCCATCCCGGGCGCGCCATAGGCATACCAGGAATGATCGACGAATTCCTGAATCTGCTCGGGGTCGCGCACATCGACATCGTGGACCTCGTTGAGGTTGCCGTCGATCACCGCGCCGCGCGGCATGTGCAGCTGCCCGGCCGAGAAATCGTTGGGATGTTCGGGGATGTCGCCATAGGCGAGCACCGATTGCCCGGACAGCCCACCGCCATAAAGCCAGCTCTTGTAGAAACCGCCGATAGCGATCAGGTCCGGGATATAGACGTTGTTCACGAAAGTCCGGCACTGTTCGATGATCGCGCTGACATGGTTGAGCTGGGTCATGTTGATCGCGCCAACCGCCCCGGTGCCGTCAAGGTTGATCGGGCAGGGCACGCCGCCCACCAGCCAGTTCGGATGCGGGTTCTTGCCGCCGAAGATGGTGTGGATCTTGCAAAGCTCGGTCTGCAGATCCAGCGCCTCGAGGTAGTGGGTGGTCGCCATCAGATCGGCCTCGGGCGGCAGCAGATAGGCCGGGTTGTCCCAATAGCCGTTCTTGAAGATGCCCAGCTGGCCCGATTCCACGAACGCCTTCAGCCGGTTCTGCACATCGCGGAAATAGCCCGGGCTCGACAGCGGGTGGCTGGGGCTGACCGCCTGCTGCAATTCGCTGGTGGCCTTCGGATCGGCCCTGAGCGCGTTCACCGGGTTCACCCAGTCAAGTGCGTGCAGGTGATAGAAATGCACGATATGGTCGTGCACCTGCAGGTTCAGCTGCATCAGGTTGCGGATCGAGTTGGCGTTGTCGGGGATGGTGATGCCCAGCGCATCCTCGACCGCGCGGACACTGGTCAGCGCATGGGTCCCGGTGCAGACCCCGCAGATCCGTTCGGTAAACGCCCAGGCGTCGCGCGGGTCGCGCCCCTTCAGGATCACCTCCAGCCCGCGCCACATGGTCCCCGACGAGACCGCGTTGCGGATCACCCCCTCCTCGTCCACATTCACTTCGCAGCGCATGTGGCCTTCGATCCGGGTCACCGGGTCGACGACGATGCGCCGCCCCGAGGTGTCGAGGTCGAAACCGTTCGGCGTGGCGGCCATGGGTCAGCCCTCCTCTTTTTCCTGGCGGCGCATCTGGGCGCTTTTCAGCGCGCTGGCCGCGATATGGATGGCGATGGCGCCGCC
>DNSZ01000030.1 GCA_003500165.1 Paracoccaceae bacterium | reverse complement strand
TAGGGCGAGGCAGTGCGCGGCCCGGCCTGGCCCGAGAACAGCCGCTCGAACGCCCCGGCCAGGGTGAGCGCGGCGGCGGCCCGGTCCTGTGCACGGGTGCGCGCCGCCAGCGCCTCGGCCGCCGGCGCCAGCGACGGCTCGACGGCCAGCGCGTCGAGAACGGCCGCGCCCTCTGCCCCGCCATAGATCGCCAGCATGCCGGCATCGGGCGGCCGGGCCAGAAGACCGGACAGCCAGCGATAGGCCGCCTCGCGCGCCGCAGCGCTTTCCGCCGGCGCGCCTGCCAGGGCGGCGCCGCCGTCCTCAGCCATCCTCGGCCCCCGCGCCAACCACGTCACGGGCGTGAAACTGGACGTATTTCTGCAGAAAGCGGGTCTGTTCCTTGTCGAGGGTGATAAAGCGTTCCATGCCCTTGATCAGCCCGATCCACTGGTTCGCCAGATGCTCCTGCGGATCGTGCAGCGAATGACAGACCGAACAGCTGGCGTTGAACATCTCGGCGCCATAGGCCCAGACCGGTTCGATATCGGGCACCATGCCGCCCTCGGCAGTCCAGAATTCGATCTCGGCCCGCTTCCAGACCTGTTCGGTGTCGGGATCGGTCATCGTTTCCAGCACCGTCGCGCCCTCGGCCGCCTCGGGACGCAGGGCGGCGGTGAAGATGCGCCTGCCCTGCAGCGCATAGATCACCCGTTCGGCGCCTTCCTGCTGCCAGCCGGCGATCCGGATCTGCACCGCATCGCCTTCGGTCGCGACAACCTCCACCGTGCTGGCCGACAACAGCGTGCCGGCGCCGCGCCCGCCCTCGGCGACCTCGGCCGCGGTCATGTAAAGCGGCTTTTCGGCGATCGAGACATAGGTTTCGCCGGGCCGGGGCCGCAGCGACGCCGCCTCGGCCTGCAGATCGACATACATCGCCTTGTAGCCCTGCGACAGGTCCGGCATCCGGTGCGCGATCCCCTTGTGGCAATCGATGCAGGTCTGACCTTCGGCCCAGCCGGCCTGCATCTGCTCGGACGCCTCGTCCGATTGCAGGTGGAAGGCCATCGATTCGAAGGCATGGCAGTTGCGGCATTCGCGGGAATCGGTCGCCTGCATGGTGGCCCAGACCCGCTGCGCCATCTCGGCGCGATGCGCCTCGAATTTTTCGGGGGTGTCGATGGTGCCGGCGAAATGATGAAACAGCTCGCGTGTGGCATAGACCTTGCGCACCACCTTGTGCGCCCAGTCATGCGGTACGTGACAATCCGAACAGATCGCCCGCACGCCCGAGGCGTTCTGGAAATGCACGGTCTCCCGGTATTCCTGATAGACGGTCGATTCCATCTCGTGGCACGAGATGCAGAATTCCATCGTGTTGCTGGCTTCCATCGCCCAGTTGAAGCTGCCCCAGAACAGCACCCCGCCGACGCCGCCGACGATCAGCAGCGCGCCAAGGCTCCACCGCTTGGCGGGCGACCAGAACCAGTTCCAAAGCCGGCGCATGACACTCCTCCGAATGCCGCGCCATCCTGCCACAGCCCGGCCGGAGTGTAAACCTGAATTGACATGTCATGTCACGATGCTCGGACAGTGCTGGCCATTTCCGCGCCGCCATGCTTGGCTCGATCGCATCGGACGGGAAGGGGCGGCCATGGGCGACACCATCAGCGAATTGCGCGAACGTCTGCTGGAGGCGGCGGGCACCATCGGCGCCGAGGAGGCGCTGTTCGAGGTTCAGAAATATCCGCGCGAAACGATCTCGGTCTCGCTGCCGATCCGGCGCGACGACGGCCGGATGCAGACCTTCAAGGCATGGCGCTGTCGCTATGACGACACGCTGGGGCCTACCAAGGGCGGCATCCGTATCCATCCGGATGTCGATTCCGACGAGGTGCGCGCGCTGGCCTTTCTGATGACGGTGAAATGCGCGCTGATGGGGCTGCCATTTGGCGGCGCCAAGGGCGGTATCGAGGCCGATCCGCGCGCACTCTCCGAGGCCGAGCGCGAGCGGATGGTGCGCGCCTTCACCGAAAGGCTGGCCTGGGTGATCGGCCCCGAACGCGACATCCCGGCTCCCGATATGGGGACCGGCCCGATGGAGATGGCATGGATCGCCGATGAATGGGGCGCGATCCACAGCCGCCACGCCCGCCATGTGGTCACCGGCAAGCCGCCCGTTCTGGGCGGGCTGGCCGCCCGCGATACGGCGACCGGGCGCGGCGCGTATCATGTGCTCGAGGCGCTTCGCGGCACGCTCGGCCTCGGCGACGGGGACCGACGGATCGCGTTGCAGGGCTATGGCAATGGCGGGCGGGCCTTTGCTCGCGCTGCCGTGGCGGCCGGTTGGCGCCTGGTCGCGGTGGCCGACAGCCGCGGCATGGCGCTGGCCGAGGGGGGGCTCGACCTCGATGCACTCGACGCCGCCAAGGCCGCCGGCAACAGCGTCGCCGCCGCCGATGGCGCGCGGGCCGCACCCGCCGACGCGATTCTCGGCATCGACTGCGCGCTTCTGGTGCCCGCCGCCCTGGGCCATCAGGTGCACACCGGCACGGTGGGCGCGTTGGACTGCCGCGCGATCCTTGAAATCGCCAACGGCCCGGTGTCGCCGGACGCCGATATCGCCCTGCGAGAGCGGGGCATCGCGGTGATCCCCGACATCCTGGCCAATGCCGGCGGCGTCTTCGTCAGCTGGCTCGAATGGCAGCAGGGTCGGTCGGGCATGCCGCTGGCCGAGGCCGAGGCCGAAAGGCTGCTGGCCGAGGCGATGCGCGACCGCGCCCGCGCCGTCGCGACGATGGCCGACCGGCTGGATACCGGGCTGCGCCGGGCGGCCTATGCGGTGGCGGCCGAGCGCCTGGTCGAGGGCATCCGCGCGCGCGGCGCCTGCGCTTATGCGCGGAGTTGATCGTTTCCCGCCACGCGCAGGATTTTCTGGAAAATCCTGTATTGCACGATCTTCCAGAAGATCGTGACCTTGTTGCACAGGTTTTCTGACGGTCGCGCTTCCGCTTTCCCCGGACAGACTTGTCCGACGGCCTGCGTGACGGGTGGGCCGAGCGCGGTATCGCCGTTTCGGACGGCGATACGGACCTGGAGTGCCGCGACCTGGCGGTCGAAATCCCGTGCCATGAGCCGCTGGCCCGGCGGTTTCTCGCCGTGCATCCTGGTCTCGACGCGGCTTCGGCGGTGATATCCGCTCCCTCGTCGCCAGAGTGTGCGGCCTGGGTATTGCGATGCCCGCCATGCTTGCGGGCGCGCCCCCGCCTTCGCCCTCGCGCTTGATCCCGGTGCTGCCGAGCGGCAGGTGCCGGCGAACCCGGTCGTCTGCCGGAGCGCCATGCCGAAGCGCACCTTCATCGAGAGGCGGGCCTGGATGGCGGCGTCGCTGCGGGTCCGCTGGCGGCCGCGCCTGCCTGTCGGCGCAGCTTCCCAGCGCATCCCGGGGTCGAACCAGATCGTCGAGCCGCGCCGCCTGCGCGCTTCATGGTGGGCCGGCCCCTTCCTGGCCCTGCAGGTTCGGCGCGTGGGTCAGCGCATGCAGACGAGCTACCACGCTGGATTCACGAGGTGAATCCCTCACAGGATTTTTGCAACAGCGCCGCGGTGACCTGACAGAGTTTTCTAGAAAACTCTGTCGATCACGATTTTCTAGAAAATCGTGCCGCCATCGCGGGGCGTCGGCCAAGGATTTCCAGATGCGCCGCGCAGCCGGTGAGCGCGGCGAAATCGTCATTGATGATGGCCATCCCGAACGCCGCCATGAAGTCCGAAAACCGCCCCTTGTCGCGAAACGCAGCCGCGACATCGGGGCCGGCCAGCCAGCGGGCCAGCGCGCGTGCCACGCCGCCGGTCAGATAGACCCCGCCAAAGGGCAGCAGCGTCAGCGCCAGATCGCCCGCATGCTGCGCCAGCAGCCGCGCGAACAGCCGCACGGTGCGGACGGCCAGCGCCGCGCCGGCGGCGGCATCGGCCAGGATCTCGGCCGCCGGGCGGCCCGCGATACCACCGAGGAAGCCGTGAAGATGCCCCAGCCCGCGCCCCGACAACGCCTCTTCGACACTGGGAAAGCCGTGCCGTTCGGCGAGATACGCGCTCAGCCGGCGATCCTCGTCGTTGCGCACGGGCAGGCAGACATGGCCCGCCTCGGCCGGGGGCACGAAACGGCCGGCCCGGGTGTCGAACACCGGCGCGATGTTGAACCCGGTCCCCACCCCGATGACGAGCTTCGCTGCATTCGGGCCGGCCGGTGCGCCGGCGATCAGCGGGATCAGCCTGTCGGCCGGCAGATGGTCGGTGGCGTGGCCCTGGGCCTGCAGATCGTTGAGGATCGAGACCGTCTCGGCGCCGGTCGCCCGGGCAAGGTCGTCGCGGGTGATCGCCCAGTCGCGATTGGTCAGCCGCGCGGCGCCGTCGCGCACCGGGCCGGCCACCGCCGCCGCTGCGCTGCCGATCGGGCCGGGCCGCCGGTCGGCCAGATAGGCCGCGATCACCGCCGGCAGGTCGGCAAAGTTCGCATTGGCAAATCGCGCCACGGTGTCGGGCGCGACCGTCCCGTCGCGCGCCAGCCCGACCCGGGTGTTGGTCCCGCCGACATCGGCGACGAGCGCGAGCCCGGTCATCCCGCCAGCGCGGCCCGAAGCGCGCGCCACGAGGCTTTCGGCCGTCGCGTCTGGCTGTCGAAATCGACCTCGACGATGCCGAACCGCTTGTCGTAGCCGAGCGACCATTCGTAATTGTCGAGCAGCGACCAGACGAAATAGCCCCGCAGCGGCACGCCCGCGGCGATCGCCCGCCGGGCGGCGTCGAGATGCGCGTCGAGATAGGCGATGCGGGCGCGGTCGTCGATCCCGGCGGTGGCGATGCCGTTCTCGGTGACGTAAAGCGGCAGATCGCCGGTATGCTCGCGCCAAATGCGGGTCAGGAAGTCGAACAGGCCGTCGGGGTAGATTTCCCAGCCGATATCGGTTTTCGGCAACGGCCCCGGCCGTTCGGCACAGTTCGGCCAGGGCCCGTCTGCGGCCGCGATCCGCTTGCAGGTGTAATAGTTGAGCCCGACCCAATCGAGCGGCGCCGCGATCGTGGCGAAATCGTCCTGCCAGCGCTCCGGCAGATGCGGGCCAAGCCCTGCCAGCACCGCGTCGGGATAGCGCCCGGCCAGCATGCCGGACAGGAAGAACCGGTTGTAGATCGCGTCATAGCGCGCCGCCGCGGCCGCCGCGGCCGGGCTGTCATCGGCCGGCAGCGGGTATTCGAGATTGATGACCGCGCCCAGATTGCCCATGCCCAGCCCGCGCAGCGCCGCGATCGCGGTGCCATGGGCCAGCCCGACATGGTGCATCGCCCGGGCGGTGGCGCGGATGTCGCGCAGCCCCGGCGCGTGCTGGCCGATGAAATGGCTGAGCCAGGCGATGCACCAGGGCTCGTTGATCGGTGCGGCGGCATGCACCCGGTCGCCGATGCGCCGCCCCACCACGGTGGCGAAATCGCCGAACCAGCCGGCGATGTCGCGGTTGCGCCAGCCACCCAGATCGGCCAGCGCGGCGGGCAGTTCCCAGTGATAGAGCGTCAGGAACGGCTTCAGCCCGCGTTCGCAGGCGGCATCGACCAGCCGGTCGTAGAAATCGAGCCCGGCCGCGTTCACCGCCCCCCGACCTTCGGGCATCACCCGCGCCCAGGAGGTCGAGAAGCGATAGGCGTCAAACCCCGCCCCGGCGCACAGATCGAGGTCCCCGGCAAAGCGGTGATAGTGATCGCAGGCGACCCGGCCATCCTCGGCGCGGGCGACATTGCCCGGGGTGGCGGCGAACGTGTCCCATTCGCAGACGCCAGCGCCGCCCGTGCCATGGCCCTCGATCTGATAGGCCGAGGTTGCCGCGCCGAACAGGAATGCGGGCGGGAAATCGGCGCGGGACAGGGCAAGGCGGGGCTCGGTCATGGCGACCAGCCAAGCCAGAAACCGCCCCGGGGCGCAAGGGCGGCGGCGTCCTTGACAGGCCCCGGGGGCTTCGGCAGGGTCGGGGAAACGGTGCCGGCCGGCAGGGAAAGGCGCCACAGCGAAGGGATAAACGCGCCCGTCAGGGCCATGGGAGGATCGACATGAAACGCGTTCTGATGAGCGGCGTGGCAGCGGCCGCGCTGGCGGCCAGCGGTGCCACCGCCCAGGATCTGGTCATCGCACCGGGAACCGACGGGTTCGACTGGCAAAGCTATGATGCCTTCGCCGCGGCGCATGACCTGGCCGGCGAAACGGTCACCATCATGGGGCCGTGGCTGGGCCAGGACCGCGATCTGGTCGAAAGCATGATCGCCTATTTCGAGGCCGCGACCGGCGCCGATGTCCAGTATGCCGGATCGGACAGCTTCGAGCAGCAGATCGTCATCGATGCCGAGGCCGGCTCGCCCCCCAACATCGCGGTGTTCCCGCAACCCGGGCTGGCCGCCGATCTGGCCGCCAAGGGCTTCCTGGCGCCGCTTGGCGACGACATGGCGGCGTGGACCGCGGAAAACTATGCGGCGGGCGATTCCTGGGTCTCGCTGGGCAGCTATGCGGGCCCCGATGGGGCGAGCCAATTCTATGCCTTTCCCTACAAGATCGACCTGAAGTCGCTGGTCTGGTACGTGCCCGAGAATTTCGAGGATGCGGGATATGACGTGCCCGAGACGATGGAGGAGCTGCTCGCGCTGACCGCACAGATCGCCGAAGAGGGCGAGACGCCGTGGTGCATCGGGCTGGGATCGGGCGGGGCCACCGGCTGGCCGGCCACCGACTGGGTCGAGGATATCCTGCTGCGCACCCAGCCGCCCGAGGTCTATGATGGCTGGGTCACCAACGAGATTCCGTTCGACGATCCGCGTATCGTCGAGGCGATCGAAACCTTCGGCACCTTCGCGCGCAACGACGCCTATGTTGCCGGCGGCGCCGAGGCCGTCGCCTCGACCGATTTCCGCGATTCGCCCAAGGGGCTCTTTGCGGTCCCGCCGCAATGCTACATGCATCGGCAGGCAAGCTTCATCCCGTCCTTCTTTCCCGAAGGCTCGGTCATCGGCGAGGATGTCGATTTCTTCTACTTCCCGGCCTTCGCCGAAAAGGACCTCGGCCGGCCGGTGCTGGGCGCGGGCACGCTCTGGGCGATGACCAACGTTTCGGATGCCACGCGGGTCTTCATGGACTGGCTGACCACGCCGATCGCGCATGAGGTCTGGATGGCGCAGACGGGCTTTCTGACCCCGCATACCGGCGTCAACACCGAAACCTATGGCGACTCCACGCTCAGGAAGATGGGCGAGATCCTGCTGGGCGCGGACACCTTCCGCTTCGACGGCTCCGACCTGATGCCCGGCGCGGTGGGCGCGGGCACCTTCTGGACCGGCATGGTCGATTATGCCGGCGGCAAAGATGCGGCCGAAGTTGCGGCCGACATCCAGGCCTCCTGGGACGCGATCAAGTGATCGCAGCGCCCGCCGGACGCGGCGCCAGGGCCCGAAAGGGCCGGGGCGCCGCCTGAGCCATGGAACAGATCGCCTATGCCAGCCTGACGATCGTCATCGGGGTCGGTGGCTGCGTGGCCTATTTCCTGACCTCGAACCTCGCGCTCGATGCGCTGTTCCCGCCGCGCGGGCCGCATGCCGGCGCCAACATCAACCGGGCGAACGCGATCCGGCCCTGGCTGTTCCTGTTTCCGGCGATCTTCATGCTGGGGCTCTATCTGCTCTATCCGGCGGTCTATTCGGGCATCCTGTCGCTGATGGATTCGGGCGGCGAGACATTTGTCGGGCTGGACAACTATGCCTTTCTGGCGCGCGACGCGAAGTTTCAGGAAAGCCTGCGCAACAACCTCTTGTGGCTTGTCGTCGTGCCGGCGGCGGCAACCCTGTTCGGGCTGCTGGCGGCGGCGCTGACCGACCGGCTGAAATGGGGTGCCACGGCGCAAAGCCTGATCTTCATGCCGATGGCGATCTCGTTTGTCGGCGCGGCGGTGATCTGGAAGTTCATCTATGACTATCGCGGCGAGGGTCAGGAACAGATCGGCGTGCTGAACGCGCTCTGGGTGGCGCTGGGGGGCGAGCCGCAGGCCTGGGTCACGATCCCGTTCTGGAACAACTTCTTCCTGATGGCGATCCTGATCTGGATTCAGACCGGCTTTGCCATGGTGATCCTGTCGGCGGCGCTGAAGGGCATCCCCGAGGAAACCATCGAGGCCGCGATCATCGACGGGGCGACGCCGCTGCAGGTCTTCCTGAAGATCAAGGTGCCCCAGATCTGGGGCACCATCGCCGTGGTCTGGACGACGATCACCGTGCTGGTGCTGAAGATCTTCGACATCGTCTTTGCCATGACGAATGGCCAGTGGGGCACCCAGGTGCTGGCCAATTACATGTATGACTGGATGTTCCGCGGCACGCCCGATTTCGGCCGCGGCTCGGCCATCGTGATGGTGATCGTCGCCCTGGTGATCCCGATCATGATCTGGAACATCCGCAACGCGCGCAAGGAGATGCGGTGATGGAGGGGATCGCCGGCACAAGGGCGCGGCTTGTCTGGGCGATCAACCTGTCGGTCATCGCCCTGGTGCTGCTGTGGACCGTGCCGACCTTCGGCCTTCTCGTCTCGTCGTTTCGCGACAAGGATCAACTGGCCGTCAGCGGCTGGTGGACCTCGCTGACCGCCTCCGAACAGTCGGGCTTTGTGCGCACCGCCGCGCCGGTCGAGGCGCAGCGCAACGAAGGCGGCGAATGGGTGATCGATGGCACCCTGCTGCCCGAGGGCGGCGGGCGGATCACCGGCTTTGGCACCTCGTCGCGGTCGCCCGACGCCTTTGCCCCCGGTGCGGCGGCGGAATTGCGCGATGGCGGCATGCTGCGCGTGGCCGAGGATGGCAGCTATCGGATCACCGCGGCCGCGCCGTTCGAGGCGACGCGCGGCATCCGCATCTTCTACACCGCGGTGGAACCGCCGCGCTTTACCACCGACAATTACCGCGAGGTGCTGACATCCGAGGGCATGGGGCGGGCGTTTCTGAACACCTTCACGGTGACGATCCCCGCCACCATCATCCCGATCCTGATCGCCGCCTTCGCCGCCTATGCCCTGGCCTGGATGGAGTTTCCCGGCCGCGCCCTGCTGATCGCCGCGGTGGTCGGTCTGTTGGTCGTGCCCTTGCAGGTCGCCTTCATCCCTCTGTTGCGGCTCCATAACGAGATCGGCATCGGCAAGGGTTATCTGGGCATCTGGCTGGCCCATACCGGGTTCGGTCTGCCGCTGGCGATCTTCCTGCTGCGCAACTACATCGCCGGCCTGCCGCGCGAGATCATCGAAAGCGCCCGCGTCGACGGCGCCACCGATTTCGAGATTTTCCGCCGCATCATCCTGCCGCTGTCCTTTCCGGCGCTGGCCAGTTTCGCGATCTTCCAGTTCCTGTGGGTGTGGAACGATCTGCTGGTCGCCAAGGTGTTCCTGGGTGCGGGCGACAACCAGATGGTGATGACCGGCCGGATCGTCGAGTTGCTGGGCTCGCGCGGGGGGAATTGGGAAATCCTCACCGCCTCGGCCTTCATCTCGATCCTGGTGCCGCTGATCGTGTTCTTCGCGATGCAGAAATACCTGGTGCGCGGTCTGCTGGCCGGCTCGGTGAAGGGCGGGTGATGGCCCATCCCGACCCCGATTGGTGGCGCGGCGCGGTGATCTACCAGATCTATCCGCGGTCTTTCCAGGACAGCAATGGCGACGGCATCGGCGATCTGCCGGGGATCACCCAGCGGCTGGCCCATGTCGCCAGCCTGGGCGTCGACGCGATCTGGATTTCGCCCTTCTTTCCCAGCCCGATGAAGGATTTCGGCTATGACGTCAGCGATTACTGCGGCGTCGATCCGATGTTCGGCACGCTGCGCGATTTCGACGCGCTGGTCGCCCGGGCGCACGAGCTGGGGCTGAAGGTGCTGATCGACCTGGTGCTCAGCCACACTTCGGACCAGCATCCCTGGTTTCGCGAAAGCCGCACCAGCCGCGACAATGCGAAGGCGAACTGGTATGTCTGGGCCGATGCGAAACCCGACGGCACCCCGCCCAACAACTGGCTGTCGATCTTCGGCGGGCCGGCCTGGCAATGGGACACAAGGCGCCAGCAATACTATCTGCACAACTTCCTGGCCGCGCAGCCCGATCTGAACTTTCACGCCGAAGAGGTCGTCGCGGCGGTGCTGGCGGCGGCGCAATTCTGGCTGGACCGCGGGGTCGACGGGTTCCGCCTCGACACCGTGAATTTCTACTATGCCGACCCGGATTTGCGCGACAATCCCGCGTTGCCGCCCGAACGCCGCCGCGCCGTGGTCGAGCCGCTGGTCAACCCCTATTCCTGGCAGGACCATGTGAACTCCAAGAACCGGCCCGAGACGCTGGGATTTCTGCGCCGGCTGCGCGCGCTGATGGACGCCTATCCGGGCAGCACCACGCTGGGCGAGATCGGCGAAAGCCAGCGCGGGCTCGAGCTTCTGGGCGAATACACATCGGGCGGCGACAAGCTGCATATGAGCTATGCGTTCGAATTCCTGTCACCCGAACCGCTGACCGCGATCCGGGTCGCCGATGTGCTGGCCAAGGCGGCCGAAGCGGCGCCCGATGGCTGGCCGTGCTGGGCGTTCTCGAACCACGATGTCGCCCGCCATGTCAGCCGCTGGAACCTGACGCCGGCGGCGGCGCGCGCCATGATCACGCTGCTCGTGTGCCTGCCCGGTTCGATCTGCATCTATCAGGGATCCGAGCTGGGGCTGCCCGAGGCCGATGTCGCCTTCGAGGATCTGCAAGACCCCTACGGCATCGAATTCTGGCCCGAATACAAGGGCCGCGATGGCTGCCGCACACCGATGGTCTGGACTGACGGGGTGCTGAATGCGGGGTTTTCGGCCGGCCATCCCTGGCTGCCGATCGCCCATGAACACAAGGGCCTGGCGGTGGAAACGGCCGAAAACGACCCCGGCGCGCTGTTGCATCATTATCGCCGCGCGATCGCCTATCGCCACGCCCATCCGGCGCTGGCCAGGGGGCGGCTGGCGGCGCTTGGCGTCCTTGGCGAGATCGTCACCTTCGAGCGTGTCCACGACACCGAGCGGCTGTTCTTTGCCCTGAACATGAGCGACACGCCGCACAGCCTGCCGCGGCCCGCCGGCGACTGGCGGTGCATCGGCGCCGGGCTGGGGACCGGCGCGTCGCAGGACGGGCCGCTGACCTGTGGCCCGTGGGAGGCCTATCTGTTGAAATCCGCCGAACCGGGAGGCGCGCATGGCTGATCTGTGCCTGAGGGATGTCGCCAAATCCTATGGCGCTGTCGAGGTCCTCAAGGACATCGATCTCGACATCCAGACGGGTGAACTGATCGTTTTCGTCGGCCCGTCGGGCTGTGGGAAATCGACGCTTCTGCGAATGATCGCGGGGCTTGAGCGGATCTCGGGCGGTACGCTCGAGATCGACGGGCAGGTGATGAACGACGTGCCGCCGGCGCAGCGCGGCATCGCGATGGTGTTCCAGTCCTATGCCCTGTACCCGCATATGACGGTGCGCGAGAACATGGCCTTTGCGCTGCGGCTGGCGAAGAAGTCCCGCGCGGAGATCGAAGAGGCGGTGAACAACGCCGCGCGCATCCTGCAGCTCGACCCCTATCTCGACCGGTTGCCCAAGGCGCTGTCGGGTGGGCAGCGCCAGCGTGTGGCGATCGGCCGGGCGATCGTACGCGACCCCAAGGTCTATCTGTTCGACGAACCGCTGTCGAACCTCGATGCCGCGCTGCGGGTCGCCACCCGGATCGAGATCGCCCAGCTGAAGGAATCGATGCCCGACTCGACGATGATCTATGTCACCCATGACCAGGTCGAGGCGATGACGCTGGCCAGCCGGATCGTCGTGCTGGCCGATAAGGGGATCGCCCAGGTCGGCACGCCGCTGGAATTGTATCACGCACCCCGGACCGAGTTCGTGGCACAGTTCATCGGCTCGCCGGCGATGAACCTGCTGCCGGGAGAGATTGTCGAGACCGGCGAAGAGACGGTGGTGAAGCTCAAGGGCGGGACCGCCAGGGTGGCCGTCCCGACCGATGCCGGGCAGAAGGGCCGGCGGGTCAATCTGGGCGTCCGGCCCGAGGATTTCCGGCTGGCCGGGAACGGCGATGCCGGGGCCTATACCGGCCGGGTGGAGATCACCGAGGCGCTGGGGGAGGTCACGCTGCTCTATTTCGACACCGGCGGTGACAATGTGATCGCCAAGCTGCCGGGCACCCGGGCCGAGCTGCGCGGCCAACAGGTGACGCTCGATGCCGACCCGGCCGAACTGCATCTGTTCGCCGATGGCAAAAGCCTGCGGCCGGCAGCGGGGTGACGACCCGACGCCAAAGCTACCGACCCGCGCGGCCGAGTTGCGCCATCCGGGCAAGCAGCTTGTCGACGGCTCCCGGCTTCGGGTCCGATGCCGGGGCGAAGAAGGTGATCCTGACCGGCTTGAAGCCGACAAATCCCAGGATCTGCCCCCTGAGCTGGCGCATGATCGCATCGCCGTAGGCCAGCCACATGAAGCTTCGCGGCGTGTCGGAGGTGATCAGCACCCGCGCGGTCCGACCTTTCAGCAGCGGGGCGGGCAGGCCGATCGGGGTTGTTTCTTCGGTGGTGAATGTGCGCCCGGGCAGAAGCACCCGGTCGATCCAGCCCTTGAGCTTTGCCGGAAAGCCGCCCCACCAGAGCGGAAAGGCCAACACGAAATGCGAGCACCATTCGAGGTTCGCGAGCGCCTCCTCGAGCACGGGTTCGAGCGGCTTGGCACCCTCATAGCCCGCTTTGCCGCGATCGGCGTCAAAGGCAAGCTCGCTGAGCTGTGTCAGGCGCACCTCATGGCCCGCGG
The DNA here is from genome assembly GCA_003500165.1 of Paracoccaceae bacterium. Taxonomy (GTDB): domain Bacteria; phylum Pseudomonadota; class Alphaproteobacteria; order Rhodobacterales; family Rhodobacteraceae; genus UBA10424. The sequence continues at coordinate 2,511 of DNSZ01000030.1, read as the reverse complement.
CCTCGGCAGCCGCAGCGTAACGCGCCATCGCCTGGCGCGATATCGAGCTTGGGCCAGGATGCCCGTTCAGAATGAAGATGCGTTCCGGCACGGATCAGCCCTCTCGATCGCTTTCAGCATGGATAGGGGCCGATCGCGGTTTCAACAACGGCGCTGTCATGCCAAGCTGCACAGCCCCCGGACCGACGGGGGGTTGACGGCGGGCATCGCTGCCCTTTCTAACCGCCGAGCCGCAACCAACCCGTGGAGGACCCCGATGGCTTTCGACCTGCCCGATCTGCCCTATGCCCATGACGCGCTGGCCGCCCATGGCATGAGCCAGGAGACGCTGGAATACCACCACGACATCCACCACAAGGCCTATGTCGACAACGGCAACAAGCTGATCGCCGGGACCGAATGGGAAGGCAAATCGGTCGAGGAGATCGTGATCGGCACCTATCAGGCCGGCGCCGTCGCCCAGAACGGCATCTTCAACAATGCCAGCCAGCACTGGAACCATACCCAGTTCTGGAAGATGATGGCGCCCGGCGGCACCGGCATCCCGGGCGAGCTCGAGGCGCGGATCAACGAGGCCTTCGGGTCGCTCGACGCGTTCAAGGAGGCCTTCGCAGCCGCCGGCGCCGGCCAGTTCGGCTCGGGCTGGGCATGGCTGGTGGCCGATACCGATGGCAGCCTGAAGGTGACCAAGACCGAAAACGGCGTGAACCCGCTTTGCATGGGTCAGACCGCGCTTTTGGGCTGCGATGTGTGGGAGCATTCCTACTACATCGACTTCCGCAACAAACGGCCGGCCTATCTGCAGAACTTCCTCGACAATCTGGTCAACTGGGAAGATGTCGCTGCCCGTTTGGCGGCGGCCTGATACGAGGGCGCAATGAGTATGGCTCATTGCGCCAGCCCCACCTTCCGGCCCGCCGCGCCGCGCGGCGCACGACATCCCCGGCGCCGCGGCGGCGGCGATGACTGACGGCACGCGCGGCCTCTGGGCGATGCTGGGGGCCTGCATCATCTGGGGGCTGTCGCCGCTTTTCTACAAGGCGCTCGCCACCGTGCCGCCGCTCGAGGTTCTGGCCCACCGGACGCTGTGGTCGCTGGGCTTTTTCGGCGCGATCCTGGCGGCGCAGGGGCGGCTTCGGGGTGTCGGCCGGCTGATCGCACGGCGCCGCGAGGCGGGGCTCATCGCCGGCGCGGCGCTGTTGATTTCGACCAACTGGTCCGGGTTCATCTATGCCGTCCAGGCCGGTCGCGCGATCGAGGCAAGCCTTGGCTATTACATCTTCCCGCTGGTCGCGGTGCTCCTTGGGATCGTCGTTCTGGGCGAAAGGCTGGGGCCGCTCAAGCTTGCGGCGGTGGCGCTGGCCGGTCTTGGCGTTGCGGTTCTGACATTGGGGCTGGGGGTGGCGCCCTGGCTTGCGCTAATCCTGGCGGCGAGTTTCGGTGCCTATGGCCTGCTGAAGCGCTGGGTGGCGGCAGGGCCGGTCACCTCGGTCACCGCCGAGGTGGCGCTCCTGGCGCTGCCGGCGCTCGGCTGGCTCGCCTGGCTGCACGGGCATGGCCTGGGGGCGTTCGGCCGGGACGCGGTCGAAACCGGCCTGCTGATCGCCACCGGCCCGGTGACGGCGGGGCCGCTCATCCTGTTCGCCTATGCCGCGCAGCGCCTGGCCTATGCCACGCAGGGATTGATCCAGTACATCAACCCGACGCTGCAATTCCTTATCGCGTCACTGATTTTTCAGGAAACCTTCACGATCTGGCATGGCCTGTGCTTTGCCCTGATCTGGGCGGCGCTGGCGCTTTATTCGGCCGCGCTCTGGCGCGAGGAAAGATCGCGCGCCAGCCGGTCGAACAGCGCCGGCACATCCTCGACCACGGTGACATAATCGCGGAACGAGGCTTCGGCGAAGCCCTGCGCGACCACATGGTCGACCAGGGCAACGAGCGGGTCCCAGTAGCCGGCAATGTTGACCAGGTAGATCGGCTTGGCATGCAGGCCCAACTGGCGCCAGGTCGCCATTTCAAAGAACTCGTCCAGCGTGCCGGGTCCGCCGGGCAGCACGACGATGGCGTCGGCGTTCATGATCATCACCTTCTTGCGCTCATGCATGGTCTCGGTGACGATCAGCCGGCCGGCATCGCGGCCCTGGCCCTCGCGCTGCATCAGATGGGTCGGGATCACGCCCATGGCCGTGCCCCCGGCGGCATCGGCCGCCGCCGCCACGGCGCCCATCAGGCCGCTGTCGCCGGCGCCATAGATCAGGTGATAGCCGGCTTCGGCCAGTCCCCGGCCGGTCGCCTCGGCCGCCGCGCGCCAGGCGGGATTGCGGCCATCGCGCGAGCCGCAAAAGACACAGATGGCGCGGGTTTGGGCAGGCATCGGGCAGGGTCCTGTCTGGGCTGTGCCTGCGTCGGATAACCCTGTTGCCCCCGGCCCGCAAGCCGGTGCAATCTCACCCGTCGAAACGCGCCCCGGGCGGGGCAAGGGCGGAGGGCATTGGATGCGGCGCGCAG
>DNSZ01000283.1:482-15078 GCA_003500165.1 Paracoccaceae bacterium | reverse complement strand
CCTGTTCAGCCGCCGCGCGGCGGCTGAACAGGCGCTGCCTGGTGCCCAACTCGCGGGCAAAGGCGATGTTCTCGGCCACCGAGAGATTGGGAAACAGCGAGAAATCCTGAAAGATGACCATCACGCCGGCGGCCGCGGCCCGGCGCGGGGTCAGATGGGTCATTTTCTGGCCGCCGATGCGGATTGTCCCGCCCGAGGGTTGTTCGACGCCCGAGAGTATCTTGATCAGGGTCGACTTGCCCGACCCGTTCTCGCCCGCCAGGCACACCGCCTCGCCGGGTTGCACGGTGAAATCCACGCCCTCAAGCGCGGTGACACCGGCATAGTGCTTGGTGACACCCGTCATCTCGACAAGCGCACCGGTATCGGGCGTGGCCATGGCGGTCCGGACTTTGCTGGCGCGCGGGGGGGTGGGGCGGCAGCCGGGCCGCCGCCCCGCCCGAGCGGATCAGAACGGATAATCGGCCATGTTGTCGGCGTTCACGTTCACCCAGGCCTGGCCATAGATGACCTTGCCGTCGAGCGTGACGCTTTCATATCCCGGCAGGCCCAGATCCATGCCGTCGGTGACTTCCTGGCCATCGAGGACCATCTGCGCGACCTTGTTCATCGCATAGCCGGCGACCGAGGGGTCCCAGAAGCCGATGCCGTCGACCGCACCGGTTTCGATATACTGGCCCGCGATCGAGGGCAGCGAGGTGCCGAAGACGCAGGTCGCATCCTCCATCCCGCGTTCTTCGATGGCGAGCCCAATGCCCGCCACATCGGTCGAGGCCGAGCCCTGCATGCCCTTCACATTGGGGAAGGCGCGCAGCACTTCCTGGGCCTTTTCATAGGCGTTCTGGGCGTCGTCGAAGGTCTCGTTCTTGTCGCCGACCAGGGTCATGTTGGGGTAGTTCGCCTCCTGATAGGCGATCGCGCCATCGACCCACTGGTTGTGGGTCTGCGAGGTGAGCGAGCCGACGAACACCGCGTATTCGCCCTCGCCGCCCATGCAGGTGGCAAGCTGTTCCATCAGATTGGCGCCGAAATCCTCGTTCACGAAGGCTTCGATGTCATACATCGTGTTCTGCTGGCTGGCGGCCTCATGGGTGACCACGGCGATGCCGGCCTCCATGGCGCGGCCCAGCACCGGCTCCAGCGCTTCGGGCGACATCGGCACCACGGCCAGCGCGTCGACGCCCTGGGCGATCATGTCCTCGATCAGCGCGGCCTGCTGCTGCGGATCGGCCTGGGCCGGGCCGACCTGAAAGGCGTTGGCGCCGGTGTCGGCGGCATACTGGTTCACGCCCTCTTCCATGCGGTTGAACCACTGGATGCCGGCGATCTTGACCACCGTGGCGATCGACGGCGCATCCTGCGCGGCGGCGATCTGGGGTGCGGCTGCCATGGCCGCCAGGGCCAGAATCGAAACGGATCTCTTCATTTTGTTCCTCCCAAAAGGCCCCCGTCAGGGCGGGGCTTTCCCGTTCGGCGCCGACCGGACCGATCCCGCAGCGCTGGATCGTGCCGTGCCTGCGGCCGTGCCGGCGTGACTTTATGGTCCGGGCGGGGCGGGTCAACCGGTTTTCTGGCCGGCCGCCGCCTGTCCCGCCTGCGACGCCCGCGCCATGTCGAGCACCGCGTCGATATCGGCGATCCGGTGGCGCTGCAGCACCAGATCGCGGCCCAGAAGCAGGCTGCGCTCTTCCAGCGGCGCCCGGCGGTCGGGGTCGGCGATGCTGTCGAACTCCGCGACATGCGCGAGGCCCAGAATGCGCCGGTGCATCTCGATCCCCGCGAAACCCAGCATGTCGGCGAAGATCTCGGCCAGCAACTGGTCGCACGCCGCGGCGCTGGCCCCGGGCTGGCCCTGATCTTCGTAAAGCGCGGCCGGATAGAGGATGCCCGTGCGTTCGCGCGCCCACAGATCGCGGAAGGTATCGGCAAAGACCGTCCAGCTGTCGCGCACGACCCCAAGCAGCCAGTCCTGATAGCCGGCGCAGGCCTCCGGATCGGGAATATGGGCCGGCATCGCGTGACAGGCCATCAGGTAGTTGCCAACCAGCATCCCGATATCGAAACCGAACGGCCCGTAGAATGCGAATTCGGGGTCGATCACCCGCACGCTGTCGCCCGTCACCATGATCGAGCCGGCATGCAGATCGCCATGGCACAGCGTCTCGGCCCGCGCGGTGAAGGCGCGCTTCAGGTGCTGGGCTTCGATCTTCAGCGCGGTATCGGCGCGCAGCTCGGCGACCACGGGATCGAGCTGCGGGGCGGTGTGGCGGTTCATCTCGGCCGCGAAATAGGGATCGGTAAAAACCAGCTTTTCGGTGATGTCGCACAGTTCCACATTGCCGCTGAACAGCGCGACATCGGCCTTCTTCTGCGCCGGGTCCATCGCCAGGTCGGACCGGCGGAAGGCAGTGCGGGCGCAGAACCGGCCCATCGTCGCGCCGAGCCCCGCGACCTTGCGGCCGGCCATGGTCTGGCCGCGCAGGATGATGTGCGGCGTCAGACGCTCCATCACGATCAGCGCCTGATCCTCGTCGAAGTGCAGCACCGCCGGCACGATGCCGGGATCGGCCGCGTCCTGGCGGATCAGCGCGTTGTATTCGAAATAGGCGCGTTTCAGCGGCAGCGGCCAGCTGTCGCCGACAAGGCGGATATAGGGCAGCGCCTGCTTGACGATGACCGAGCCGGCAGGACCCTCGACGATGAACACCAGGTTCAGGTTGCCGTCGCCCACCTCGCAGACGCGCCAGCTTTCGGGCGGGCCGCCCACGGCCCTGGCCATGGGCGAAAGGCCCGCGAGACGCTGCGGCAGGCTTTCCGGGGTCAGGGGTGTGTAAGCGCTCACCTTGTCCTCGTCGCAGCGGCAGGGCAGCGGGCCGACAGGGCCGCCGGGCGGAAACCCTAGAAGCGCCGCCGCCGCCCTGTCAATTCAGCGCCGGGCCGCAAGGCCCGCGCCGCGCGGATGGCGCCAAGGGCTACCCGGTCTCGTCCTGCTCGATCTCGTCCTTCAGGCCCAGAATGGTGACGAACAGGAACGCCATCAGCGCGATCGGAAAGACGAAGGTTTCGATGATCACCCAGGCATCGGTGGACATGTTGCGCCAGACGAGCTCATTCGCAACCGCCAGCACCGCGAAGGCCAGGGTCAGCCGGCGGGTCAGCACCATCCAGCCGCGCGTCGTCATCGGGATCAACTCGCCCATCGTCCATGCGAGCCAGGAACGCCCGAACAACAGCCCGGTGGCGAGCAGCCCCGCGAACAGCGCATAGACGATCGTCGTCTTCATCTTGAAGAAGCGTTCGTCGTTGAACCACAAGGTCAGCCCGGCGAACACCGCGACCAGAACCACCGTCACCACCTGCAGATGCGACAGCCGGCCGGTCAGCCGCCACAGCGCCGCCATGGCCGCAAGCAGCACCGGCACAAAGATCACCGCGGCGACGACGAAGCCGTCATAGGCGGTGCCGGCGATGGTGAAGCTCTTGTCGCGCAGCCACAGATAGACCACGAAGAACAGGATCGGCGGCCCGAGTTCGAGCGTCTGTTTCAGCGCCGGGCTGATCGGTCGTGGCGACATCGGCTTTCTCCCTTTCGGCCGGGCGGGCGGCGGCACGGTCAGCGTGCAGGACCCGCGTCGCGCGCCAGCGCATGATAGATATGGGTGAAGGCGGCAACGCCAAGCACCGGCACGATCAGGTTCATGATCGGGATGGTCAGCGGGATCGCCATCAGCGTGCCGGCCAGCCAGACCGTCATCGCGTGGCGCCGCCGCAGCCGGCTGGCGCCCGCCTTGCCCAGCCGGCGCATCGCGACCAGCTGAAAATACTCGCGCCCCAGAAGGTAGCCATTGACCAGCCAGAAGATCACCGGCGCCAGCAGGGTCGAGGCGAAATAGACCACCAGCGCCAGCAGGTTGGCCAGAAGCAGCACGGCCAGGAACTGAAGGCTGTCGACCAGCGTCTCGACCATGCCCGGCCCCGGTGCCGGGGGCAGGCCGGGATAATGCTGCGCCTCGACCGCGCCGGCGATTTCTTCCAGAAACATCCCGGTAAAGGCCGAGGCGACGGGGATCATCAGGAACACCGACGCCACGGTCAGGCCGATCAGCGCCGCACCGATGGCAAGATCGTCAAGAAACCCGACCTCGCCCAGCCAGGGCAGGGTGACCGTGTCGGGCAGCAGCCAGCCGAGCCCGAACACCAGCGCCAGATAGAAGGCCAGCAGCAGCAGCAGTGTCAGCCCAAGCCCGCGCAGCAGAACGCTGCGAAAGGCCGGGTCGAAGGCCTGTGCCAGCGCCAGGCCGATGGCGCGCGGGATCATGCCGTCACCCAGTCTGTCAGGCCCGACACGTCGGGGCGCGGCCGTTCCGGCGGCACCCGGGTTTCGGTGCCGATATGGACGAAACCCGCCACCCATTCCGCCGGCCCGAGGCCAAGCCCGCGATCGAGGAAACCGCGATCGAGCGCCGGCCAGCCCGACAGCCAGTTCGCCCCCCAGCCCGCGGCCAGGGCGGCGTTCACCAGGCCGAGGCAGACCGCGCCGGCCGACAGGGTCTGCTCGATCTCGGGGATCGTCGGCGACGGCTTGGGCACGGCCACGACGGCGACGATCAGCGGCGCCCGGGCGAAGCCGCCGGCAAGCTTTTCCAGCGCATCGGGGGCTTCGCCGCGCGCCGCGCCCAATTCGCGGATCAGCGCGGCCAGCCGGGGCAGCGCACCGCCCGACAGGACGACGAACCGCCAGGGTTCCAGCTTGCCATGGTCGGGCACCCGCGCCGCCGCCGTCAGAAGCAGCGCGACCTCGGCGCGGTCGGGTGCCGGCGGCGCCAGCGTCTTCGCTGGCCGCGACCGGCGGGTCAGCAGGAAGTCCAGCACTTCGGGGCGCGGTTCGGGCATCGGCGGCCTCCATCGGATGTTGCCCATCTCGTCCGCGCCGGTGCCGAATGCAACCCGCCCTACCGTTTCGTTTAGCGCATACCGGCCTGTGGCTGCGGCTTGACACATGTTAATGCGTCGGCCCCGCAACCCGTGCAGTCTGCACCAAGCGTCGGGACGAAAGGAGATCAGCATGTGGGTCATGAGGGCACGGTCTGCCTGGATCGGGGCACTTGCCGCTGTTGCCGCAATGTCCGTCGTCGCCGTGTCCCCCGGCGCGGCCGAGGAACCGGTCGCCGCGCCCGCGGGACTGCGAATCATCGGCCTCGACGCCGACGCGACGGAACCGGTTCCCGGCAGGACGGTGACCCTGCGTGCCCGGGTCCGGAACGCCGGTCCGGTCGCCGTCGCGGAGGCCGATGTGCAGTTCTACCACGCCGGCCGGGCGTTCGGGGCGCCGGTCGCCGTCGGCCCGCTGGCACCGGACGAAGAGGTCACTGTCGCCACGCGGCTCCGCCCTGCCGGGATCGGACGCTTCACCTTCGATGTCACGGCATCCCCGATGGCTGCCGGGCCCGGGGCGCCGGGTGCGATCATCGGCGCGGACACGGCGCAGGGCGGTTTCACGATCTCGGCACTGCCTGGCTGGTGGGCGCGGCTCGACACCGAACTCGCCGCCGCCGAGCGGCCGGGCATGCGCGGCAGCCGGTCGGTCATGCCGGCCCTGGCCGGCCACGCGATGTGCTCGCACGACATCCGTGCCGACATGCTGATCCAGCAGCACGGCGAGGCCCTGATGACCGGTATCCGCGCCCTGCCGGCGAACCGCCAGGCGGCAGAGGCGCATTTCACCGACGCGCTTGCCGCCCTGTCGGACATGGCAAAGGCGCTTTATTGCATCGATTTCGACCAGCTGCAGTACTGGGACCGGGCGATTGCCGGGTTCTGGCATTCGATGGCGGCATCGCCCGATCCCGACATGAATTTTGAGGCCGCGCTGATCGCGACCTGGAACCCGGCCTTGCTGGTGCTCGACGCCGTTCAATACACCGGCCATTCCCAGATCGTCCGCGCCTATCAGGATCTGGGCCCGCATATCGACGCGGCGCTGCAAGCCTGGCCGACCGACAGCTATGGCGCAGCATGGCTTGACGCGTTCGGCACTGGGGCGCTGCGCCAGGCCAGGGGTGCCTCGGCGATGGACAACCTGACTATGGCGCTGGAAAAGCCGGCGCTGCTGGGACTGGGCACCTGCCCGCTGATCGCGCATGCGGCGAAGGCGCTGCCCGATACCGCCTGCATCGAAGGTCTGGCTGCCGTGAGCCAGGCCTGCACCAAAGCCGATCCGGGCGCGCTGCTCGCCGGTCTTCACGACCATGGCCTGTTCGGTGCGCTGGTCGCCGGCAACGCTGCCGCTGCCCGTTCCCGGGCGGCGCCGGTTCCGGCGGGCACGTTCCCCGCCATTGTGCTAGACGCTGACAGCCTCGGCTATTTCGGGACTCCGGTTGCTGTGCGGGTCGCCGGGCTTTGCTCGGCACTTGCGGGGGCAGGCCAGCCACGGGGATTGCAGGGCATGGCCGATGCGCTGGGCGGTATCGACCTTCAGGCGCTGGGCGGCTGTGGCTTCGCAATTGCGACCGCCTCGCTGGGGGAGGCGGGGCGACAGGGCGATCGCGCCGTTCTGTGTCTCAAAAGGATGGGCGGGCCGGGACCGGCCGGCCCGCCGCTGACGGCGACCGAGCTGCGTTTTCCGACGGCCTGCACCGTCAGCAATCCGCCCAAACACGGGCAACCCAGTGCGAAGGGTTTCCGCCAAGCGCACGGCCGGACGACCCGGCGCGCGTTCGCCGACAGCGATACTTCGGTCAAGATCACTCTGGAGGAAGGCTATCCGGACGGAAACGAGGAGACGGTCGAGGCGATACACAAAAGCGGTTCCAAGATCGTGTCGCGCCACAAGGAGGTCGACGGCCAGATCGTAAACGGAGAGCGAACCGAAACCGGACCGGACGGAGAGATCGTTTTCGAAGGAAAGTACGTCTTCGACGATAAGGGCAGGGTCGTCGAGGCCTATGAGCGCGTCGTCAACCCGGACGGCTCGATGGTAGAGCGGAACTACGCGCGTGACCGCAATGGCAATGTTGAGATCGATGTCCGTGAGACCGCCCTCGACGGCACCAGTCGGCGCTACAAGGTGACAGTGCCGACCACACCGGGGCCGCCCGATGCTGCAGTCGCGGTGGACTGCCCGGAAACCGCCGCCGAGGCCCGCGCCCAGGCCACGTTCAACTGCCTGTTCGCCGACGGCACGACCGAGGCGGCCGCCACCGCGGGCCCGGCGCCGGTAATCAACATCCTTGATCCCGGCGCTCTGCTGCCGGCGGAATGCGACGCCATCGATCCGGGCAGTTTCTGGGGAAGCTCGACCGGCAGCGGGGGCTATGATCCGCCGGAATGGCGGCTGCCGGGCGGCCCGATGATGCTCCGGTCTTTCGTCCCCGAAATCGACGGGGTCATCGACCCACCGCGCGACTGGATCGGGATTCCGCGACCTGGTGACCTGCCGGACTAGGCGCGCACCGGGCTGGTCTCGGCGGCCGAGGCGGGATCGCGGGCGACCAGGATCGGCCGCGTCAGATCCGAAAGGCGCCGGCGCTGGCGGCCCTGCGCATCGAAATTCGCCGGGTCGAGCCAGGTGTCGAACGCCGCGCGCAGCGCCGGCCATTCGGCGTCGATGGCGGCGAACCAGGCGGTGTCGCGGTTGCGCCCCTTGATCACCGCGGCCTGGCGGAACACGCCCTCATAGGACAGGCCCAGCCTTTCGGCGGCGCGGCGCGAGGCGCAGTTCAGCGCGTTGCACTTCCATTCATAGCGCCGATAGCCGGCCGAAAACGCCCAGCCCATCATCAGCGCCATCGCCTCGGTCGCCGCCGGGTTGCGTTGCAGCGCCGGCGACAGGGCGATGTGGCCGACCTCGATCGAGCCCGCCTCGGGCGCGATCCGCAAATAGCTCGCCACCCCCGCGGTGCGGCCGGTGCCGCGGTCGCGGATCGCATAGAACCGCGGGTCGTCCTGGCCCGCCGCCCAGCCAAGCCAGTCGACATAGGCGTCGCGCCGGTCGAACGGCCCATAGGGCATGTAGTCCCAGATCGCGTCGCTTGCCCGGTTGGCGGCGAAAAGCTCGGCGCCATGGCGATCGGGGTCGAGCCGTTCAAGCCGCGCCAGCCGCCCCTCGCGCACCGACCAGTCGGGCCGGGGCGGCGGCGTCCAACCCGGCACCGGGGCGCCCGGATCGCGGTCGTCAACCGCCGCATCCATCGGTCACCCCCAGTCGCCGGTGAAATCGCGCGGCACCAGCAGGACATCGCGCGACAAGTCGCCGACCCGGCGCACCCCGCACAGCGCCATGCTGGTGTCGAGTTCCTTGGCGATGACCTCCAGCGCGCGGGTCACGCCGGCCTGTCCCATCGCCCCCAGCCCATAGACCCAGGCGCGCCCGATCCAGGTGCCCCGCGCCCCCAGCGCCAGCGCCTTCAGCACGTCCTGTCCCGAGCGGATGCCGCTGTCGAGATGCACCTCGGTGCGGTCGCCCACGGCATCGAGGATGGCAGGCAGCATGCGGATCGACGACAGCGCGCCGTCAAGTTGCCGGCCGCCATGGTTCGACACCACGATCGCGGTCGCGCCGATCTCGGCCGCGCGCCGCGCATCCTCGGCATCGAGGATGCCCTTGATGATGACCGGGCCGCCCCAAAGCTCGGCCAGATGGGCGATCTTGTCCCAGTCGAGCGAGGGGTCGAACTGTTCGGCCGTCCACGACATCAGCGAGGACGGGTCGGATACCCCGCTGACATGGCCGACGATATTGCCGAACTGGCGGCGCCTTGTGCCCAGCATGGCCGAGCCCCAGCGCCATTTCGTGGCAAGGTCGGCGATCACCGCTGGCGTCAGCCTGGGCGGCGCGCTCAGCCCGTTCTTCAGGTCCTTGTGGCGCTGGCCCAGGATCTGCAGATCGACGGTGATCACCAGGGCCGAACAGCCCGCCGACCGGGCGCGCGCGATCAGATCGCCAAGAAACCCCTGATCCTTCATGGTGTAGAGCTGAAACCAGAACGGTTTCCGGGTGTGCGCGGCGACATCCTCGATCGAGGCGATGGACATCGTCGACAGGCAGAACGGCACGCCAAACGCCTGGGCCGCACGGGCCGCCAGAATCTCGCCATCGGCGTGTTGCATGCCCGCCAGACCGACCGGCGCCAGCGCCACCGGCATCGCCACCTGCTGGCCGATCATGGTGCTTTCGGTGCTGCGCCCGGTCATGTCCACCGCGACCCGCTGGCGCAGCCGCAGCCGCGCGAAATCGGCCGTGTTGTCGCGAAACGTCTGTTCGGTCCAACTGCCCGATTCGGCATAGTCCCAGAACATCCGCGGCACCCGGCGGCGGGCCAGACGCTTCAGGTCGTCGATGCAGGTGATCACGGGCATGGGCCGGTTTCCTTGGAGCTTGCCTGCGGCTTAGCAATCGGCGGCGCGAGGCGCAATTCGCCCGCTGTCGGCAGACGCGCCGCCGGATCGACGGGTCGCCCGGCGGGGCGAGGTCGGATAACGGTCTTGTTCCGTTTCAGTTGGTCCGACCCGCGCGCGCCGCCGTCGTGGTAGCCGACACCTGCGCCAGGCGCCGCGCACTGGGCGGATGGGTGGCCAGGAAATTGAGCGAACCGTCGGGGTTTCGCGCCGCCGCGCCGCGGGCGAAGATGCGCGCGCCGCGCTCGGGGTCGTAGCCCGCCGCCAGGGCGATGTAGACGCCGATCGTATCGGCCTCAAGCTCGTAGGTCTGGGAATAGGCGCGGCTGCCACCCAGGGCACCCACCGCCATGCCGGCGCCGATCGTGCGCCGCATCGCCTGGTCCGACATGTCGGGGTCGATGGCGTTGCCCGCGATCCCGGCCAGCGCGCCGACGATCAGCGCACCGGCCACTGCCTGGCCCTGGCGCTTGTCGATATGGGCAGCCATGTGGTGGCCCATCTCGTGGCCGATGACGAAGGCGACTTCGTCCTCGTTGCGGATGTCGTTGATGAAGGCCTTGTTGAAGGCGATCACCGGCCGCCCGTCCTCATAGGTCTGATAGGCGTTCGGCTGGTCGCTGTCGCGCGGGTCGATGCGGATTTCGACATCGCAGGTCGCGCGCCGGGACGGATCGATGCGCTGGCGGCAGAACGCCTCGGCCGCGGGTTCGGTGCGGGCCGTGGCACGCCGGAAAGTCGCCATCGCTGCCGCCGGCGACAGGGTGGGACCGGCAGCGGTTTCGCCCTGGGCCAGCGCCTGCCGCGCGGCAGCTTCGTCGTCGGCGCCGGTCACCGGCATCTCGTAGCTGGTGCCGCAGGCCGCCAGCACCAGGCACAGCCCGATGGCCAGCTTGTGCCGCGCTTTGGAACCGTTTTTCACCATCGCCTCCCCTCGCCATGACGCCCGCGCGGCGTGTTTTCCTATACCCATGCCGGCCCTGCTGTGGCAATCGGGCGGTGGGGAGGATGCGATGCCGATCGAATTATGCGTGTTCGATGCCTATGGGACCCTGTTCGATGTCGACGCGGCGGCGCGGGCGGTGGCGGCCGAGCCCGGGCAGGCGGGGTTTGCCGCGAAATGGCCCGCGCTGTCGGCCGACTGGCGGGCAAAGCAGCTGCAATACAGCTGGATCCGGGCGGTGACCGGGGCGCATGCCGATTTCCGGACCGTCACGACCGAGGCGCTGGACTGGGCGCTCGACGCCGCCGGGCTGTCGGGCGACGCCGCGCTGCGCGACCGGTTGCTGGCGCTGTACCGCAATCTGGGCGTCTATGCCGAGGTGCCGGCGACGCTGTCGGCGCTGCGCGCGGCGGGCCTTGGCACGGCGATCCTGTCGAATGGCACGCCCGACATGCTGGATGCCGCCATCGCCGCGGCCGGGATCGGCGGCGCGTTCGACGCGGTGCTGTCGGTCGAACGGGTCGGCGTGTTCAAGCCCGATGCGCGCGTCTATCATCTGGTCGGCGCCCATTTCGGCACCCGGCCCGATGCGGTGCTGTTCGTCTCGGCCAATGGCTGGGACGCCGCCGCCGCGGCCGGCTATGGCTTTGCCACCGCCTGGGTGAACCGGGCCGGTGCCCCGGTCGACCGGCTGCCCTGGCGACCCGACCATGTGATCGACAGCCTGGCTGGCGTGCCCGCGCTGGCCGTCCGGGCCTAGCCGGGCGGGCGGCGCCGATGCTGGGGTATTTCCACACCGCCGACGGGCTGCGGCTGGCCTATCGCGACGAGGGCGCGGGGCCGGTGCTGTTGTGCCTTGCCGGGCTGACCCGGAACATGGCCGATTTCGACCCGGTGGCCGAGCGGCTGGCCGGGCCGTGGCGGGTGATCCGGCTCGATTCCCGCGGCCGCGGCCTGTCCGATTACGACCCCGATTACCGGAACTACACGGTGCTGCAGGAAAGCCAGGATGCGCTGGAATTGCTCGATCATCTCGGCATCGACCGGGCGGCGATTCTCGGCACCTCGCGCGGCGGGCTGATAGCGATGACGCTGGCGGTGGGTCATCGCGACCGCCTGCTGGGCGTTTGCCTGAACGATATCGGGCCGTCGGTCGATCCGGCCGGGCTGGCAAATATCTTCGGCTATGTCGGGCAGCCACCCGGCTTTACCGATTACGACGATGCCGCGCGGCAACTCTATTCGACCATGGCCGACCGGTTTCCCGGCGTCTCGCAGAGCCGCTGGCGGGTTTTTGCGACGAATGTCTGGAAAGAGGGACCAGAAGGGCTGGACCTGCGCTATGACCCGGCGCTGCGGCAGGCAATGATGGCGCAATCGGCCGGCGGCAGTCTGCCCGAGATCTGGCCGCTGTTCGAGGCGCTGAAGGACATGCCATTGGCCTTGTTGCGGGGCGAGAACTCCGACATCCTGTCGCGCGCAACGGCAGAGCGGATGCGCGCCATCCATCCCGACATGCTGTATGCCGAGGTGCCCGACCGCGGCCATGTGCCGTTCCTGGACGAACCCGAGGCGGTGCGCCTGATCGACGCCTTTCTGGAGGGGCTGACATGAATATCGAGCTGATCGAGGCCGCAGCGGCGCGGATTGCCGGCCATGTGCGGCAGACCCCGCTGCTGCATTCGCCGTTCCTGGATGCGATCGCGGGCCGGCGGGTCTGGGTCAAGGCCGAATGCCTGCAGCATACCGGCTCGTTCAAGTATCGCGGCGGCCGGTCGGCGATCTCGGCGCTTGACCCGGCGACCCGTGCCCGCGGCGTGATCGCCTATTCCTCGGGCAACCATGCCCAGGGCATTGCCCGGGCGGCGGCCGAGCTGGGCGCGCCGGCGGTGATCGTCATGCCCGCCGACGCGCCGGCGCTGAAGATCGCCAACACAAGGGCGATGGGCGCCGAGGTGGTGCTCTATGACCGCGCCGGCGGCGTGTTGCGCGAAGCGGTCGGCGAACGGATCGCCGCCGAGCGCGGCCTGACCCTGATCCGGCCCTATGACGAGCCGCAGGTGATCGCGGGGCAGGGGACGGCCGGGCTGGAGATTGCCGCCCAGGCGGCCGAGGCAGGGGTGGCCCGCGCCGACGTGCTGGTCTGCTGCGGTGGCGGCGGGCTGACGGCGGGCATTGCGCTGGCGCTCGAGGCGCGCGCGCCCGGGCTGCGCGCCCGGCCCTGCGAGCCCGAGGGCTTCGACGACACCGCCCGCTCGCTCGCCTCGGGCCGGATCGAACGCAACGCGCAGCAGGCGGGCGGGCTGTGCGACGCGATTCTGACGCCGGCGCCGGGCAAGCTGACCTTTCCGATCCTCGCACGGCTTTGCGGGCCGGGGATCGTGGTCAGCGATGCGCAATGCCTGCACGCGATGGCGCTGGCGTTCCTGCGGCTGAAGATCGTGCTGGAACCGGGCGGGGCGGCGGCCCTGGCGGCGGCGCTGTTTCACCCCGATGCCGTTGCGGGCGACGATGTGATCGCGGTGGCGACCGGCGGCAATGTCGATCCGGGCCTGTTCGCCCGGGCGCTGGGAATGCTGTAGCGCCAGGCGCCGCCCGTCAACCCCGCATACCGCGCGCCGGCCGGTCCCGCGGCAACCGGGGCTTGATCCGTGGCCGCGTTCCGCACAAACCTTGCCGCGCCCCGCAGGAGGATCGCCAGTGCCGCCCAAGCGTACCGTCCGTGCCCTGGCGCCGCTGCTGGAATTCGTTCAGTTCGCGCTGATCGCGATTCCCACCAACCTCGAAGTGGGGATCGCCAAGACCATGTCGCCGCGCGACCGTGCCAGCATGGGCAAGCCCCTGGCCGGGCAGGTCTCCCCCCGCACCGGCTGGCTGATCCGAGCGCTGCAGAACCATTTCGAGGCGCTGATGCTGTTCACCATCGCGGTTGTGGCCGTCACCCTTTCGGGGGCGTCGAATGGCTTCATCGCGGCTTGTGCCTGGGTCTATCTGGGCGCCCGCATCCTCTACGTCCCGGCCTATGCCTTGGGTTGGGTGCCGTGGCGCACGCTGTTCTTTTCCATCGGCCTGTTTGCCACGCTGCTGATGGTCCTGGCCGCCCGTTCTGACGGCAGAGCCTCCGATGGCCGAGGAGAGCCTGTACGACAGCGAGGTGATGCGGCACGTCGCGGGCATCGAGCTTGGCGACGACAGGATCCCGCCTTGACATCACGTTGCGCTGACGCGCTACATCCGTGATGCTGGCAACATGATCAAAGATAGGTATGGGAAAGCGCTGTTCTCTGAAGACGCGGTGGCAGTCTTCGATACGGCTCTGGATTATGACTCAGAGCTGTTTGAGGACACTGTCGGTTGGAAGTTACGCGATT
This sequence comes from Paracoccaceae bacterium, assembly GCA_003500165.1. Classification (GTDB taxonomy): domain Bacteria; phylum Pseudomonadota; class Alphaproteobacteria; order Rhodobacterales; family Rhodobacteraceae; genus UBA10424. Next base: position 1,368 of record DNSZ01000283.1, on the reverse strand, counting down.
TTGACCGCGACAAGTACGCAGCAGCATATGAAGTTGACTTCGGAGCTGGTGCGGATTGGCCAATGGTCGCCTATGAGGTCTTAGGGTTGATCCCATACTCGGCCGTCGCAGCTGCCTTCTTTATGGGCAACAGAATAGAGAAATCAGTTCTCGCCTGGAAGCGCATGGCGTCCACACTCTTGTCACGCCTTCCCAAGGACGGCTTCACCGACGCGAACGGCGCGGCGCTGCTTGCTTTGGAGCGCCTGTTTGAACATTCCGGTAGCACCTCGGCACAGCTAATCGCGTATACTTGGATGGACGAAGAGGCCATGTTCTATCATGAACCAGACAAAGCCGCAGCCGCTTTCGAGGTCATCAAAAAGATGGACGAAATCCAGCCACGCGAACAGCAGTTTGGCGTCGGTTTGCACTCGGCCCCGACCTTCCTCTTCAAGTTCAAAGCTGATGACAGGTTGTTCCTGGCAGCCGTCAAAGCTCGGGAGGTAAAGCTTCTGGAACTTTAGAAAAGCGGTGCTCGAATAGAGCTGAGACAGCCCCACGTTTTGCGACAGGGTTTTGAGATTGCTAAGCCGCTGATCTCAAAGGACCTGAAAACCTGTGTCAAAAGTGATCGGTTTCGCGACCAAGCGACAGCGGACGTTTCGGGCAAATGTAAAAAGGTCCGCTCCGTCCCGCAAACCAGACGGGTTCGACGACACCGCCCGCTCGCTCGCCTCGGGCCGGATCGAACGCAACGCGCAGCTGGCGGGCGGGCTGTGCGACGCGATCCTGACGCCGGCGCCGGGCAAGCTGACCTTTCCGATCCTCGCACGGCTTTGCGGGCCGGGGATCGTGGTCAGCGATGCGCAATGCCTGCGTGCCATGGCGCTGGCGTTCCTGCGGC
>DNSZ01000283.1:0-425 GCA_003500165.1 Paracoccaceae bacterium | reverse complement strand
CCGGCGGCAATGTCGATCCGGGTCTGTTCGCCCGGGCGCTGGCGACACGCGATGCCGATGGGCCGGGCTGACGAAGCAGCCGCGCGGCAGCAACGGCATCGGCCCGCGCCGCCATCCCTGCGATCACCGATACGGCACCGCAGNNCCTGGAAAAGGTCGGCGGACGCGCCGCGCGATGCGGTCGCTAAACCGGGCAGCGACCGGCTTCCCGAGCCCGCCGCGCCTCCTCCGGGCCACCGCCGCAGGATTCGGGGTCGATCTGGGCTTCCGGCGTTTGGCTGGGTGCCGAGGCGCAACCCGAGATCAGAGCGATCGCAGTGGCTGCAAGGATCAGCTTCATTCCATCGGGCATCATCGCTCTCCCATGCGCATGCGCAGGCGTTTGGGGTCGCATGCGGCGCGCATGGTGTCAACGGCGCGGACAG
>DNSZ01000323.1 GCA_003500165.1 Paracoccaceae bacterium | reverse complement strand
CGCGCGCTGGCCTCGATGGGCATCTATGTCTTCAGCTGGCGGTTCCTGCGCGAATTGTTGCGGGCCGATGCCGACAACCCCGATTCCAGCCACGATTTCGGCCATGATCTGATCCCGCATATCGTCCGGAACGGCAAGGCGATGGCGCATCGCTTTGCCGAAAGCTGCGTGCGGGACAGTCCCGAAACCCCGGCCTATTGGCGCGATGTCGGCACGGTGGACGCGTTCTGGCGTGCCAATATCGACCTGACCGGCTTCACGCCCGAGCTTGACCTGTGGGACCGCGACTGGCCGATCTGGACCTATTCCGAAACCCTGCCGCCGGCGAAGTTCATCCATGACGAACGCCACCGCCGGGGCAGCGCGATTTCGTCGATGGTGGCGGGGGGCTGCATCATCTCGGGCACCCAGGTGCGCAATTCGCTGCTGTTCACCATGGTGCACACCAACTCCTTCGCCTCGCTCAGCCATTCGGTGCTGCTGCCTTACGTCTATGTCGGGCGCCATGCGCGGCTGCGCAACGCGGTGGTCGACCGCGGTGTGCGCATCCCCGAGGGCCTTGTGGTCGGCGTCGACCCCGAAGAGGATGGGCGCTGGTTCCATGTCAGCCCGGGTGGCGTGACGCTGATCACCCAGAAGATGCTGGACCGGAGGGCGGCGGCGCTGTGACGCGGGTCCTTTCTGTCGCCCCCGAATGCGTGCCGCTGATCAAGACCGGCGGGCTTGCCGATGTCGCCGGCGCGCTGCCCGCCGCGCTGGCCGAATGCGGGGTCGCGATGCGGACCCTGCTGCCGGGATATCCCGCGGTGCTGGGGGGCCTCGCCGACACCAGGTCAGAGCGCCGCTGGGACGATCTGTTCGGCGGGCCGGCCCGGCTGCTGCAGGGTCGGGCCGGCGACGGGGTCTTCTATGCGCTCGACGCGCCGCATCTCTATGACCGGCCGGGCGGCCCGTATCAGGACGCCGACGGCCGCGACTGGCCCGACAACGACATCCGCTTTGCCGCCCTGTGCCGCGCCGCGACCGACATCGCCGCCGACGGCGCGGCGGGGTGGCGCCCGCAGGCGCTGCATCTGCATGACTGGCAGGCCGGGCTGGTGCCGGCCTATCTGCGCGGGGCGATGCCCAAGGGCGCGCCGGGCACGCTGATGACGATCCACAATATCGCTTTCGCCGGCGCCACGCCGGCCGACCGGCTGGGCGTGCTCGACCTGCCCGAAGCGGGCTTCACCTCCGAGGGGTTCGAGTTCTATGGCCGGATCAGCACGCTGAAGGCGGGCCTTGTCTGGGCCGACCGGATTTCCACCGTCAGCCCGACCTATGCGGCCGAGCTGATGCGCCCGGAAACCGGCGGCGGGTTCGACGGCGTGCTGCGCGCCCGGGCCGAGGATGTTTCGGGCATCCTGAACGGCATCGATCTGGAGGCCTGGGCGCCACCCTTCCGGTCACCGCGCGGCAAGCGGCGCCACAAGGCCGCGCTGCGCGCCGAATTCGGCCTGCCCCAGGCGCCGGGCCCGCTTTGCGTCGTCGTCTCGCGGCTGACCCACCAGAAGGGGATCGACCTGCTGGTCGACGCGCTGCCCGCACTGCTGGGCCAGGGCGGCCAGCTGATCGTGCTGGGCTCGGGCGAGCCGGCGCTGGAGGCCGCGCTGCGCGGGGCCGGCGATCTCTATCGCAATGTCGCGGTCCGGATCGGCTATGACGAGGCGCTGTCGCGGCGCCTGATCGCGGGCGGCGACGCGATCCTGGTGCCTTCGCGGTTCGAGCCCTGCGGGCTGACGCAGCTTTACGGGCTGCGCCATGCGACCCTGCCGCTGGTCGCGCTGACCGGCGGCCTGGCCGATACGGTGATCGCCGCCAACGACGCCGCGCTGAAGATCGGTGTCGCGACCGGCTTCACCTTTGCCCCGGGCGACCGCACCGCGCTGGAGCAGGCCCTGTCGGGGATGTGCGCCACCTATCGGCAGCCGGATCTGTGGGCGCGGATGCAGAAGAACGCGATGCGCCATCCGGTCGATTGGGGCGCCTCGGCGGGCCGCTATGCCGCGCTGTTTGCCGCGATCGCGCATCGATGATCAGCGAAGAGGCGGACGGCCCGGGCCATGCCGCCCCGCTGGGTGCCACCCATGACGGCGATGGCGTCAACTTTGCGGTGTTTTCCGACCATGCCGACCGGATCGCGGTCTGTCTTTTCAGCCCGGATGGCCAGACCGAGATCCGCCGCGTCGTCCTGACCGAGCGCGATGGCGGCATCTGGCATGGCCGCATCGCGGGGCTGCGGCCGGGGCAGCTTTACGGTCTGCGCGCCTGGGGGCCCTATGCGCCGATGCAGGGCCACCGCTTCAACCCCAACAAGCTGCTGATCGACCCCTATGCCCGCCGGATCACCGGGCATCCGGTCTGGGACGACGCGCTGATGGGTTACAGCGTCGGGTCGCGCCATGGCGATCTGTCCTTCGACCCGCGCGACAGCGCCCCCTTCATGCCGCGCTGCGTGGTCGAGGCCGGCCCGGCCATCGCCATGCCGGGGCCGCGCCTCGCGACCCCGGCCGAAGCGACGGTGATCTACGAGGCCCATGTCAAGGGTCTGACCCAGCTGCGCCGGGGCGCCACGCCAGCCGGCACCTTTCTCGGCCTCGCATCCGATCCGGTGCTCGACCACCTCAACGGGCTTGGGGTGACCGCGATCGAACTTCTGCCGGTGCAGGCCTTTGTCAATGACCGGTTCCTCGTAGAACGCGGGCTGACCAACTACTGGGGCTATCAGACGCTTGGCTTCTTTGCCCCCGATCCGCGCTATCTGAGCGAGGGCCAGATCGCCGAGTTTCGCCACATGGTCGACCGGCTGCATGCGGCCGGGATCGAGGTGATCCTCGATGTCGTCTACAACCACACCGGCGAGGGTGGCGAAACCGGGCCGACCCTGTGCTTTCGCGGCCTCGACAACCGCAGCTATTACCGGCTGACCGATGACGGCCGCGGCTATGTCGACGATACCGGCACCGGCAACACGCTCGATCTTCGCCATCCGATGGTGATGCGACTGGTGCTCGATTCGCTGCGCTACTGGGCGGGTGTCATGGGGGTCGACGGGTTCCGCTTCGATCTGGCGGCGACGCTTGGCCGCACCGATAGCGGCTTTGACCGCGATGCGCCGCTTTTCCAGGCGATCCGCCAGGACCCGCTGCTGGCCCCGCTCAAGCTGATCGCCGAGCCCTGGGATACCGGGCCCGGTGGCTATCAGCTGGGCGGTTTTCCGCCCCCCTTCATGGAATGGAACGACCGGTTTCGCGACGGTGTGCGGCGGTTCTGGCGCGGCGATGCGGGCCAGGTGCCCGGACTGGCCAGCCGGATCACCGGCTCGGCGCTGCAATTCGACCATTCGGGGCGGCTCGCCACCAGCTCGGTCAACTTCGTCACCGCCCATGACGGCTTTACGCTGATCGATACGGTGTCCTACGCCGCGAAGCGCAATACCGCGAATGGCGAGGGCAACCGCGACGGCCATTGCGCCAACCATTCCGACAATCTGGGGGTGGACGGGCCGACCGACAACGCCGCGATCCGCGCCGCCCGGGACCGGCGCCGGCGCAACATGCTGGCGACCGTGCTCTTGTCGCAGGGCACGCCGATGCTGCTGGCCGGCGACGAGGTCGGCCACAGCCAGCGCGGCAACAACAACGCCTATTGCCAGGACAACGCGATCAGCTGGATCGACTGGGCCGCCGGCGACGCCGGTTTCCTCGATTTCACGCGGTCGATGATCGCCTTTCGCCGCGCCCATCCGATCCTGCGCCAGCGGCTGTTTCTGCATGCGCGCGAGCGCCGGCTCGACCGGATCGAGGATCTGTTCTGGCGCCGCGCCGATGGCGATCCGATGGCGCAGGCCGATTGGGACGATGCCGATCTGCGCCTGCTTTGCGCCGAGATGCGCACCGCCTCGGGCACGCCGGCCTATGCGGCGCGCGAGGAAGCGCTGTTTCTGGTCTTCAATGCGGGCGACGGGGTGGCGGTACGCCTGCCGCCAGCGCCCGAGAGCCGCATCTGGCTGCGCGCGCTCGACACCGCGGCGCCGTCCTTTGCGCCGGTGCCGACGGACGGCACGATGTGGGACTGCCCGGCCGACAGCGTCACCGTCTTCGTGCTGGACGCCCGGTCATGACCGACGCGCTGCGCCGGCTTGCCACGGCTGCGGGCATCCTGCCCGGCTATCGCGACAGCGATCGGGTCTGGCACGAAACCGGCCCCGACACGCAGATCGCCCTGCTGGCGGCGATGGGCATCGATGCGGGCAGCGGGCGGCAGGCGGCAGATGCACTTGCCGCCTGGCAGGCCGCGGCGCCGCGGCGCCCGGGCTGGCAGGTCGTGGCGGCCGGGCAGCGCCCGGCGATCGACCCGGCCGCCGATTGGCGGATCGCGCTGGAAAGCGGCCAACAGGTCGAAGGACGCGGCCCGGCCGACCTGCCCGACCTGCCCATCGGCTTTCACCGGATGTGGCAGGGGGCGCGGCCGGTGCATCTGCTGGCCGCACCGGCGGCGCTGCCCGACCCGGCCCAAGGCTGGGGGGTGACCGTGTCGCTGGCCGGGCTTCGGTCGGCTGAAACGGGTGGCATCGGCGACTATCGTGACCTCGGCGATGCGGCGGTCGGCCTGGCCGGGCTTGGCGCCGGGTTTGTCGGCATCAACCCGGTCCATGCCGGCTTTCCCACCGACCCCGCCGCGATCAGCCCCTACATGCCGTCGCATCGCGGCCGCTTCGACATCACCCATATCGCCCTGCCCGAGCGTTTCGGCACACCCGGCCCCGAGATCGACTTCGGGGCCGACCGGCCGACCGGTCAGGCCCGGCTGCGCGCGGCGTTTGCCGCGTTCGAGGCCGCGGGCGGCGATCCGGCCTTCGACGCCTGGGCGGCGGCGGGCGGCGCGGCGCTCGACCGTTTCGCGCGGCATCAGGCGCTGTCCGACCGCCACGGCCCCTATTGGCACCTTTGGCCCGCCGCCCTGCGCAATGCCGATGCTGCCGCCATGGCCGCGGCCGATCCGGGCCGCGACGGCCGGTTCCATGCCTGGGCGCAATGGCAGGCGGAAACCCAGCTTGCCGCGGCGCAGGCGGCAGCCCGCCAGGCGGGGATGGCGCGCGGCCTTTACCTCGACCTCGCGGTCGGCACCCACCCGCATGGCGCCGAAACCTGGGAACGGCCCGAGCTGTTCGCCCGCGGCACGACGCTGGGCGCGCCGCCCGATGCGTTTGCCCCGCAGGGTCAGTCCTGGGGGCTTGCACCGCTCGATCCGCAGGCGATGGTGGCGGACGGGTTTTCCCATTTCGCCGACACGCTGGCCCGCCAGATGGCGCATGCCGGGATGATCCGCATCGATCACGCGCTGGGGCTGATGCGCAGCTTCTGGGTGCCCGATGGCGGCGTCCCGGGGGGCTTTGTCGCGATGCCGTTCGACGCCCTGCTGGCGGTGATCCGAATCGTCGCGTGGCGCGCCGATTGCACCGTGGTGGGAGAGGATCTGGGCCTGGTGCCGCCCGGCCTGTCCGAGGCGCTGGCCGCTTCGGGCCTTCTGGGCTCGCGGTTGATGATGTTCGAATGGGATGGCGAAGGCGCGCCGCGGCCGCCGGCGGCCTATCCGGCGCCGACGCTGGCGGCGTTCTCGACCCATGATCTGCCGACATGGGAGGGCTGGCGCACCGGCCGCGACATCGCCCTGCGCGCCGCGCTCGGGATCGTCGATGCCCGTTCGACGGCGCGCCAGCAGGCGCAAAGGGCGGTCGAGGTCGCGGCATTCGAGGCAATGATCGGCGGGACATCGGCACGGGCACTGCATGCCGCCCTCGGCCGCACCGGCTCGCGGCTGGTGGCGGTGCAGGCGGCCGATGCGCTGGGGCTGCGCGACCAGGCCAATCTGCCCGGCACGGTCGACGAATACCCGAACTGGCGCCAGCGGCTGCCGGTCGATGCCGGCGCATTGGCGCACGCGCCGGGCATGATCGAAACCGCGCGCATCCTGGGCGCGGCGCGCCGGCACGCCAGCCCAGCCCCGCCGCGGAACTTGTAGGCGGGTGCGGTTTCTGCCACCCATCGGGCATGATCCTGTGCTGCGGCGAAGCGTTGATCGACATGATCCCGGCCCCGACCGATCGGGGGCGCGACGGGTTCGTGCCTTATCCCGGCGGCGCCGTGTTCAACACCGCCATCGCGCTGGGGCGGCTTGGCGTGCCGGCCGGGCTTCTGACCGGATTGTCGCGCGATCTGTTCGGCGCCCAGCTGGCAGCCGCGCTGCACGACAGCGGCGTCGACACGGCGCTGGCGATCCGCACCGACCGGCCGACGACGCTGGCCTTCGTCGAACTTGCCCATGGCGATGCGCGCTATCACTTCTTCGACGAGAATTCGGCCGGTCGCATGCTGGAGCCGGCCGACATGCCCGACCTGCCGGACCACGTCACATCGCTCTTCTTGGGCGGCATCAGCCTGGCCTGCGAACCGGGTGCCGACGCCTATGCGGCGCTGCTTGCCCGGGCCGGAGAGGCGCGCGCGGTGATGATCGACCCGAACATCCGGCCGGGCTTCATCGCCGATGCCGCACGCTATCGCCAGCGGCTGGCGGCGATGCTGGCGCGGGCGGACATCGTCAAGCTGTCGGGCGAGGATCTCGACTGGCTCGCTCCCGGCGACGACCCCGAGGCGGCGCGCATCGCGCGGCTGTTGGCGCGTGGCCCGGCGCTGGCGATCGTGACCCGCGGCGGGGATGGCGCGACCGCCTATCTGACGGGCGGCTCGGTCGTTTCGGTGCCGGCCCGGGCGACCCGGATTGTCGACACGGTGGGCGCCGGCGACACCTTCAACGCGGGTGTTCTGGCAAAGCTGGCGGCGCTCGGCCTGCTGACCCGGCCGGCCCTGCGCCAGCTCGACCCCGAGGCGGCGCGCGCCGCGCTGACGCTTGGCGCCCGGGCGGCTGCGGTGACGGTGTCCCGGCCAGGTGCGGACCCGCCCTGGGCGGCCGACCTGCCCGACTGATACCAAGGCGCGATGAGCATGACGCAACCCGCCTGTCTGCCGCCCACCCGCCGGACACAGCGACAATGTCGTCGCGTACCAACGGTCATTGGGCATGACCGTTGGCATTCGTCGCCGACACGTATGGGGGCCCGAGTTTTCTAGAAAACTCGGGCCAGGCAGGATTTTCTAGAAAATCCTGCGCGCCGGCCAGGGCACGGCGCCTTGCCATGCGATCGGACACGGCCAGGCTTCGCGTTGCTGGAACCAATTCCGAGCGTTTGCCACAAGGATTGCACCATAGCGCAACCCGCCCACCGCGGCTGATACCAACGGTCATTCTCCGTGACCGTCGGCATCAATCGCCCTCGAACGCGCACAGGCTGTTCACCGCGATGCCCATCGCGCGCAGCTTTGCGGTGCCGCCCAGATCGGGCAGATCGACCAGAAACGCGCAGCCCGCGATCTGCGCGCCCAAGCGTTCCAGCAGCTTCACGCCGGCAATCGCGGTGCCCCCGGTGGCGATCAAATCGTCGACGACCAGCACCTTTTCGCCCGGTTGCACGGCGTCTTCGTGGATTTCCATCACCGCCTCGCCATATTCCAGCGCGTAGGATTCGGAAATCGTTCGGTGCGGCAGCTTGCCCTTCTTGCGGACCGGCACGAAGCCGATCGACAACTGATGCGCCACCGCGCCGCCGAGGATGAAGCCGCGCGCCTCGAGCCCGGCGACCTTTTCGATGCTTTGCCCGGCCCAGGGATGCAGCATCTGGTCGATCGCCGCCCGGAACCCGCGCGGGTCGCCGAACAACGTGGTCACATCGCGGAACATGATCCCCTCCTTGGGGAAATCGGCGATGGTGCGGATGTACTCTTTCACGTCGACCGTCATGGGCGGACCCCGTTGTTCAACCGAAATCAGGTTTCGTTACCATCAACCAGAACACGCCCGCCAGTGCCAGAAAGGCGGGCCATCCCAGCGCGAACCAGATGCGATAGAGCTGCCGTGCCCGGGCCGGCAGGGGCACGCCCGCCTGCATCGCCGCCGCCGCCAGGTCGCGGATGCGCATTTGCAGCAGCACGACCGGCGCCCAGCAGGCGAATGCCAGCAGATAGGCGGCATAGGTCAGCAGCAGCCAGTCGGCCGTCAGCGAAGTGCCGGAGAGCCAGACCAGCGCCAGGCCGGTGGCGGGCTGGATCACGCCGGCAGGTGTGGTGAAAATCCAGTCGGCCGCGACGACCGCCCGGGCGACCCCATGGATCACCGCAGGATCGCCGTTGCGCATCGCCATCACCATCTGGAACGCGGTGCCGATTCCGGTGCCGAACAGCACCGTCGCCGACAGGATGTGCAGCCATTTGAGCAGCAGATAGGCATCCATCAGCGTTCCTCGGCCAGGGCCAGGTGGACAAGCAGCAGGGCAAGGATCGGCAGGTTCTTCAGCAGGCCGCCGAACGGGTCGAGCCACAGCTGCGGTGCCAGCAGGGTCAGGCCGGCGGTGTAGCCCGCCACCAGGGCGATCTGGATCAGCGCCAGGCGGACCGGCCACAAATTGCGCAACAGCGCCATCGCGATAGCAAGATCGATCAGCCCAAAGAGCCGCGCGGCCGGGATCAGCCAGGGTGCGGCCAGCCCCAACCGCGCCTCGACGGTCGCGGCGGGCGTGAACAGCCCCAACAGGCCCGAGGCGATCCACAGCGCCGCCAGCGTCAGCCGGATCAGCGGCTTCAGCAGGTAAAGCCGGGCCGCCCACAGATCCTGGGTGCCGGCCGGGCGGCGAAGGACAAAGCGGGAAACCGGCGCGGGCCGGGCCGCCACNNTCGCCCTGGCCACCGTGCCGCTGTCCAGCATGGCAATGAAGGTGGCCGAAACCGGCCCCATCCGCAGCGCGTCGCCCAGCCGCCCGGCCGCCCGGGCCAGCGGCCGGGGCAGATGCAGAAACGGCGCCGGGCGCAGACCCAGCCAGCGCCGCAGCAGCGCAAGATACCCCGCCTGGGTCACGGTTTCCGGGCCGCCGACCTCCCACGCGCGGTCCCGTGGCGGCGGGCTGGCCAGGCAATCGGCGACGATCGCGGCCAGATCCTCGGCATGGATTGGGTTCACCGGCTCCTCGCCGCTGCCGACCACGGGACCGCGC
>DNSZ01000105.1 GCA_003500165.1 Paracoccaceae bacterium | reverse complement strand
AGGCAAGGCGTTTTCTGGCCGACCGGGCAGGATGGCTGCGCCGGGTTCGGGCCGAGCTGCCGGCGCGCGCGCCGGTGGTTCCGGGCGCCGTTCTGCCGCTGCGCGACGTGCCGCTGCGCATCGCGGCCGATGCCGGCCGCGGGGTGCGGGTGACCGGCGGCCGGCTGGCGGTGGGCGGTCCGGCCGACCGCGTCGCCGCGCGCCTGCGGGCGTTCCTGATCCACGAGGCGCGCGCCGATGCGGCACGGGCGACCGCCCGCCATGCCGCGCGGCTGGGCCGGCCCGCGCCCCCGGTGCGGCTGGCCGACACGCGGTCGCGCTGGGGCTCGTGCACCGCCGACGGGCGTCTGATGCTGTCCTGGCGGCTGGTCATGGCGCCGCCCCTGGTGCTTGACTACGTCGCAGCGCATGAGGCCGCGCATCTGGTGCATATGGATCATTCGCCGGCCTTCTGGGCCACCGTCGGGGCGCTGTTCCCGGACCATGCGGCGGCGCGGCAATGGCTGAAGGCGCGGGGGGCCGATTTGCTGCGCTATGACTTTCGCGGCTGATCGGCCGCCAGGCCACGCTGCCCCCCGGCCCGCCCGGGCGGCCGCAAGGCAGGACCGGGCGTGCCCGTTCCGGGTTGCAGTGGGCGCGCAGCCCCTTGCGCCGGCGCAACCTATGGCATAAAGGCCCGGCTCATTCGGGCGACAGATGCATTGGGCCGGGTTCCACCGCCGGCCCTTTTGCTTTTGCCGACCCGGTTCGACTGGACGATCCAACAAGACCGGCGGAACCAACCGCCCGGCCCGAAAACCAAACCGAAGGAACCGACTGACCCTATGTCCGAATCAGCACGCATGGAGGAATTCGAAGCCCTCCTTGAAGAAAGCTTCGAGATCGACACGCCCCAGGAGGGCAGCGTCGTCAAGGGCCACGTCCTCGCCATCGAGGCCGGACAGGCCATCATCGATGTCGGCTACAAGATGGAAGGCCGCGTCGACCTGAAGGAATTTGCCAGCCCCGGCGAGGCGCCGGAAATCGCTGTCGGCGACAGCGTCGAGGTCTACCTCGAGCGGGTCGAAAACGCCCGTGGCGAGGCGGTGATCAGCCGCGACAAGGCGCGCCGCGAGGAAGCCTGGGACAAGCTGGAAAAGGCCGCCGAAAAGGATGGCCGTGTCGACGGCGCGATCTTCGGTCGGGTCAAGGGCGGCTTTACCGTCGATCTGGGCGGCGCCGTGGCGTTTCTGCCGGGCAGCCAGGTCGATGTGCGCCCGGTGCGCGACGCCGGCCCGCTGATGGGGCTGAAACAGCCCTTCCAGATCCTCAAGATGGATCGGCGCCGCGGCAACATCGTCGTCTCCCGCCGGGCCATCCTGGAAGAAAGCCGCGCCGAACAGCGCGCCGAGGTGATCGCCAAGCTGTCCGAGGGCGATGTCGTCGACGGCGTGGTCAAGAACATCACCGAATATGGCGCCTTCGTCGATCTGGGCGGGGTGGACGGGTTGCTGCACGTCACCGACATGGCCTGGCGGCGCGTCAACCACCCCTCCGAGATCGTTTCGATCGGCGAGACGCTGAAGGTGCAGGTGATCAAGGTCAACAAGGAGACCCACCGCATCAGCCTGGGCATCAAGCAGCTTCAGGAAGACCCGTGGTCGATCGTCGAGGCGCGCTTCCCGATCGGATCGGTGCACAAGGGCACGGTGACCAACATCACCGATTACGGCGCCTTCGTCGAGCTTGACGACGGCATCGAGGGGCTGGTCCATGTCTCGGAAATGTCCTGGACCAAGAAGAACGTCCATCCCGGCAAGATCGTCTCCACCAGCCAGGAGGTCGAGGTCATGGTGCTGGAGATCGACACCCAGAAACGCCGGGTGTCGCTGGGCCTCAAGCAGACCATGCGCAACCCGTGGGAGGTCTTTGCCGAGACCCACCCGAATGGCACCGAGGTCGAGGGCGAGGTCAAGAACATCACCGAATTCGGCCTGTTCATCGGCCTCGACAACGATATCGACGGCATGGTCCACCTGTCCGATCTCAGCTGGGACGTCGCCGGCGAACAGGCGATCGGGGAGTATCACAAGGGCGATGTGGTCCGGGCCGTGGTCACCGAGGTCGACACCGAGAAAGAGCGGATTTCGCTGTCGGTGAAGGCGCTGGCCGGCGATCCGTTCGCCGACGCGGTGGCCGGCGTCAAGCGCGGCTCGATCGTCACCGTGGCGGTCAGCAAGATCGAGGATGGCGGCATCGAGGTCGAATTCCGCGGCATGAAATCCTTCATCCGCCGGTCCGACCTGTCGCGCGACCGGGCCGAACAGCGGCCCGACCGGTTCCAGCCGGGCGACAAGCTCGATGTCCGGGTGACCAGCATCGACCCGAAGACGCGGCGTCTGGGCTTTTCGGTCAAGGCGCGCGAGATCGCCGAGGAGAAGGAAGCGGTCGAACAATACGGCTCGTCCGCTTCGGGCGCATCGCTGGGCGATATCCTGGGCGCGGCGCTGAAGAAGGACGGCGACGGCTGAAAAGGCTCCCTGGGCGGCGGCGCCAATCACATTGGCCGCCGCCCGGATCGCCCGCACCGGGCAGGGTCACGCCATGGCGCAATGCGTTTGGCTCATGGTGCCCCGGTATCAGGCCGCCGCGGCCAGCCGTGCCTTGACCGGCACCGCCACCAGCATGCCGGCCGCCATCGCGGCTATGAACACAAAACCCCCGGCGCCGTTATAGCTGAGCGCGGCCATCGCCGGCCCGGGGCACAGCCCCGACAACCCCCAGCCCGCGCCGAACAGCACCGAGCCGATTACCAGATTGCGGCCGATCCGCGGTTCGGCCCGCGCCGGGATCGGCGTGCCGATCAGCGACCGCTGCCGCCGTTCGGCGACCTGCCAGGCGATCAGCATCGGCAGGATCGCCCCACCCATCACGAAGGCCAGCGTCGGGTCCCAGTCACCGAACACGTCGAGCCAGCCCTGGACCCGGGTGGTATCGGTCATCCCCGACACCATCAGCCCCAGCCCGAACAGGCCGCCGGCGGCGGCGGCAAGAAGGTTGCGCAGCATCAGATCACCCCCAGAACATGCTTGAACAGCATCACCGACAACCCGCCGGCCAGGATGTAGAAAACCGTGGCCACGATCCCGCGCATCGAAAACCGCGAGATGCCGCAGACGCCATGGCCGCTGGTGCAGCCATTGGCCAGCCGCGTGCCGATGCCGACCAGAAGGCCGGCCGCGATCAGCACGATCCAGTCGCCGGTCAGATGGGTGTCGGGGGCGCCCCAGATCAGCGCGGCGACCGCCGGCAGGGCGACAAGGCCCGCCAGAAAGGCCAGCCTTTCGGATGCGCTGGCCATGCCCGAGCCATCGACGAGGCCGCCCAGAATGCCCGACGCGCCCATGATCCGGCCATTGCCCAGCAGATAGAGCGCGCCCGCCGCGCCAATGATGAGCCCGCCGACGAGGCCCATGATCCATTCGGGTTGCAGCATCGGTTCCTCCGTCAGAGCGCGTTGAGCGGGATTTTGAGGTAGGTGGTGCCGTTCTCCTCGGGCTCGGGCATGTTGCCCGCCCGCATGTTCACCTGCAACGACGGCACGATCAGCCGTGGCATCGGCAGCGTCGCGTCACGCGCGGTGCGCATCCTGGCGAATTCCGCCGCGGTCGTGCCGGCGCCGACATGGACGTTCTTCGCCCGCTGCTCGCCCACCGTCGTTTCCCAGGCAAACTCCGCCCGGCCCGGCGCCTTGTAGTCGTGACCGACAAAGATGCGGGTGGCGTCGGGCAGCGCCAGGATCTTCTGGATCGAGGCATAAAGCGCCTCGGCCGAGCCGCCCGGGAAATCGACCCGCGCAGTGCCGAAATCGGGCATGAACAGGGTGTCGCCGACAAAGGCCGCATCGCCGATCACATAGGTCAGGCAGGCCGGGGTGTGGCCCGGCGTGTGCAGCACGTCGCCGCGCAGCTGGCCGATATGAAAGCTGTCGCCGTCCTCGAACAGGCGATCGAACTGGCTGCCGTCACGCTGAAACGCGGTGCCCTCGTTGAATATCTTTCCGAAGGTGTCCTGGACGAGCGTGATGTTGCGGCCGATGCCGATCTTGCCGCCGAGCTTTTCCTGCAGATAGGGCGCGGCCGACAGATGGTCGGCATGGACATGGGTTTCCAGCAGCCATTCGACGGTCAGGTCGTTGTCGCGGACAAAGGCGATCACGGCATCGGCCGACCGGGTGTCGGTCCGGCCCGAGGCATAGTCGAAGTCGAGCACCGAATCGACGATCGCCGCGGCGCGGCCGTTCGGGTCCTGCACGACATAGGAGACGGTGTTCGTCGCCACGTCGAAGAAGGGGGTGACGATGGGGGTCATGGAAGCTCCTGCAAGGCAAGGGGTGCGGATTCGCGCTTGCCTCGATACATAGTCATATTGATATGTATGGCAAGAGATGCTACGTCATCCCTTGATGCATGCCTGCCGGAGGCGACGCCATGGCGCTCGACGACAAGACGGACCTGTCCGCGGAAATGGCCGCCCGGGCCGAGGATGCGGCCGCAATGATGAAGTCGCTGGCCAATCCGGGCCGGCTGATGACCCTTTGCCTGCTCGTCGATGGCGAAAGAAGCGTCGCGGAACTGGCCGAGGCGCTTGACACAAGGCAGCCCAATGTCAGCCAGCAACTCGCCCGGCTGCGGATGGAGGGGCTGGTCAAGCCGCGCCGCGAGGGCCGCGCGATCTATTACTCGATCGCCGACGACCGGGTGCGCACGGTGCTGGGCGGCATCCATGCCGCGTTTTGTCCCGTTTGACTTGACGCCGATCAAGGCACGGTTCACCACTTTCAGCTAGGCTGCGCCAGCTTGGAGGGAGCCAACATGGCCAATATCGCGGAACGCCGCGCCCAGATCGAGGCGCGAAAGGCGGAACTGATCGCCCACATCGCCGAGATCCGCGAGACGCTGGAGGCGCCTGCGCCAAAGGATTTTGCCGAACGCGCAAGCGAACGCGAGGATGACGAGATGCTGGAACATCTCGGCGCGGCCGAGGCACGCGAGCTGCGGATGATCGACGCAGCTCTGGCGCGGATCGACGATGGCGAATACGGCTATTGCGTGAAATGCGGCGCCGAGATCGCGAAAGAGCGGCTGGACATGCTGCCGGCCACGCCGTTCTGCCGCCGCTGCGCGGTCTAGCGCTGCCAACCGGGCCGGGGAGGGCCGCTGCCCATGAGCTTCGAACACCTCAAGGCGGATGTCGATCTGCTGATGCAGAAGATCGTCGAACGGCCCGAGGATGCCGGCCTGCTGCGCGAACAGCTGCGCGAGAAACTCGCCGAGATGCGCGCGCTGGGCCTGCCGCTGCCGCCCGACATCGCGGCGCTGGCGCAAACCCTGGACGCCGATGACGACGATGGCGATTTCGACAACATGCCGGTATAGCGCGCGAAGACGGCATCCCGGCCGGGCCGTCACCAGGTCCAGCGGAAGCCGGTCATGACAGCGTGGCCGGTGCGATAGCTGGCGGCCGTTTCGTCAAAGCCATAGCTGCGCCAGACCGCATAGAGTTCCAGATCGGCCCGGTCGATCCGCTGCACGGCGGCAATGCCCCAAGACGTGGTCGCGCTGCCGCGCGCGACAAAGCCCGCCCCGTCATAGTGGTCGACCGACAGCGCGGTCGATCCGAACGACCAGAAATCGCGCTTGAGCCCCAGCTTGGCGTACCAATAGCGCGCATCGGCATCGTTCGCGCCCAGCGCCAGCGTGGCGTTCAGGCCGGTGTCGCTGTTCAGGATCGAGCCCGAGGCCGCCCAGAACGACGTCGTGCTGCCGTCGCCGATCTTCCAGTTGTAGCCGGCGCCGGCCGAATAGGTCCAGCGATCGGTCTTGCCGTCATAGCGCAGGGCAACATCGGCATAGTCGCTGTCGTCGCCTTCCCGCAACACCTCCCGGCCATAGGACGCGGCCAGTTGCAGGCCGTTCCAGCGCGGCGTGTCATAGCGGATTCGCATCCGGCGGCTGCCGTCGAAATCGCTGAGCGTGGCGCCAATGGTGACCTCTGACAGGGTCCCGTCACCGAACCGGAAGAAGTTGCCGCCGGCCGGGTCCGACACGCTGCTATAGGCGACAACCGTGGTGCCGGAGAGGTCGATCTCGGCAATCCCGTCGCTTGCCATGGACCCCTGGCCAAGGGCGAAGGCGCCGAAATCCGGGCGCCAGTAGAGCTCAAGCTTGCGCAGATCGGTCCTGGCGATCGCCCAGTCGGTCACATCCGCGTCGCGCTGGCTGACCGCGCTCGACGGCCGCGGCTGGTACTGGAACTCGAACCGGGCGCCCCAGGCCTCATTGGCCGATGCCCAAAGCAGCCCGGCCCGGCTTGGGGCGTTGGAATTGCCGACGGGGACATAGTCATACTGGGCCCGCCCGTCATCATAGAACAGACCGGCGATGTTGATCAGACCATAGAAGGTCAGTTTCCCGCCATCGGCGAGCTCCCAGTCGAGCGCGCGGGCCGGGCCGCCCATGGTCATGGCCGCCAGCCCCGCCACGCCCGTTGCCGATCGGATTGCCGGATGCATCGAAGTCTCCCCGGCGAACTGTGCTCAGGCCCGAAGGGTTCGAACCTCGGCCGGTGTGCCCTGGCTGTCGATGAAGTCGAGCACCAGCGGGCGGATGTTGTTGCGCCAGGACTTGCCGGCAAAGATGCCGTAATGGCCCGCATGCGGTTCCACATGGCTGGCCTTCATCGCCTCGGGCAGGCCGGTAAGCAGCGGCAGCGCGGCAATGCACTGGCCGGGCGCCGAGATGTCGTCCTCGGCGCCCTCGACCGTTTTCACCGCGGTCGCCGTGATCTTGCCGATATCCACCGGCTGACCCCGCAAGGTGAAGCTGTTGGTCGCGATCTCACGCTTCTTGAAGACGCGCTCGACCGTCGAAAGGTAGAACTCGGCGGGCATGTCCATCACGGCGAGGTATTCGTCGTAAAAGGTGTTGTGGCGGTCGTGATCGGCGCCTTCCCCCTTGGCCACCCGCATGATCTGGTCGCGAAAGGCGCGGGCATGGGTCTGCGCGTTCATCGAGATGAAGGATGTCAACTGCGTCAGGCCGGGATAGACCATCCGCCCGACGCCGGGGTATTTGAACCCGACCCGCTGCAGCATCACCTGTTCCAGCTGGCCCATCGTCACCCGGCTGCCGAAATCGGTCACCTCGGTCGCGTTCGCGTCGGGGTCGATCGGCCCGCCGATCAGCGTCAGGGTGCGCGGCTGGCAGTCGGGGTGGTGTTCGGCGAGCCAGGCACAGGCCGCCAGGGTCAGCGGCGCGGGCTGGCAGATGGCGATGACATTGGTCTCGGGGCCCAGCTCCTGGATGAATTCGGCGACGTAAAGCGTGTAGTCCTCGACATCGAACTTTCCGCAGGACACCGGGATGTCGCGGGCATTGTGCCAATCGGTGACGAACACGTCGCAATTGGGCAAGAGGCTGATCACCGTCTTGCGCAAGAGCGTCGCGTAATGGCCCGACATCGGCGCCACCAGCAGCACGCGGCGCGGCATCGGTCCGCGCCCGGTGACCCGGAAATGGATCAGGTCGCCGAACGGCTTTTCGATGATGTGCGACACCGCAACCGGGTATTCGCGCCCCGCGGTGACCACCGAATCGATGCCCCAGTCGGGCTTCGTCACCATCCGGGCAAAGCTGCGCTCGGTCACCTCGCCCCAGGCGGCCATGGCCGCGATCGCCGGGTTCGGCACCATGGCAAGCCAGGGATAGGAACCCATCGCCTGCGCCGTGGCGCCCAGCCACTGGCCGGTCACGCGGGTCGCCTCCAGCAGGTCGTAAGCGGCGAGATAGCGCATGTCCCCTCCTTTATCGGGGACGCCGCGCAACCCGGCAGGCGTCCCGCCCTGCCCAGTTCGCCGCTTTTCCCGGCGGCAGGGAGCGCATATAGTGCAAGCGCGGCAACCGGGGTCAATGGCAATATGGCGGAGAGCGGCGACGAGCCAGAGACGGGAGCGACGAATCTCGACCGGCTCAACCGGAACATCAAGAAGATCGAGGCGCTGAATACCCGCCTGATCGCGGCCCTGCAGCGGCGCGAGGTGCACGAGCCGGGCCTGCACGCGCCCAACCCGTCGCTCTATTCGCGCGCCTATGCCGCGATGGTGGCCGAGATGCTGACCAACCCCGCCAAGATGCTGGAACACCAGGTGTCGTATTGGGGCAAGTCGCTGAAGCACTGGGTCGAGGCGCAGCAGGCCCTGTCGTCGGGCGAGTTGCGCGCGCCCGAGGACCGGACGCCGGCCGACAAGCGGTTTTCCAGCCCGCTATGGCAGAGCCATCCCTATTTCAACTTCATCAAGCAGCAATATCTGCTGTCGGCCGAAGCCATCGAAGGCGCGGTCAACGATCTGGACGGGCTTGGCCCCGACGAAAAGCGGCGGATGGCGTTTTTCACCCGCCAGCTGGTCGATCTGATGTCGCCGGCCAACTACCTGGGCACGAACCCCGAGGCGCTGGCCCGCGCGGTGGAGACCGAAGGCCAGTCGCTGGTCGACGGGCTGGAGAACCTGGTTCGCGACATCGAGGCCAATGATGGCGAATTGCTGGTCACCCTGGCCGATCGCGACGCCTTCGAGGTCGGCCGCAACATCGCCACCTCCGAGGGCGCGGTCGTCTACCGCAACCGGATGTTCGAGCTGATCCAGTATGCCCCCCGGACGGAGACGGTGCACCGCACCCCGCTGCTGATCTTTCCGCCCTGGATCAACAAGTTCTATATCCTCGACCTGCGCGAGACGAACAGCATGATCCGCTGGATCACCGAGCAGGGCTTCACCCTGTTCGTGGTCAGCTGGGTCAACCCCGACGGGCGATTCGCCGATATCGGCATCGACGAATACGTCGCCGAAGGCTACCTCGAGGCCATCGCCCAGGTGCGCGCGATCACCGGCGAGGCCAAGGTCAATGTCGTCGGCTACTGCATCGGCGGCACCGCGCTGGCGATCGCGCTCGGCTACATGGCGCGAACCGGCGACAAGTCCGTCCGCTCGGCGACCTATTTCACCACCCTGACCGATTTTGCCGATCCCGGCGAGGTCGGCGTCTTCCTGTCGAACGACTTCGTCGACGGGATCGAACGCGAGGTCGCCGACAAGGGCTATCTGCATTCGCACTTCATGGCGCGCACCTTTTCCTATCTGCGGGCGCCCGACCTGGTCTATGGTCCGGCCGTGCGCAGCTACATGATGGGGCAGGCGCCGCCCGCCTTCGATCTGCTCTACTGGAACGGCGACTCGACCAATCTGCCGGGCAAGATGGTCGTGCAGTATCTGCGCCGGCTGTGTCAGGACAACGAGTTCGCCGAGGCGGGCTATGCGGTGCTGGGCCAGCGGGTGCGGCTGAAGGACATCCAGATCCCGCTCGTCTCGATCGCCTGCGAAACCGATCACATCGCCCCCTGGCGGTCGGCCTTTGTGGGCTTTGCCCAAATGGGCAGCCGCGACAAGACCTTCATCCTGTCCGAATCGGGCCATATCGCAGGCATCGTGAACCCGCCGTCCAAGGGCAAATATGGCCATTACACCTCGGACGGGCCGCTCGACGATCCCGATAGCTGGCAGGCCGGGGCCAGCTTTACCAAGGGCTCCTGGTGGCCGCGCTGGCGCGACTGGCTGGCCCGGCGGTCGGGCGCCCAGGTGCCGGCCCGGGCACCCGGCGGCCCGCATCACCCGGTGCTGGACCCCGCGCCCGGCACCTATGTGAAGGCCGGCAGCCACGGGCGCTGACCCGCGCGGCGCACCCGCAATCTTGACAATGTCAATCAGCGGCTCCAGGCGGCCCCTGACGCTGTCGGCAACGCCCCGGCGCGATGCCAACGGACAGGAGGCACGACCGATGACATCCCTGCGCGCCCTTCTCTTCGCCGCGACCATGGCGGCCGCAACACCGGCGATGGCGGGCGACATCCGCGTCGTGGTCACCAACCTCGAAAGCGCTGGCGGCCTGGTTTCGATCGGGCTTCATGGCCCGTCGGATGATTTCCCATCCCCCGCCGCGATGGTCGAGGGCCGCATTGTGCCCGCCGCCGCCGGCGCGGTGACCGTCACGTTCCGCGACCTGCCGCCGGGCCGCTATGCCGTCGCCGTGTTTCACGATGTCGACGGCGATGGCGCGCTGGACACCGGTGCGCTTGGCCTGCCCGCCGAACCCTATGGGTGTTCGCGCAACGCGCGCGGCCGCTTCGGGCCGCCGGGTTTCGACCGGGCCGCCTTCGATCTGGGGGGTGGCGCCGTGGAGGTCCGGATCGAACTGCGCTGACCGGCCCTCCGGCACCGCCGCACTGCAGAAAGGACTTGAAATGCTGCGCTGCAGCATTTATCTGTCTGGACATCGGGCCAACGCCCGGAACGCCATACCCAAGGAGCAGATGCAGATGACCGCGACCCCCGACTTCACCAAGACCTTCAACGACATGATGTCGGCTTTCCCGACCGATTTCTCGGCCATGACCGACATGTTCAAGAACACCGCCCAGCTGGGCGAAAGGCTGTCCCGCGTCGCGCTGAGCGCGGCCGAGGAATCGGCTGATGTGTCGACCCGCTGGACCAAGGAAACCATCGCCAAGCTTGGCGAAGTGACCAAGGCACATGAAGAGCCGGCCGATTATTCCAAGGCTGCATCGGACTTTGCCTCGGCTTCGGCCGAAATGGCCGCCGAGCATATGGCCGCCTTCGCCGAGATCGCCAAGCGCGTCCAGATGGAGACCATGGAACTGATGATGGCCTCGGGCAAGGAATTCTCCGAAGAAGCCACCGCCGCGATGAAGAAGGCGACCGACGACATGACCGCCGCCGCCAAGGGCGCCGCCAACTAGGCGCGACGCGGACTGATTCGCCGGAAACGGGCCCCCGGCGGGCCCGTTTCCTGTTGCGCTGCCGGCCCTACCAGGTCGCCCGGCTTGCAATGCTGCACCGCAGCATCAAGGGCGAGACGATGACCGGACCAAGATCGGAGCCCGAGATGACTTCACCCGACCGCCTTGACCCCTTCACCCAACTCCTGCGCGCCTTTCCACCCGCGAACCCGCAGGCGCTGACGGCAGGATTTCGCACCAGCGCACGGCTTGGCGAAAGGCTCAGCCGGGTGGCGCTGCGTGCCGCCGACAGCGCGGCCGATATTTCAGGCGCCTGGACGAAGACCGCACTTTCCGACCTTCAGGTCGCGCTGCGCGGACGCGAAACGCCCAAGGACTACGCCAGCGCGTTAGGCGCGTTCGCCGCTGCCTCGGTCGAGGTGGCCGGCGAAAGGCTGGCAAGCTTTGCCGAGGTCGCCAAGCGGGCGCAGGTCGAAACCATCGAGGTGCTGCTCGACGCCCATGCCAAGGCACCCGTGCAGCCGACCGATGCGGCGACACCGGCCGAGCCGCGATCCCTGCCCGTGCCGGCCGCTGTGAAGGAAACCGTGGCCGGGGCCGCAAAGCCGAAGGCGACAGCACCCGCCAAGCCTGCGCCCAAGGCCGCTGAACCCGCCGCACCCGCCAAACCCGCGCCGCGACGGCGCAGCACCCGGAAGGCCGCGACCAAGGCCGAAGCGACGGACAAGCCGGCGCAGGCCAAACCCACCGCCCGACGGCCACGGCGCAAGACAGCCCCGAAACCGCCCACGGGCGCGGGCAGCTAGGCATCGGGGCGGCCGCGTGGCCGCCCTTTTCTTTCGGCACGGCCTCGCCTAGGCTTCGCTGCACCGCCGCAGACGGAGCCCGCGCCGATGACCGATACCGACCCGCCGCTGCTGATCAAGCGCTATGCCAGTCGCCGGCTCTACAATACCGAAACGAGCGACTATGTGACCCTCGACGATGTGGCCCGCGTGATCCGCGACGGCCGCGCCGTGCAGATCGTCGACCTGAAGACCGGCGACGACGTGACCCGGCAATACCTGCTGCAGATCATCGCCGAACATGAAAGCCGTGGCGATCATGTCCTGCCCGTCGATGTGCTGACCGATCTGGTCCGCTCCTACACCAGCCAGGCGCAATCCATCGTGCCGCATTTCCTCGCCTCCTCCTTCGAGATGCTGCGCGAAAGCCAGTCCCAGATGATGGAAGGCTGGAAGGCGTTGCCGAACCCCGTGGCCTCGGCCATGGGCAATCTGACCGAATTGCAGCGCAAGCAGCAGGAATTCCTGTCGACCATGATGGGCGGATTTGCCCGCAGCCCGGCGCGCGACCCGGCCGGCCCGGCCGAGACATCGGGCACCGAGGCCGAGGCGGGCCTGGCCGACATCCGCCGCCAGCTTGCCGATCTGCAGGCGCGTCTGGCCGAGCTGCAGAAATAGATGCCCGACCGGGTCGCGCGCGGCGCCGGCCGCGTCACCTTGTGGGGGGTGGAAGTGTTCGTCGCGGTCGCCGAAGAAGGCGCGGTGTCGGCGGCGGCCAGGCGGCTGGGCGCCAGCCCGTCATCGGTGTCCCAGCAGGTTGCCAACCTCGAATCGGCGCTTGCAACGCCGCTTTTCGACCGCGCGGCGCGTCCGATCGCGCTGACCGGGGCGGGCCGGCTGTTCCTGCGACGGGCACAGCGGATTCTCGACGAGGCCGCCCGCGCCCGGGCCGAACTGACCGCGGGCGATCTTTCGGGGCTTGAAACCCTGCGGCTTGGGGTGATCGAGGATTTCGACGCCGGCGTCACGCCGCGGCTGCTGACCGATCTGGCGGCCGATCTGGGCGCGTGTCATTTCCACCTGGAAACGGCGGCCAGCCACCGGCTGCAGGAGCGGCTGGCGGCGCGCGCACTCGACATCGCGATCGCCGCCGAGACCGGCCCGCGCCCCGATTGGGCCGAGGCCTGGCCGCTGCTCAACGATCCGTTCGTTCTGGTCCTGCCGTCGGGTCGGGCGGCGCCGGGGGTCGATCCGGCCGCGCTGGGCGATCTGCCCTTCATCCACTACACCTCGCGGCACGCCATGGGCCGGCTGATCGAGGCCTGGCTCGCCCGGCAATCCCTGCGCCTGCCGCAGCGCTTCGAACTCGACAGCTATCACGCGATCCTGGCGATGGCCGCGGCCGGCGAGGGGTGGAGCATCATCACGCCGCTCGGCTATGCTGCCGCGCAGCGTTTTCACGCGCTTGTGTCGCTGGCGCCGTTGCCCGGGCCACCGATGGCGCGCCGGATCGCCCTGTTCGCGCGGGCGGGCGAGCTGGGCGCGATGCCCGCCGACATTGCCGCCCGCACCGCCCGGCTGATCGCCGAAGAGGTGACCGCGCCGCTGACCACCGCGATGCCGTTTCTGGCCGGGGTGCTTGCCCCGCCGCCGGGCTGACCCGGCGGCGGGCTTGGGCGTGACAACCCCGGCAGATGCGCACGCCGCCAACCGGTCGGTCAGGTGCCGCTATGCGCTGCCTGTGTCCGCTGGCCATCGGGATTGCTCCACAGATAGAGCAGCACGGCAAGCACGGTTGCGTTGAACATCGGAAACGCCGCGACCGACAGCCCGATGACCCCGGTGGCAAGATAGAACGCGCCGGCGCCAAGATCGATCAGCTGGATGAGGATCATGTTGCGGATCCAGAACAGGTCCGGCACCGCCTGGCAGGCCAGCCAGAACATCCCCAGCCCATAGGCGAGGAACCGCGCGCCAAGCATGCCCAGCATGTAGGTGTTGTCGGCGGGCGGTGCGCTGAGCCCCATGGTCTCGAAGAAGAAGGTCGGCGCGAAGAGGGTCAGCGCACCAAGCACGATCTGCGAGATGCCAACCACCCACAGGAGAACTTTCAGTCGCGTCATGGGTCGGGTCCTTTCGTCGGTTGCGATGGCCCCTGTCTATTGACGGGATATACTTTGTGAAGTAACTACCAATTGTATAGTTGACTCTGGCTCTGCAACGGGGGCGCGGCATGGAACTTCCGCAACCGGGTGCCGAGGGCACATGCTGCGCCACGGACTGCCCCGTCGCCGAGGCCCATGATGTCCTTGGCGGCAAGTGGACGACGCTGATCTTCCGCGACCTGATGTCGGGAACCAGGCGGTATTCAGAATTGCAGCGCTCGCTGGTCGGCATCTCGCCGCGCATGCTGGCGGCGCGTCTGCGCGCGCTGGAGGCGCGCGGCCTGGTGGCCAGGCGCATCTATCCGACGGTCCCGCCAAAGACCGACTACACGCTGACCGACCTTGGGCGGCGCGCCGAACCGGTGATCGCGGCCATGGCCGAGTTCGGCGCACAGGTGCAGCAGGCCGGGGCCGGCAAAGACCAGGCGCGCCCCCGGGGCCGAACGACCTGACGGTTGCCGGCCGGCGGCGGGATTGGCCGGCACCCGGCTATGGCCGGGGATGGGGGCGGCGCCGGCGCGGCGTGCGGGGCGGGGCGCTGGCCAGCGGCGCGACCCGTTTTTCATGAAGCGCGAACAGGTGTTCGACGCGGGCGCGGTCGCCGTCGAAGCCCTGACGGCGGTAGAGCCGGTCCGGTTCGGGTATCCGAAGACGCGCTTTCGCGGGCTCAGGAAGAACCGGGCGCAACGCTTCACGCCGTTCGCCCTCGGCAACCTGTTTCTCGTCCGACGACGGCTGCTGGCATGAGGGGGAGTCCGTCCGAACTCGGTGCGGCCGCCGGTCACGCGGTCAAGACAGCGGAAAAATCGCTGCAAACGAGCCGGTTCATGCCAAAGACAGCGCGCAGGACGGAGCATCGGCGGAGCCGACAGCCTTGTTCAGATGTTCCTAAACTTGAGTGACAACTCTGCCGCACCTGCGGCGCCAGCAGAAAGCTGATAAAGACCTGAAACGGTGATTCCCTCTTTGATGTCTATCCCCACACTACCTTGAATCCCGAAAACTGATACGTAGAAGCCCACCTCCTGGCTCTCTCTATCGTTTCCCATCACTTCGTGCCTTTCTCAGAGGTCGGCGCACTATCCTCATTTTGGCTCACGCAGCCTTCATTTTCCAGGTCCAATAAGAATCGCCAAATCCAGAATCTGCTAATTGTGCGCCTTTCCTTTTCCGACATTATGTTGTGGTAAGCGTAGCCACCAAGAACTGGGAGAAAAAACCCAAACATCGCAAGAAAGACCGCAAGGAACAGCAGCACTGCTGAGATTGCACTGAATGTGTTGACAATCACAAGTGGCGCATTTATAGCTACTCTAAGAAAAAACGCTATGCCTAGAAACACAACAAATAGCATTCCAAGGAACAAAGATGTGCGGACTGCCCGGCGGATCATTTCTTTGCTCATGTTACATGCCTGTTTACAAGCCGTTTTCTTATCGCGTGCGCACTAGTTCTATTTCGCATAACTCCCCCCCCAACCAAAGCAAATCCCAGCCGCCTGGCCAGCTTGTGGCTGTGCGCCACTTCCACGCCCGAGGTGACGTGAAACAGCACCTCTTGCGCGCCGCGGGATTTCGGCCAGGTCATCACCCCGCGCATCAGGCCAAGCGCGATAGTGCCACCCGACAGCCGGGGGCGCTCGGCGCTGCGATGGCCGAGGCATCGGCGCACCCGCTCAGTATAGAACGGTTCTCGCAACCAAGGAAGGTCCGAAAAACCTAGCGCTTTCGGTGGGTTGGGATAGACTGGTCCGGAGGATGAAGGAGCCCCGCCGAGGTCGATGGAGACGATGCGGCGGGTCTGCTCCTGCAGCAGTGGTATGCGCTCAGCGACCCCATGGCGGCGCCCGGCGCGGTTGAAGCCCGAGCGGGAAGCGGACCCATGGCACTGACCCGCACCCATGGCGCGTTGGTCCTACGCCTCCAGCTCGGCGTCCCAATACAGGAAGTCGAGCCAGCTTTCATGCAGATGGTTCGGCGGGAAGCGACGCCCGAAATTGCGCAATTCCTCGGCGCTTGGCCGTTTCGGCGGGCGGCGCAGCCGCAGCCCGCTGCGTGCCAGCGGCTTCGCCCCCTTCTTCAGGTTGCACGGCGCGCAGGCCGCGACCACGTTTTCCCAGGTGGTGCGCCCGCCGCTGGCGCGGGGGATCACATGGTCAAAGGTCAACTCCCCCTTCGAGCCGCAATACTGGCAGCGGAACCCGTCGCGCAGGAACAGGTTGAAGCGGGTGAACGCCACCCGCTTCTGCGGTCTGACATATTCCTTCAGCACGACGACCGAGGGGATCCTGATCTCGATCGAGGGGGAACGCGCGACCTCGTCATATTCGGCGACGATCGTCACCCGGTCGAGCAGCGCGGCCTTCACCGCGTCCTGCCAGGACCACAAGGACAGCGGGTAATAGGACAGCGGCCGGTAATCGGCGTTCAGCACCAAGGCGGCGTTTGCCCGATGGCCGGCCGGCTCGCGCACGAAATGGGTCCGGAAATCGCCGTCCATGTCGCCCTGGTCCCTGCCCGACCTCATCCGTTTCGCAGCGGCGTGGCACCCGCCCTGCCCCCATTGCCGCTACCATATCTGGCTTTTCCAACCATACAAGACCCGACATGCAGGTCGACGAGACGTTTTCTTGCATCGACCCGCAGCGGGCAGGGCTGTCCGGCATGGCGGCGTTCCCCGAACCGGGCCCTGCCGGTCGAGGGATTTCCGGCAAGCCGCCCCGTATCGACGGGTCAGGAGCCGGCGCGCTCACCATGGGCACGCCAGCCTGGAGCTGTCCGGCTATCCGTCGCGCGGCGTATCCGCGGGTCCGGCAAACTGCCGCAGAAAGGCCAGCGCCGCGCCCAGCCCGTCAGGCGCGATGCCATGGCCGGTGCCCTTGCTGACATGGGCATAGACGGGAAAACCCGCCCCCTGCAGCGCCTCGGCCGCCTGCGGCAGGGCGGCGGGCGACACGACCGCATCCTGATCGCCATGGACCAGCAGGACGGGCGGTTTCACCCTGACCTCGGCGGCAAGGCGTTCGGGCGCGATCAGCATCCCCGAGGTGGCGATCACCCCGCCAATCGGCGCGGCCCGGCGGGGCGCCAGATGCAGCGCCAGCATCGCGCCCTGCGAAAAGCCGAACACGAACAGTTTTTCGGGCGGCAGGCCGTATTCGGCAAGCACCCCGTCGATGAACCGGTCGAGCATATCGGCCGAGCGCAGGAACGCCGCCTGGGCAACGGCGGCATCCGAACCGTCCATCGCCGGGATCGGTGCCCATTGCCGCCCGCCCGGCGGGGCGCCCGGGCAGGGATCGGGCGCATCGGGCGCGAGGAACCCCCAGCCCGGCAGTTCGGGCTCCAGCATGGGCGCAAGGGAAAGCAGATCGGCGCCGTTCGCGCCATAGCCATGGACGAAGATGATCAGCGCCGCGGCCGAACCGGGTTCGGCCCCGGCGCGGCCTGCCTGCAATTGCCCGGTCATCGGATCCCCTCGCGCTGTTTCGCGACCCGGTAGTAGGCCCATAGCAGCCGCGCCGCAACGCCGCGCCAGGGCGACCAGGGCGCGGCCATCGCGGCCAGTGCCCCGGGCGTCGGTCGGGCGGGAAGACCGAACAGCAAGCGTACCGATTCCTGCAAGGCGACATCGCCGGGCGCAAAGACATCCGCCCGACCCAAGGAGAACATCGCATAGATCTCGGCGGTCCAGGGGCCGATCCCCGGCAGCGCGGTCAGTTCCGCGACCACCGCCGCATCGGGCAAGGCGCGCAGCGCGGCATAGTCGGGGCCCGCTTCGGCCACCCCGCGCAGATAGCGGATTTTCTGCCGGGACAGCCCGCAGCCACGCAGCGCGTCATCCCCGGCGGCGGCAATCGCGGGCGCCCCCGTTAGCCCCGCCGCCGCCATGCGGGCACCGATGGCATCGGCCGCGGCGACCGAAATCTGCTGGCTGACGATGGCGTCGCGCAGCGCCGCAAACCCGTCGGCGCGGCGGCGCAACGGCAGCGGCCCGGTCAGCGCCAGCGCCTCGGCAAAGCGCGGCTCGCGCGTCGCCAGCCAGGCCGCGCCTTCGGCAACGCAGGCTTCGGTTTCGATGATCCGCCCGACCATGCCTGCCCCATGCCACCGTGCCCGCCCGGACGGAAGCCCGACCCGCGATCGCGCCGTTGCGAACCGCCGCGCGGCGATTGGCCCGGACCTGCCCCGGGGGGCTGGACGGCGGCTTCGCGTTTTCCTATATCTTTCGTCGGAAATAGGGGTTTGGCCATGACCGCACAGACCGGCGACAAGCTGGAAGGCGCGCCGCTGATCGCGCCATCAAGCACCGATCACCCGCTTTACGACCAGATCGTGGCGGCCTGCCGGTCGGTCTATGACCCCGAGATTCCGGTCAATATCTTCGATCTGGGGCTGATCTATACCATCGCGATCGACCCCGAGAATCATGTCGATATCGCGATGACGCTGACCGCGCCGGGCTGCCCGGTGGCGGGCGAGATGCCGGGCTGGGTGGCCGAGGTGGTCGAACCGCTGCCGGGCGTCCGGTCGGTCGATGTCCAGATCACCTGGGAGCCGCCCTGGGGCATGGACATGATGACCGACGAGGCGCGGCTCGAACTCGGTTTCATGTAGCGCGCGGGGCGGCGCGCGCCCCGGGTTGACAGGCCGGTCCGGACGGCTAAAAGGCGCGCTTCCAGTCATGACCGGCGGGCGCGGCCCGGCCGAAGGGGATATGCGATGGCCAAGCCCACCACGATCAAGATCCGGCTCAACTCGACGGCCGGCACCGGACATTTCTATGTCACCAAGAAGAATGCGCGCACCATGACCGAAAAGATGTCGGTGCGGAAATACGACCCCGTCGCGCGCAAGCATGTCGAGTACAAGGAAGGCAAGATCAAGTAGCCCGCACCGGGGCAGCGTCAGCGCCGCCCGATCCCGGCCGCCCAACACCAGGCGGCAAGGAGCGTGGCTCATGCCGGCTGGCATGAACCGCTTCCTCAGCGATGGCGCGCCACGAAGCCCGCCAGGATGCGCTGCGGCTCGGTGATTCGCGCCGCGCGCGCCGTGGCCTTCAGCGTCTCGGCCTCGTCCGGCGGGAAATACCCGTAGGACTTGTAGATCTCGATACGCGTCACGAACTCGTCGCCATCGGCCTCGGGGTGGAACTGGGTGGCATAGACATTGTCGCCGACGCGGATCATCTGGAACGGGCACGGCCCCGAGCGCACCAGATGCACGGCACCGGGCGGCAACTCCTGCACCGCTTCCTTGTGGCCGACCAGGGCATCGAAACGGTCGGGCAACGGGCCGGTCAGCGGGTCGGCCATGCCGGCTTCGGTGCGTTCGCAGGCGACCGGGCCGATCGGCTCGCCATAGCGGCGCTTGCTGACCTCGGCGCCGAGATGATGCGCCAGCACCCCGATGCCATAGCAGCAGCCAAGGAAGGGGATGTCGCGGGCCAGGATATCGGGCATCAGCGACAGCACCGCGCTTTCCATCGCCGCTTCGAGCGGATCCTTGGTTTCCGGCGCATCCGACACGCAACCCGGACCGCCGCCCACGATCACGCCCGCATAGCCGTCGAGCGAAAGGCCCGACAGATCGGGGGTCCGGTCCAGCCGGATGCGGTGGACCCGGTCAGGCGCCAGCCCGCCCCTGGCCAGAAAGCAGCCGAATTCGCTGTCCGAGGCGGCATCTTCGGGCCGCAATTGCAGGATCAGGAAGGGCCGGCTCATGGCGATGCCGCGCTGTCGAGCGCCCGGCCGATATCGGCGATCAGGTCGGCGGCGTCTTCCAGCCCCACCGACAGGCGCACCACCCCGTCGCCGATCCCAAGGTGCACACGGGCGGCCGCCCCGATGCGCTGATGGGTGGTGGTGGCGGGATGGGTGGCCAGGCTTTTCGCATCCCCCAGATTGTTGGAAATCCGCACGATCCGAAGCGCGTCGAGAAAACCGAAGGCGGCCGGTTTGCCGCCCCGCAGATCGAGCGTCAGGATCGTGCCCGCGCCGGTCGTCTGCTCGGCCACGATCCGGGCCTGCGGGTGATCGGGCGCGCCGGGCCAGATCAGCCGGGCAAGGCCCGGATGGCCGCGCAGGGCGGCGGCGATTTCAGCGGCCGTCGCGGCCTGGGCGCGGACCCGAAGATCGAGCGTCTCGAGCCCCTTCAGCAGCACCCAGGCATTGAACGGGCTCATCGCCGCGCCGGTATGTTTCAGGAACCCCTGAAGCGGCCCCTTGACGAAATCGCGCGCCCCCAGAACCACGCCGCCCAGACAGCGGCCCTGGCCGTCGATATGCTTGGTCGCCGAATAGACCACCACATCGGCGCCCAGATCGAGGGCGCGCTGAAACACCGGTGTCGCGAACACGTTGTCGACGATCACCCGGGCGCCCGCGCCATGCGCCAGCCGGGCGACGGCGGCCAGATCGATCACCTCCAGCATCGGGTTCGACACGGTTTCCAGAAAGACCGCACGCGCCCCGCCTTCGAGCGCGGCCTTCCAGGCGTCGAGGTCGGTGCCGTCGACCAGCACGGTCTGCACGCCGAAGCGCGGCAACAGCTCGGTCAGCACCCAAAGGCAGGAGCCGAACAGCGCCCGCGACGCCACCACCCGGTCGCCCTGGCGCAGGTCGCACATCAGCGCAGCGGTGACGGCGGCCATGCCGCTGGCGGTGGCAAAGCCCGCTTCGGCGCCTTCCAGCGCGGCGATCCGATCCTCGAACATCGCCACGGTCGGGTTGCCATAGCGGGCATAGATGAATCCCTCGGGGTCGTCGGCGGCGAACCGCGCCTCGGCCTCGGCCGCGCTGGCATAGACGAAGCCCTGGGTCAGAAAGATCGCCTCGGCGGTCTCGCCCCAGCCGCTTCGCATCGTCCCTGCCTGCACCGCGGCCGTGCGCCGCCCCCAGCCGTTTTCCATCGCGGTCTCCCTGCGCTTGCCGCCGGCCCGCCAAGGCGCTAGGCCGGCGCGGTTTGCGACCAGCCAGAGGATGCCATGCCGGGACTGCGCGAGAAGATCAACACCAGCCTGAAAGACGCGATGCGGGCGAGGGATGCGACGCGTGTCGCCACGTTGCGGCTGATCAACGCCGCCATCAAGGACCGCGACATCGCGCTCCGCGCCGAAGCCCGGCGCGAAGGCGTGACCGATGCCGAGATCGTCACGATCCTTGCCAAGATGGTGAAGCAACGCCAGGAAAGCGTGCGCTCCTATGAAGAGGGCGGCCGGCTGGACCTCGCCCAGGCGGAGGCCGACGAGATCGCGGTGATCGAGGGCTTTCTGCCGCGCCAGATGGACGACGCCGAGACCGAGCGCGCGATCGCCGCGGCGATCGAAGAGACCGGTGCGACCGGGGTGCGCGATATCGGCCGGGTGATGGCGCTGCTGAAGACCCGGCACGCGGGCAGCATGGATTTCGCGGTCGTCGGCCCAAAGGTGAAGGCGCGGCTGGCCTGATACCAAGGCGCAATGCGTTTGACTCATTGCGCCGGTCCGCCTCACCCGGCGAACGGATAGCCCGGCAGGCCGGCCAGCGCGAGGCGCAATTCCCGGCCCAGCGCGACCCGCTCCTCGGGGCTCAGGAACGCGCCCAGTTCGATCGTCCGGCCGCCGCCAGCGAGCGTCAGGTAGCTTTCCACCGGGCCGCCGGTTTCATGCAGTTCCACCCGGGTCCAGTGCGGGTTGGCCCGCCAGTCCCGCAATCCGCCACGCGGGCCGCGGCGGGTAACCTGCAGGCTGTCTTCGGTCAGCACCAGTTCTTCGGTCACCGCGGCGCGGGCGTGCTGGCGCATCAGCGCCCAGAGCAGCCCCAGAACCGCCAGCGCAAAGCCCAGGATCACCCACAGCATCGGCGTGCCGAGCAGCGCGACCATCGGGATCAGCATGCCCAGAAAGGCCGCCAGCAGCAGCGCGCGAAACCCCGCCTCGGTCAGCGGCCGGTGTGGCGTCAGGATCAGGTGCAGCGCGGGGCCGTCCGGCCCCGTCGCCCGCAGCCGCGCGACCGGCATCAATGCCCGCGCTGATGGTCCCACATGTCGGGGGTGGGCAGCGTCTCGAAGGTGTGTTCGGGCGGCGGGCTGGATACGGTCCATTCCAGCGTATCCGCCGACGGGCCCCAGTAATTGTCCTCGGTCACGCGGCGGCCGGCGAACAGGGTCCAGAACACCACGCCGATGAAGAACACGAACGAGCCGAAGGACAGGAAGGCGCCCCAGGACGAGACCTCGTTCCACAGCGCGAACGCCTCGGGATAGTCGATATAGCGGCGCGGCATCCCCTGCCGGCCCAGGAAGTGCTGCGGGAAGAAGGTCAGGTTGGCGCCGACGAAGAAGGTCCAGAAATGCAGCTTGCCGGCCCATTCGGGGTATTGCCGGCCGCTCATCTTGCCGATCCAGTAATAGATCCCCGCAAAGATGCAGAACACCGCGCCCAGGCTCATCACATAGTGGAAATGGGCGACCACGTAATAGGTGTCGTGATAGGCCCGGTCGATCCCGGCCTGGGACAGCACCACGCCGGTCACGCCGCCCACGGTGAACAGGAACAGGAAGCCGAAGGCGAACAGCATCGGCGTTCGAAACTCGACCGAGCCGCCCCACATGGTGGCGATCCAGGAGAACACCTTGATCCCCGTGGGCACCGCGATCACCATGGTGGCCAGCATGAAATAGGCCTGCTGGGTCACGCTCATCCCGACCGTGTACATGTGATGGGCCCAGACCACGAAGCCCAGCGCGCCGATCGCGATCAGTGCCCAGACCATCGGCAGATAGCCGAAGATCGGCTTCTTCGAGAAGGTCGCGATGACATGGCTGATCAGACCGAAACCCGGCAGGATGATCATGTAGACCTCGGGGTGGCCGAAGAACCACAACAGGTGCTGATAGAGCACCGGGTCGCCGCCGCCGGCCGGATCAAAGAAGGTGGTGCCGAAATTGCGGTCGGTCAGCAGCATGGTGATGGCCCCCGCCAGAACCGGCAGCGACAGCAGGATCATCCAGGCGGTGACAAAGATCGACCACGGGAACAGCGGCACCTTGAAAAGCGTCATGCCCGGCGCGCGCATGTTCAGGAAGGTGGTGATCATGTTGATCGCACCGAGGATCGACGAGGCGCCCGAGACATGGACCGCAAAGATCGCCAGATCGGTGGAGAAGCCGGTCTCGCTGGTCGACAAGGGCGCATAGAGCACCCAGCCCACGCCCGAGCCGAGCTGGTTGTTGCCGCCCGGCACCAGAAGCGACATGACCGCCAGCGAGGCACCGGCGACGTAGAGCCAGTAGCTGAGGTTGTTGAGCCGCGGAAACGCCATGTCCGGCGCACCGATCATCAGCGGCATGAAATAGTTGCCGAAACCGCCGAAGAGGGCGGGGATGACCACGAAGAACATCATCAGGATGCCATGCCCGGTGATCAGCACGTTCCACAGATGGCCGTTCGGCGTGCAGTCGGCCTGCGGCGTCAATGCCGCGCCCTCCATGCACATATACTGGACCCCGGGGTCCATCAGCTCCATCCGCATGTAGACGGTGAAGGCAACCGCGACAAAGCCCAGTATGGCCGAGGTGAACAGATACAGGATGCCGATATCCTTGTGGTTCGTCGACATGAACCACCGGGTGAAGAAACCCCGTCTGTCGTGATGATCGAGCGTGGCGTCGGCCATGTCCTGCCCCCTGTCGGCCGCCCGTCGCGGCATCTTGTCCCTGCGGCCCGGGGGCGCACCCCGGGTCGTCCCATGGCCTACAGCCGCGCGGCCGCGGACTCAAGCGTCGATGGATCCGTGAAGGTGCGACAGAAATGCATGTTAAGCGCGGCGTCGAGTTCGGACATCGACACCGGCAGGCCCAGATCGACCAGGCTGGTGACCCCGTGGCCGGCGATCCCGCAGGGCACGATCCCGTCATAATGCGCAAGATCCGGGTCCAGATTGATGGCGATGCCATGAAAGCTGACCCAGCGCCGCAGCCGGATGCCGATCGCCGCGATCTTGTCTTCGCGCGGGGTGCCGTCGGCCAGCGGTGCCTTGTCGGGCCGCGCCACCCACACGCCGACCCGGTCGGGGTGGGTCAGGCCCGTCACCCCGAACGCGGCCAGCGTGGCGATGACCCATTCTTCCAGCCGGCTGACGAAGGCGCGGATGTCGCGGCCCCGGCGATTGAGGTCGAGCATCACATAGGCCACGCGCTGGCCCGGCCCGTGATAGGTGTATTGCCCGCCGCGCCCGGCGGTGAAGACCGGCAGACGGTCGGGGTCGTGCAGATCGGCCGCCCGGGCCGATATGCCGGCCGTGTAAAGCGGCGGGTGTTCCAGCAGCCAGACGCATTCGCCCGCCCGACCGGCCGCGATGTCGGCCACCCGCGCCTCCATGAAGGAGAGCGCGGCGGGATAGCCGACAGGACAGTCCGATATGATCCACTCCACCATGCGCAAGCGCCTTGCCCGGCCCGGCAGGCGGGCGCAAGCGTCCGCGCCATTTCGCCCCTTCACATCGGAGGGATGCTTCGCTATGGACACGGCCCTGTCAGGACGTGCGGTCGTGGCGGAATTGGTAGACGCGCAGCGTTGAGGTCGCTGTGGGGTAAAACCCGTGGAAGTTCGAGTCTTCTCGACCGCACCAGCACAGACAACGCCCCACAACTGCCGTTGGGATGCCATTGCGGCCAGCGTTGCGCTGTACCCAACGGCGCCGCCCGCCCAAGCGGCGGCGAAGCCACGTTTGGCGCCGTTCTGATGTAAGGGGCCTCGGGTCCGACAGGCTAGCGCACCCGCTGGCCGCGATCGCGCAGTTCCTGCTGGCGCATCGGCATCTTGTCGATCTGCGCCGACAACTCGCGCACGTCGCGCGGCAGCGGCTTGCGCAGCTTCACCTCGCCATCCTTGCCGATCAGCGCCAGCATGAAGCCGCGCGGGCGCAGCAGCTGGCGCCAGGCCGACTCCGCATCCGGGTCGGTGTCGAGGATCACCACCACATCGCGGTCGATCAGCGCGGCGGCGCCGTCCTCGATCATCTGCATCTGCTGGACATAGCGCGGATCGGCGGGGGAGTCGGCGAACACCACGATCAGGCGGGCGACCCACTGAAACGCGCCCGGCTCGGCCTCGGCCGCCGGCAGGATCTGCAGACCCGTCATCTGCGCCGGCGCGGCGGCAGGGGCCAGCGCGCCCAGCGTGGCAACGGCAAAGGCGAAATGTCGGAGCAAGGATACCATTGCGGGCCATATAGCTCTGGCAGACCGGGTCGTCATCCCCTGGCCAGCGTTTCAACGTGGCGGTAACCTGTGTCCGGGATGATGCGTGCGGGGAATTCGGGACAAGGGTGGTCAGCCATGAATATCGTCTTGCATGTCGGGGCACATCGCACGGGAACATCGACCCTGCAACGGGTCTTGCAAAACAACGCGGTTCGGCTGCGCCAGCGTGGCGTCGCCAGTTGGGGACCCGCGCGCACCCGGACCGGTTGCCTGGTCGGCGTCCCGGGATCGGGGAGGGCGGCCCGCGCGGGCGGCGCCATTCTGGCGGCCGAGGGGCGGGCCGAAATCGATGAAGGCCTGGCGTGGGAACGCGACGCGGGCGCCACTCTGCTGGTGGTCAGCGAAGAGAACATCCTGGGGACGATGGATGGCTGTCTGCTGCGCGGCTGGCTTTATCCCGACGCGGGCGCGCGGGTAGCCCGGACGGTCGCGGCCTTCGGGGCATCCTGTTGCCGGGTCGGTCTGGCGATCCGCAGCCCCGACGATTGGTGGGCCTCGGTGCTGTCCTATCAGGCGATGCGGCGGGCGTCGCTGCCCGGGCAACCGACGATCGACCGGATCGCGGCCGCCGATCGCGGTTGGCGCCATGTGATCGCCGACATCGCCCGGGCCTGCCCCGGGGTCGATCTGGTGGTCTGGGATTTCGCTGCGCTGATCGGCGATCCCGCCGCACAGCTGTCGGCCCTGGCCGGGCGCACGCTGCGGCTGCCGCCGCAGGCCCGGACCCGGCACGTCAACGCCACCCGCGGCGCCGATTCGGTGCGCGCGAAGCTGATGGCGGCCGGCCGCCCCGCCGACGCGGCCAGGGTTCCGCCGGGGCCGGCCCGGTGGATGCCCTTTCACGACACGCAAAGGCAGGTTATGCAGCAATCCTACGCGGCGGACCTTGCCTGGCTTCGGGCCGGGGCCGACGGGTGCGCGCGCTTTGTCGAGGCGGGCACGCAACCGATGCAGGGGAGAACGGCCAATGGCGGCAAACAGGGACGACTGGACGCGACTGGCTGAAAAGGAACTGCGCGGGCGGCCGCTTGACGGGCTGACCTGGAACACGCTGGAGGGCATCGCCATCCAGCCGCTTTACACCGAGGACGATCTTGCCGGCGTCGGCCATCTGGGCACGATGCCGGGTTTTGCCCCCTTCATCCGCGGCCCGAAGGCGACGATGTATGCCGGCCGGCCCTGGACGATCCGGCAATATGCCGGGTTCTCGACGGCCGAGGAATCGAACGCCTTCTATCGCCGGGCGCTGGCGGCGGGCCAGCAGGGAGTGTCGGTCGCGTTCGACCTGGCGACCCATCGGGGCTACGATTCCGACCATCCCCGGGTGATCGGCGATGTCGGCAAGGCGGGCGTGGCGATCGATTCGGTCGAGGACATGAAGATCCTGTTCGACGGCATCCCGCTGGAAAAGGTCTCGGTGTCGATGACGATGAACGGCGCGGTCATCCCGGTGATGGCCAACTACATCGTCGCAGGCGAAGAGCAGGGCGTCGACCGGGCCGCGCTGTCGGGCACCATTCAGAACGACATTCTGAAGGAATTCATGGTGCGCAACACCTATATCTATCCGCCCGCGCCCTCGATGCGGATCGTTGCCGACATCATCGAATACACCGCCCAGGAGATGCCGCGCTTCAACTCGATCTCGATCTCGGGCTATCACATGCAGGAGGCGGGCGCGAACCTGGTGCAGGAGCTGGCCTTTACGCTCGCCGACGGGCGCGAATATGTCCGCGCCGCGCTGGCCCGCGGCATGGATGTCGACCGCTTCGCGCCACGGCTGTCGTTCTTTTTCGCCATCGGCACGAATTTCTTCATGGAGATCGCCAAGCTGCGCGCGGCAAGGCTGCTGTGGTCGCGGGTGATGGCCGAATTCGGGCCGAAGGATCCGAAATCCTCCATGCTGCGCACCCATTGCCAGACCAGCGGCGTCAGCCTGGCCGAACAGGACCCCTACAACAACGTCGTCCGCACCGCCTATGAGGCGCTGTCGGCGGTCCTTGGCGGCACCCAGTCGCTGCACACCAACGCCTTTGACGAGGCGATGGCGCTGCCCACCGACAGCTCGGCCCGGATCGCGAGGAACACCCAGCTGATCCTGCAGGAAGAAACCGGCGTGACCAGGGTGGTCGATCCGCTGGCAGGCTCCTATTACGTCGAGAAGCTGACCCATGATCTGGCCGAGGCGGCCTGGACCCTGATGGCAGAGATCGAGGAACTGGGCGGCATGACCGCGGCGGTGGCCTCGGGCATGCCGAAGCTGCGGATCGAGGAATCGGCGGCGCGGCGCCAGGCGGCCATCGACCGGGGCGAGGATGTGGTGGTCGGCGTCAACAAGTACCGCCTGCCCGAGGAAGAAGAGATCGACATCCTCGACATCGACAACGATGCGGTGCGCGCCGCCCAGATCGCCCGTCTGGAAAAGGTCCGTGCCGGGCGGGACGAAGCCGCCTGCCACCACGCGCTGGCCGAGATCACCCGCCGCGCGGCCGAGGGTGGCAACCTGCTGGCGGCGGCGGTCGATGCCGCCCGCGCGCGCGCCACGGTGGGCGAGATCAGCGACGCCATGGAGGCGGTGTTCGGCCGCCACAAGGCCGAGGTGCGGACGCTGGCGGGCGTCTATGGCGGGGCCTATGCGGGCGATGACGGCTTCGCCGAGATTCAGCGCGCGGTGGAGGCGTTCGCCGCGGCCGAGGGCCGCCGGCCCCGGATCATGGTCGCCAAGATGGGCCAGGACGGGCACGATCGGGGCGCCAAGGTGATCGCCACGGCGTTCGCCGATATGGGCTTCGACGTCGATATGGGGGCGCTGTTCCAGACCCCCGAAGAGGCCGCCCAGGACGCCATCGACAACGACGTCCATGTGGTCGGGATTTCCAGCCAGGCGGCGGGGCACCGCACGCTGGCACCAAGGCTGATCGAGGCACTGCGCGCCCAGGGCGCGGGCGACATCCTGGTCGTCTGCGGCGGCGTGATCCCGCACAAGGACTATGACTTTCTGAAACAGGCCGGCGTCGCGGCGATCTTCGGGCCGGGCACCGCGATCCCCGAGGCGGCGAGGAGCGTGCTCGACCTCTTGTCCCGGGACCGGGCGGCCTAGCCCCACAGCGCCCGGCGGATCAGGTTCAGCCCCGCCAGCGTCAGGATCGCCAGCGTCAGCCGACGGAACCGATCCGGGTCGAGCCGGTTCTGCAGCCGCCCCCCCAGCACCATGCCCAGAACCGCGGGCACGACCATCAGGGCGGAAAACGGCAGGGTCGCTTCGTTCAGAATCCCCGAGCGCAGATGCGCCGCCAGCAGCGCCACCGAGCCGATGCCATAGACCACCCCCTGGACCCGCACAAAGCTTCGCTTGTCGATGCCAAGCGTCAGCAGAAAGGCAATCAGCGGCGGCCCCCACACCCCCGAAAGCCCGCCGAACACCCCGGACACGAGGCCGGTCGCGATCTCGGCCCGGCGGGCGTGGCGCGGGGCGAAGCGCAACGGCATCCCGGCCAGCTGGGTCACCCCGAAAATCACGATCGGCACGCCCAGGATCAGCAGATAGGCGGCCTGCGGCAGCGCGGTGACCAGTTGACCGGCCAGCAGGATGCCCAGCACCACAAGGCCGATCAACCGCCAGAACCGGCGCACCACCTGCCACGCCGCAAGCCGGCCGTCGCGGAACGCCTGGGACAGATTGGTCACCAGCGTCGGCAGGATCAGCCCGGCCAGCGCCAGTTCCGGCGCCAGGAACGAGCCCAGCCCCGAGATCATGATCATCGGCATCGCGAACCCGACCGCGCCCTTGACGAAACCGGCAAGCAGCGTGACCGCGACCGCCCCGGCCAGCAGGGTCGGCGCCAGATCGCCGAGGCTATCCACGGGGCTGGACGCCGGCTTCTGCGACATTATCGTTCGTGTCGCCCGCCCCGCGGGTGAGAAGATTGCGCTGCATCTGCCAACATCCTATAGGCGGCGCAGCATTCGCCAAGGAAAGGAGCCGCCCCGTGCCGCATGACGGACAGCACAGCCCCGCCGACACCGCAAGCACCCTGCTGCCGGGACTGCTCGACCTGACCCGGGCGGCGCTTGGCCCCGTCGAGGCCTATGCCAGGGCGGCGACCGCGGCGGTGCGCGCGCAGGTCACCGAGGGCGACCGGGTCAGCGGCCGGCTGATCGAGGCGCATCAGGATGCCGCCCATGGCCTGGCCTGGGTCGCGACCTATGCCGAGGGCCTGCGCGAGATGCAGGGCTGGGCCGAGCGGCTGGCGGCCGAGGGCCGGTTCGGCGAGATCGAGGCGCTGATCCACCAGATCGCCTTTGGCGAATACATCGCCCAGCTTGCCGGCGGCCTGCCGATGAGCCAGGGCGAGATCGTGCGCCCGGCCGATCTGGGCATGGATGCCGCCCTGCTCGACACCGCCGAAACGGCCAGATTGCGCCGCGAGGGCAATACCGCCGCGGCGCGGATGCGGCTGGCGCAACTGCTGGAACAGCAGCAGGGGGTGGCGAGTTTCGGCGCCACCGGCCTTGACGAAGAGATGGAGATGATCCGCGACCAGTTCCGCCGGTTCTCCGACGAACGGGTCGCGCCGCATGCCCATGAATGGCACCTCAAGGACGAACTGATCCCGATGGAGATTATCGCCGAGATGGCCGAGCTGGGCGTGTTCGGCCTGACGATCCCCGAGGAACATGGCGGCTTTGGCCTGCCCAAGACGGCGATGTGCGTCGTCTCTGAAGAGCTTTCGCGCGGCTATATCGGCGTCGGCAGCCTGGGCACCCGATCGGAAATCGCCGCCGAGCTGATCCTGTGCGGCGGGACCGAGGCGCAGAAGGCCCAGTGGCTGCCGCGGATCGCGTCGGGCGAGGTGTTGCCGACGGCGGTGTTCACCGAACCCAATACCGGCTCGGATCTGGGCGCGCTGCGCACCCGGGCCGAACGCGACGGCGACGATTGGCGGGTCACCGGCAACAAGACCTGGATCACCCATGCCGCGCGCACCCATGTGATGACGCTGCTGGCGCGGACCGATCCCGAT
Source organism: Paracoccaceae bacterium (assembly GCA_003500165.1). Lineage (GTDB taxonomy): Bacteria > Pseudomonadota > Alphaproteobacteria > Rhodobacterales > Rhodobacteraceae > UBA10424. The sequence goes on along the minus strand of DNSZ01000105.1, from coordinate 4,598 downwards.
ACGTCCGACTATCGCGGCCTGTCGATGTTTCTGGCCGAAAAGACCCCGGGCGACGACGCCAACCCGTTCCCCGATGCGGGCATCACCGGCGGCGAGATCGAGGTCCTGGGCTATCGCGGGATGAAGGAATACGAGCTTGGCTTCGACGGGTTCCGGGTGGCGGGCGACAATCTGCTGGGCGGGGTCGAGGGGCAGGGCTTCAAGCAGCTGATGCAGACCTTCGAGAGCGCCCGCATCCAGACGGCGGCGCGCGCCGTCGGGGTGGCGCAGGCCGCGCTTGACGTGGGGCTGCAATACGCGCTCGACCGCAAGCAGTTCGGCAAGCCGCTGATCGCCTTCCCGCGGGTCGCCGGCAAGCTGGCGATGATGGCGGTCGAGATCATGGTCGCCCGCCAGATCAGCTATTTCGCCGCCCGCGAAAAGGATGCCGACCGGCGCTGCGATCTGGAGGCCGGGATGGCCAAGCTGCTGGCGGCAAGGGTCGCCTGGGCCGCGGCCGACAATGCGCTGCAGATCCATGGCGGCAACGGCTTTGCGCTGGAATACCCGGTCAGCCGTATCCTGTGCGATTCGCGCATTCTGAACATTTTCGAAGGGGCGGCCGAAATCCAGGCCCAGGTGATCGCGCGGCGGCTGCTGGGGTGATCGCGGGCCTCCTCCGCCCTGCGGGCGATGTCGGCCGGCCCACGGGCCCTGCTGGATCGGCGTGCGCTCGCATGCTCCAGCGGGCTCTGTGCCAGTGGCCATCAACCATGACCGTCATATGTCGCCCGGGCCGCCGGCGCCTGGGATAACGGCCCATCCCAGCTGTTGACATGTGCATGCGGGTGCACGTATGCATGCATCATGACGATACGCGACCGCCGCCTTGCTGCCGCCATAGCACTCGACCGCACCCTCGACCCCGACTTCTTCGGGGCCCTCTGTCACCCGGTCCGGCTGGCGCTGATCCGGGCGCTGGTCCTCACCGGCGAATCCGATATCGGCGATCTGGCTTCGGGCTTTGCCCAGGACCGTTCGGTGATCTCGCGGCATCTGGCGATGCTGGAGCGTGCCGGCATCACCGTCTCGCGCCGGGCCGGTCGGCGGGTGCTCCATGATCTTGACGGCCCGTTCCTGCTGGCCCGGCTGGACGCCCTTCGGGGCGCTGCCGCCGGGCTGGCCGACATATGCTGCCCCGGCAGCGCCAGAAAGGATGAACAGGATGACCCGACAGGAACCGCTTGACGAAATCGACACGTTCTATCGCGGGCGCCTTGCCGCGCCGCAAACCCCGCGCGACCTGCCACCGCTGTCGCCCGACTATGCCGCCGATCTGCTGGCGGCCCTGCCCGAGGGGATGGTCGGAACAAGCTTTGGCTGCGGCAATCCGGTGGCCCTGGCGGGCATCCGGCCCGGCGATAAGGTGATCGATCTGGGCTGTGGTGCCGGGCTTGACGTGCTGCTTGCCGCGGCGCGGACCGGGCCACGGGGCCGCGTCATCGGCATCGATGCCAGCGCCGCGCTGCTCGACCGGGCGCGGGCGAATGCGGCAAAGGCTGGGATCGCCCATGCCGAGTTCCGCGAGGGCCGGATCGAGGCGCTGCCGCTCGCCGATGCCAGCGCCGACTGGGTGATCTCGAATTGCGTGGTCAACCTGTCGATGGACAAGCCGGCCGTGTTTGCCGAGATCGGCCGCGTTCTCAAACCCGGGGGCGTCGCGGTGATCAGCGATCTCGTGGCCGAGGGCCTGCCGGGCTGGGTGGCGGCGCATCGCGACCTGTACGCGGCCTGCATCGCCGGCGCTGTGTCAGAGGCCGTCTATACCGATCTTGCCAGGGCCGCGGGGCTCGACGATGTGCGGGTGATCGATCGCATGGTCTATGATGCCGGCATGGTCCGGGCGCTGGTCGCCGAGGAATTGCCGGTGGCGATCGACGGTCTGGCCGCAAGGCTGGGGATGGGCCGCGAAGCGACCCTCGACCATGTGGCGGGGGAACTGGCCGGCTGCATCCAGAGCATCAAGCTGACCGCCCGGCGGCGGCCTGGCTGACACCGGGGCGCCGCCCGCACGACCACCAGTCCTGTCCTGTCCGATTGCGGGGCGTTGCGGGGCGGGTTGGATGGCGTGCAGCCCCCGCCTGGCGCCCCGGGTTCAGGCGGGGCTGGCGGTTTCGCGACGAACGCTTATTTGAGGGAGGGCCGAAAAGGGGAGGCCACCCATGCCGCGGCATGTCTTGCTGACCGGTGTTTCCGGTTTCATCGCCAAGCGCATCGCCTGCGATCTGCTTGACGCGGGCTACACGGTTCGCGGATCGCTGCGCAGCGCGGCGCGGGCGGATGAGGTACGCGACGCGCTGCGCGCCCATCTGGCCGATCCGGACGCGCTCGACCGGCTGTCTTTCGTCGAACTCGACCTGACCTCGGACGCGGGCTGGGCAGCGGCGATGGGCGGGGTGGACGCGGTGCTGCACACCGCCTCGCCCTTTCCGATGGTTCAGCCAAAGGACGATGACGACCTGATCCGGCCGGCCGTCGACGGGACCCTGCGCGCGCTGCGCGCGGCCCAGGCGGCGGGGGTGCGGCGCGTTGTCCTCACCTCCTCGATGGTCGCGATCATGCACAGCACCGACAGGGCCGGCCCCGATCGGGACGAGGACGACTGGTCCGATCCGGATGCCCCGACCACCACCGCCTATGACAGATCGAAGACGCTGGCCGAACGGGCCGCCTGGGATTTCGCCACCGAGCACCCCGAGATGCAGTTGACCACGATCAATCCGGGGCTGATCACCGGCACGCCGCTGGATGCCCATTACGGCACCTCGCTGGCGCTGATCGAACGGGTGTTCCTGTCGAAGGACCCGATGGTGCCGAATCTCGGCCTGCCGATCGTCGATCTGGCCGATGTGTCCCTGATGCATATCCGCGCCATGGAACGGCCTGAAACCGCCGGCCAGCGCTTCATCGGCTGCGACAGCTTCTGGATGCTGCCCGAGATCGCGCGGCTGTTTGCCCGCAACTGGCCTGATCGCAAGTACAGCACCCGGGTCGCGCCGCGCTTCGTGTTGCGCGCGCTGGCCCTGTTCGACCCGGCGATCCGGTCGGCCTTGCCGAGCCTCGATATCCGGCTTGCCCCCGACAATGGGCGGGCACGCGCGGCGCTCGGGATCGATTTCACGCCCGCCGAAGACAGCCTGCTGGCGAGCGCCCGGTTCATCGCCGAGGCCCGGGCATGAGCGGCCGGGTCGCGCCGCGCCGCGCCCTGCTGGCCCTTGCCGCGATGGCGGCGGTCGGGCCGGCGATGGCCGACACGCCCTATGCCGAGCCGGGCACGGTCTGGGTGGTCGAGACGATCAACGGCCAGCCCTTCGCGGCACGCGCCACGCTCGGCTTTCCCGAAGCCGGCCGGATCGCCGGGCAGGCCCCGTGCAACCGCTATGGCGGCGCTCAGACGGCAAGCTGGCCCGGTTTCGCCGCGACCGAGGTCTTCGCCACAAGGATGGCCTGCCCCGAGCTTGCCGCCGAAGGGGCGTATCTGGCGGCGCTGTCGGCGATGCGCCAGGCGCGGCTTGGCCCCGATGGGGCGCTGATCCTGTCGAACGAGACCGGTGGCGAAATGGTGTTCCGCCCCGCGCCATAGCGATGCGTTGCAGGGATGTCCTGGGCAGGGCGCGATGGGTTCGGGGGGCGCGCGCAGCATTCCCCTATTCGCCCGGCGGTCGCTTCCTCAGCACGATCCAGATCGCAAAGCCGATGAACGCGAAGGTCATCAGGTTCAGCACGGTCGACAGCGGATCACCGGTCAGCATCGGCAAGCCCCTCTTCGCGCAGGGCCCGGAGCAGGCACGCCATCAGCAGCACCGTGATGAAGACGAAAGGCAGGGCGCCCAGCGCGATCACCTGGCGGACGGCGGCAACCGAACCNNGGGGGGTTCGGGCCCCCGCCGGTGGCGTAGGTGCCCAGCACGAAGGCCGCGCTGACCACACTGGTGACCAGAAACAGGAACGCCGCGGCGACGGTGGCCAGCGTCGTGGCGGTGGCAAAGGGCAGTCTTTCGAGCAGCAGAAAGGTCACCCGTTCCACATTCGACGCCGTCGCGGCAACCAGTTCGCCCGTGCCGTTTAACGCGTCGAACAGCCCGATGCCGCCGAACACCCCGAACCACAGGATCGAAAACAGCGACGGCCCGATCAGCACCCCCAGAAGAAACTCGCGGATCGTTCGGCCGTATGAAATCCGCGCCACGAAGACGCCGACAAACGGGGCCCAGGCGATCCACCAGACCATGTAGTTGAGCGTCCAGTCGGCATACCAGCGTTGCGCCGGTTCACCGAAGAAGGTGAATGTCTGAAAGCCGCGCGGCAATACCTCGGCGACATACTCGCCAAAGCTGGTCAGCACCGTGTTCATCAGAAACGGCGTCGGGCCGGCAAGCACCACGAAGCCGACCAGGCCGATCGCGATCAGCATCGCGATGTTGCTGAGCCGGGACATGCCGGCACCCAGATCGACCAGCAAAGGCGGGATATAGGCTGCCACCAGGGCCAGAAAGACAACAAGCACCAGCAGGTTGCCGGCGCCTTCGCGCCCGGTCAGCACCGCGACACCGTCGGCG
>DNSZ01000180.1 GCA_003500165.1 Paracoccaceae bacterium | reverse complement strand
GACGCCGCCCAGAACCGCGCCCAGCGTCTGGCCCAGCGTGCCGATGATCCCCGGCACGTCCTCGTTGGTGGTGTAGATCATGTGGGGGGCGACCTCGGCGTCGATGGTGATCCCCTTGATCTGGATGAAGCGCGGCTTGCCATCCGAAAACACCGTGCCCGCGATCGCCCGCTCGCGCGTCTCGCTGACCACGGTCAGCTTGACATAGGCGTCGAAGACCCCGGTCTTTTCCTGCGTCGTGGTCGTCACGTCGATGCCGCGCTCGCGCGCGATCACCGGGCCCGAGACCATGTTGATCTCGGGGTTCGTCGCGCGCATCACGCCCGCAACGGCCGCCGCCGACAGGGCGCGGGTGTTCATTTCCGCCGCGGCGCCGTTGAACAGGAGGTTGATCGCGCGGATCGGCTCGTCGGTCATCTGGCCGACAAAGGCGCCCAGATGCGACGACAGCCGCACCCAGGGCGTCAGTACCGGCGCCTCTTCGGCGGTGATCGACGGCATGTTGACCGCGTTCGACACCGCACCATGGAGCAGGTAGTCGGCCATCTGCTCGGCGATCTGGCGGGCGACGTTTTCCTGCGCCTCGGCCGTTGCCGCGCCCAGATGCGGGGTGCAGACCACCTGCGGCAGACCGAAGAGCGGGTTCTCGACCGCGGGTTCGGTTTCGAAGGCGTCGATCGCGGCACCGGCCACATGGCCCGACCGGATCGCCTGGGCGAGCGCCGCCTCGTCGACCAGCCCGCCGCGCGCGCAGTTGACGATGCGCACCCCCGGCCGGGTCCTGGCCAGCGCCCCGGCATCGAGGATCCGCCGCGTCTGGTCGGTCAGCGGCACATGCAGGGTGACGATGTCGGCGCGGCGCAGAAGCGTGTCCAGATCGACCTTCTCGACCCCCAGCCTGGTTGCCCGCTCCTCTGACAGGAAGGGGTCATAGGCGACCACGCGCATCCCCAGCCCCTGCGCCCGGTTCGCGACGATCGAGCCGATATTGCCCGCCCCGATCACGCCCAGCGTCTTGCCGGTCACCTCGGTTCCCATGAAGCGGGATTTCTCCCAGCGGCCGGCCTGGGTCGAGGCGTTGGCCTCGGGGATCTGCCGGACCAGCGCCATCATCAGGGCGATGGTGTGCTCGGCGGTGGTGATCGAGTTTCCGAACGGGGTGTTCATCACCACGACGCCGCGTTTCGACGCCGCCGCCAGATCGACATTGTCGACGCCGATGCCGGCGCGTCCCACCACGCGCAGGCGGTCGGCGCCGCGCAGCAGCTTTTCGGTGACCCTGGTGGCCGAGCGGATGGCCAGCCCGTCATAGCCGCCGATCACCTCGGCCAGGCGCGCCTTGTCCTTGCCCAGTTCGGGCCGGAAATCGACATCGATGCCGTGGCTGCGCAGGATCTCCACGGCGGTTTCCGACAGACTGTCGGATACAAGGACCCGATGGGTCATGGTCTGTCTCCGGATTTCAGAATGCTTGTCTGGTCAGGCGGCGCGTTCGGTCGCATAGGCCCAGCCGATCCACGGCATCAGCGCGGCGATATCGGCGGTCTCCACCGTTGCCCCGCACCAGATGCGCAGGCCGGGCGGCGCATCGCGATAGGCGCCGATGTCATGGGCCACGCCTTCGGCCTCCAGCCGCGATGCCACCCGTTTGGCGAAACCGGCATCCTCGGCCACGGCGGGGTCGGCAAAGCGCAGGCAGACCGAGGTGTTCGACCGGGTCTCGGGCGCCTCGGCCAGAAAGGCCAGCCAGCGATTGTCGGCGACATAGGCCTGCACCGCGGCCAGATTGGCATTCGCCCGCTCGCGCAGCCCGTCGAGCCCGCCGATGCGCCGCGCCCAGTCGAGCGCGGTCAGATAATCCTCGACGCACAGCATCGACGGCGTGTTGATCGTCTCGCCGCGAAAGAGGCCGTCGATCAGCTTGCCGCCCTTGGTCAGCCGAAAGATCTTTGGCATGGGCCAGGGCGGGACATGGCTTTCCAGCCGCTCGACGGCGCGCGGGCTCAGGATCAGCACGCCATGCGCGGCCTCGCCGCCCAGCACCTTTTGCCAGGAGAAAGTCGTCGCATCGAGCTTGTCCCAGGGCAGCCGCTGGGCGAACGCGGCCGAGGTCGCGTCGCAGATCGTCAGCCCGGCCCGGTTGGCCGGGATCGCGTCGCCATTCGGCAGCCGGACGCCGCTGGTGGTGCCGTTCCAGGTGAACACCACATCGGCGTCCCAGTCGACCGCCGCCAGATCGGGCAGCCGGCCATAGGGCGCCGCATGCACCCGCGCCGCCAGCCGCAGCTGCTTGAGAACGTCGGTGACCCAGCCGGCGCCGAAACTCTCCCATGCCAGCATTTCCACCGGCCGCGCGCCCAGCAGCGACCACATCGCCATCTCGACCGCGCCGGTGTCCGAGGCCGGTACGATGCCGATGCGATAGGTCTCGGGCACGCCAAGGATTTCGCGCGTGCCGTCGATGGCGGCCTGCAACCGCGCCTTGCCCAGGGCGGCGCGGTGCGAGCGCCCCAGAACGTCGCTGCGCAGGCGGGCCGGATCGAATCCGGGATATTTCTTGCAGGGGCCCGAGGAGAAACGCGGATCGGCCGGCCGCGTGGCCGGGATCGGATGATCGGTCATGCTATCCTTCCAGATAAGCGCCCCTCGTTGGGGAGGGGTGTCCCGCCGCGGCGTATAGGGGGCGTGCCGGGCTGGCGCAACGGGGGCCGTCCGGGTTAGGCCCGGCGGCGCAGCTTTGGCTCAGGCAGGGGGGCAGGGGGCGCGCATGTTCACCACGGTGCTGATCGGCCCGCCCGGCGGGCTGGTGGAAGACGGGGTCGAGGCGTTGCGCCGCGCTTTGTCGGGCACCGCAACGCGCTGGCTGGCCCCGGGCCGCGCGGCCGAGTTCGATCACGCCGAGCCTGGGCATGGCGCGGCGGCGCGGGCCGCGCTGGCCGCGGCGGGCTGCGATGTCGCGACCCTGCCGGCGGCGAACCGCCGCAAGCGCTTGCTGATCGCGGATATGGATTCGACCATCATCGGGCAGGAATGCATCGACGAACTGGCCGCGGTGGCCGGGATCGGGCCGCAAGTGGCCCGGGTCACCGCCCGCGCCATGGCCGGCGAGATCGGTTTCGCGGGCGCGCCGCGGGAACGACTGGAGTTGCTGTCACCCCCCGTTCGTACGACCCTTGACAAAGGCGGTGATGCCCCCGATCGTGGCCGCGCAGAGGAACAATCCCGGCACGATTTCGCTGTCTGTCACAAAGAGCGACGCGAATGCGAGAACTATCAAGAGACCAAACAAACCGGCACCAAAGCGCATACCTCGTTTTCGATCATCCACTTCCGCCTCGAGGGAGTCCTCGTCCATTTTCTTCATGTGGGCGCTGTTTTCTTCGGCCATCGACATGATCCGTTCTGCCGCGCCCGGAAGAATGTCCTCGTACTCTCGTAAGTGTTTCGGATGGGGCATCGGCCCCACGAACTGCTCGCCCACCGCTATATTGGTCAGCTGTTTTACGACCACGGGAAGGTCTCGTCTCTGAACCTTCCCTTCGAGCGCCTTTTCGATTGCCAGTTCTATACTCGGGACGAACTCGCGCTCGCCCCGGTCAGTGTTTGCGACTTCCTGCTTGGTCGGCTTGCCCATGCGCCTGCTCCTCGGACTCGATCGCAGCCTGTATGGCACGGCCAACTCGGGCCCATGAGGTGGACACCAGGTCATGGGCTTGCGTCGTCACTCGAAACCTTCCGCCGAACACGGCCGTGTAGGGCGAAGAAAACCCAGCAACAAAACCTCGCCGGACGCCAGATTTTTCCGCCTTCAACATGCACTACCCCTCACTCTGTCGGACCTAATCAAGCACATAACTTTTAAGATGTGTAGTATCATCCAACTGACCGTGAATTTTTAGTGAGTCGTGCGCTACTGATGCCCCAACTGTACCGCAGGCGATAGGGGCGGGCGCGACTGGCGCAACCGCCTTGCGCAGGCTATCGGCATCGCGAAACGGAGGCGCGCATGTTCACCACGGTGCTGATCGGCCCGCCCGGCGGGCTGGCGGAAGACGGGGTCGAGGCATTGCGCCGCGCTTTGTCGGGCACCGCAACGCGCTGGCTGGCCCCGGGCCGCGCGGCCGAGTTCGATCACGCCGAGCCTGGGCATGGCGCGGCGGCGCGGGCCGCGCTGGCCGCGGCGGGCTGCGATGTCGCGACCCTGCCGGCGGCGAACCGGCGCAAGCGCTTGCTGATCGCGGACATGGATTCGACCGTCATCGGGCAGGAATGCATCGACGAACTGGCCGCGGTGGCCGGGATCGGGCCGCAGGTGGCCCGGGTCACGGCCCGCGCCATGGCCGGCGAGCTCGACTTTGCCGAAGCCCTGCGCGCGCGGGTGGCGTTGCTGGCCGGGCTGCCCGAATCGGCCATTGCCCGGGTGATCGCCGACCGCATTCGGCCGACGCCGGGCGCGGCCACGCTGGTCGCCACGATGCGCGCGCATGGGGCGCATACGGCGCTGGTTTCGGGTGGGTTCACCGCGTTTACCGCCCATATCGCCGGCGCGCTCGGCTTTGACGAACACCGCGCCAACCGGCTGATCGTCGCCGATGGCCGGCTCACCGGGCAGGTGGCCGAGCCCGTGCTGGGGCGCGACGCCAAGCGTGCGGCGCTCGACGCGATCGCGGCCCGGCTTGGGATCGGCGCCGAGGATGTGCTGGCGGTCGGCGATGGCGCGAACGATCTGGCGATGATCGAGGCGGCCGGGCTGGGCGTGGCGTTTCACGCCAAACCTGCCCTCGCGGCGCGCGCCGACGCCCGGATCGTGCATGGCGATCTGACGGCGCTGCTGTATCTGCAGGGCTATCGGCGGGCCGAGTTCGCCATAGGGTGACATGCGGGGCATGCCGCCGGGTGGACAGGCTACATGTTGTAGCGCATCCTACGCCGAGAACAGAATTTAGCCTTCCCCCGGGCGCGAATCGGTGCTATCCAGAAAAAAGAATCGGCCGAAGCCGACTCACTAGGAGGCGTGGCAGAGTGGTCGAATGCACCGGACTTGTAATCCGGCGTACCTGTGCGGGTATCGTGGGTTCGAATCCCACCGCCTCCGCCATCTTCGCCCCGCTTCGGCGGGGCGTTTTTCTTTAATCAAGTGTATGGATCGTTTATCGGTTCACCGCAAGTGAAAACTTGCTTGCTGAGGTGGCGACTCAAGAAAAGTTTAGCGCGAGTCGTGACGGAAGTTGCGCTGCCTCCCAAACACTGCAAATTTGCTCTCCCCGCAGACTCGGCACGTGTAAACGATCCTATGCGCCAAACCCGCCGTGGCGGCACGGGCCCGTGCATGGCGATCTGACGGCGCTGCTGTATCTGCAGGGCTATCGCGAGAGCGAGATCGTTCCTGCCTGAGCACCGATTTCCACTCGCATCGCAAGCGCCGCGTGCTACAGCGCCTGTACGACAGCGAACGGAGAAAACCCATGCTGCAGAGAGTTCTGGCCGAGTTCTTCGGCACCTTCTGGCTCGTCCTCGGGGGGTGCGGTGCCGCGATGCTCGCCGCCGGCGTGCCCGATGTCGGGATCGGCTGGCTGGGCGTCAGCCTTGCCTTCGGCCTGACCGTCCTGACCATGGTCTATGCGGTCGGCCACATCTCGGGCGGGCATTTCAACCCCGCCGTGACGCTGGGGCTGACCGTCGCCGGCCGCTTCGAACCGCGCGAGGTTGCCCCCTATTGGGCGGCCCAGGTCACCGGCGCGATCGTCGCGGCGGCCGTGCTTTACGTCATCGTCTCGGGGCAGGCCGGTTTCGAAGGCGTTGGCAGCTTTGCCTCCAACGGCTATGGCGCGGCATCTCCGGGCGGCTACGGGCTGATCGCGGCCGCGGTGACCGAGGTCGTGATGACGGCGTTTTTCGTCCTGATCATTCTCGGCGCCACCTCGCCGCGCGCACCGGCGGGCTTTGCCGGGATTGCCATCGGGCTTGCGCTGACGCTCATTCATCTGGTGTCGATCCCGGTCACCAACACGTCGGTCAATCCGGCCCGTTCCACCGGTGTCGCCCTGTTCGCCGAGGGCCCCGCGCTGTCGCAGCTTTGGCTGTTCTGGGTTGCGCCGCTGGCCGGCGGTGTCCTGGGCGCGGCGATCTGGTTCGTGGTCCGGGGCGACGAGCCGGACTGATCCAGCGTTTGCGCCAGCGGTTTCGCAACCGCTTGGCGCCGCGCATGCGAAACGCCGGCAGCCCGGGGCGGTCGGCGTTTCGCAAGCCCGTCCCGCGCACCGGGTGCGCCTCGGTGTGGGGCTATGGCGCGGCGACGATGGCGAGCGTGATCCTGCCCAGATGCGGGGCGCGCATCGCCACCTCCTGTCCGGGCTGAAGAAACGTGCCGCGCGCCGGGCGCGAGGCGATATAGCGTTCGATCGCGGCATCGACGACCGACCCGGAAAAACCGCTTGCCGCCGAGGAAAAGAACCCGGTCATCCGGTCGTTGAAGCCGGGCGGGCGAAAGATCACACCTTCGGGCGTACCTGTCAGAATGGCGGCCCCCTTGGGGATCGTCCCATCGGCCAGCAGCGGCACCGCCCGCCCGCCATAGGCCCAGCGATCCGCCGTCCCCTCGGCCAGCGCCATGGCCACAAGCTCGCGCAGATCGGCGATCATGTCGGCGCCTTCGCCATCCTGAAAGACCGCGCCGTCGACGCTGGTCTGGATGCGCTCGCCGGCCAGGAAGCTCTGCCAATCGGCCGGCACCACCAGAAGCGGCCCGGTGGGAAACCGCCCCGCGCCCCCCTTGGCATCGGCAAAGCCCGCCCCCGAGGCCCGGTCGTCCACATCGATCCCGCGCAACAGCGCCGCCCGGTCAGTCATGTCGCCGCACAGGAAGACCCCGATCCGGGCGGCATCGAAATCATCGAGCGACGCGATGTCGCGGTCGAACCGGGCGCAGAGTTCGACCTCGTAGTCGAGCAGCATCTCCGGCCCGGCGGCGACTTCGGCCCGGGCGGGTGTGGCCGCCAACAGTTTCGGGAACAGGAACACCGAATCGATCGCGACTTCCTCGCCATGCTCGGGGTAGTTCGCGCCGGCCGCGATCTGGGCGCCGCCTGGTCCTGCGGATGGCAGAAACCCGGCCGGATCGTGAAACGTGCCGGTTTCGGTTTCCGCCAGGGCGACCAGCGTGTCGCGGCCCACGGCATCGAGAATATCGAGCGGATCGGCGCCCGGCATCGCAAAGCGCGCGCCGATGTCAAGCGCGCGGACCCCGGCATCGTCCCGGCCCAGCACCAGAAGCGTGCGCAGTCCGCCGTCCTCGCGGAGCTGCGCGAAGCTCAGGGCTTGCTGCGGCGGGGCGATCTGTTCAACCAGCGGTGCCGTGTCGCGCGGCTGCGGCGGCTTGGATCGGTTAATGAAGAGGGCGCCCGAAAGCCCGATCAGCACCACAAGCCCCAACAGCGCCAGCCCGCGTTGCCCGCCACCCATTGCCATCCTGTTCTCTCCCCCTGCCGGCCGCCCGTTGCAGCGCCAATTTTTACAATGTACAGATGGTCTATGAACAGCGATTTGAACAGTGTCAAGATGGCGCAGCAGGCCCCGTCGGATTTGGGTGCGAAGCCCGCGCAGGGCTATCACCATGGCGATCTGCGCGCGGCGCTGATCGATGCCGCCAAGGCGCTGATCGCCGAACGCGGCGTCGACGGCTTCTCGCTGCGCGCGGCGGCGCGGCAGGCCGGTGTCTCGGCCGCGGCCCCCGCGCATCATTTCGGCGATGCGCGCGGCTTGCTGACCGCGGTCGCCACAGGCGCCTTCGATGCCTTTACGGCGGCGCTGATCGCCGGGGCGGATGCGGGCGGGATGGGTCGGCAGGACAGACTGCGCAGCATGGGCATCGCCTATATCCGCTTTGCGCTGGCCGATCCGGCGCGCTTTGACCTGATGTGGCGATCGGCCCTGCTGGATTTGCAGGCCGCCGATCTGCAACGGTCGCGGGCGGCGGCCTTCGCCGTGCTGGCAGACGCCATCCCGACCCGCGCCGCGCCCTCGGGAAGCGACCCCGGCACCAGGGATGCGGCGCTGGTCGCCGCCTGGGCACTGGTCCACGGCTTTGTGCGGCTGGCGCTTGACGGGGCGATCGACGCCGACGCGCCAGGCTTGATCGAGGATGTCGTCGCGCGCCTTGCCGTCCCGGAGTTTCGATCCGGCTAGTACCAAGGGTCATGGGCAACGACCGCCGGCAAGCAAAGAAAAACCCCGGGCGCCGTGGCGCCCGGGGCAGGCTCTCTCGGGAGGGAAGAGATCAGCCTTTCTGGAAGTCCGGATAGGCCTCCATGCCCAGTTCGGAAACGTCGAGCCCGTCGACCTCGCTCTCCTGGCTGACGCGGATGCCCATGGTCGCCTTGAGGATGGCCCAGACGATGGCCGAGGTCACGAAGACGAAGGCGCCGATCGCCACGATACCGACGATCTGGGCAAACCAGTTGCCGGTGTAGAACGCCACCGCCAGCGTGCCCCAGATGCCCGCGAACAGGTGCACCGGGATCGCGCCGACCACATCGTCGATCTTCATCCGGTCGAGCATCGGCACCGTCAGCACCACGATCAGGCCACCGATCGCGCCGGTGATCAGCGCCATCAGGAGCGAGGGCGCCAGCGGCTCGGCGGTGATCGAGACGAGGCCGGCCAGCGCGCCGTTCAGCACCATGGTCAGGTCGACCTTGCCATACATCACCTGGGTCAGGATCAGCGCGGCCACCGCGCCCGCTGCCGCCGCCATGTTGGTGTTGGCGAAGATGCGCGAGACGTCGGTCACGTCACCCACCGTACCCATGGCCAGCTGCGAGCCGCCATTGAAGCCGAACCAGCCGAGCCACAGGATGAAGGTACCGAGCGTGGCCAGCGCCAGATTCGAACCCGGGATCGGATGAACCGACCCATCCTTGCCGAACTTGCCGATCCGCGGACCAAGGATGATCGCGCCCGCAAGCGCCGCGAAACCGCCCGCCGCATGGACCAGGGTGGAGCCCGCGAAATCCGAGAAGCCAAGCTCGGACAGCCAGCCGCCGCCCCACTGCCAGGACGCCTCGATCGNNGTGGCGCAGAACATCAGCTGAAAGAAGAAGTCCGACCCGGCCGAGGCATAGTCAAGCGCTGCATCCTCGGCCGCCAGCCCGACGGGTTCGAGCCAGGTGATCGAGAAGAACGGGCCAAGCCAGCCGTCGATCCACCAGCCATCGCCGGGATACATCAGGTTGAAGCCCATGAACCAGTACATGATCGC
>DNSZ01000005.1 GCA_003500165.1 Paracoccaceae bacterium | reverse complement strand
GGGTCAGCCCCCGGTCCCGCCCCAGCCGCGTCGCGGCATAGCCATCGGCCACCGGGCCCGGCGCGTTGCGGATCAGCACCGAGGCGGTCAGCAGCGCGGCAAGCCGTTCGGCAAAGGCCCGTGCCTCGGCCTTCGCCGGCAGGCCCGTCCAGCGCGCCCGCGCCTCGGCCAGCGCGGCGTCATAGGCCCGGTCAGCCCCCCGCGCGGCGTCGAGTTCCCGGTCGAGCGCGGCGCGGGCTGCGTCGTCGCGGGCCAGGCTGCGCAGGATGTCAAGGCAGATGACATTGCCCGAGCCCTCCCAGATGCCGTTGAGCGGCGCCTCGCGATAGAGCAGCGGCAGGCCGGTCTCCTCGACATAGCCCATGCCGCCCAGGCACTCCATCGCCTCGGCCACCACCGTCGGGCAGCGCTTGTTCGACAGGTATTTGGCCAGCGCCACGCCGATCCGGGCAAAGCCCCGGTCGCCGGCATCGAAGGCCCGCGCGACATGCAGGCCGAGCGCCAGCGCGCCCTCGGCATCGAGCGCGAGATCGGCCAGCACGGCGGCCATCAGCGGCTGGTCGATCAGCCGGCGCTGAAACGCGGTGCGCCCCTGGCACCACCAGACCGCCTCGGCCAGGGCGGCGCGCATCAACCCGGCCGGCGCCATCGCGGTGTCGAGCCGGGTGTGATGGACCATCGCGATGATCGTGCGGACGCCGGCGCCCTCCTCCCCCAGCCTTTCGGCCCATGTGCCGGGAAATTCGAGCTCGGCCGAGGCGTTGGCCCGGTTGCCGAGCTTGTCCTTCAGCCGCATCAGGTGCAGCGGGTTCTGCGTGCCATCCTCCAGCCAGCGCGGCACCACAAAACAGGTCAGCCCGCCCGGCGCCTGCGCCAAAGTCAGAAAGCCGTCCGACATCGGCGCCGAGCAGAACCATTTGTGCCCGGTCAGCCGATAGCCCGCGCCATCGGGCACCGCGCTTGTGCTGGTCCCGCGCAGGTCCGAGCCGCCCTGCTTCTCGGTCATCGCCATGCCCATGGTGGCGCCCGGCTTGACCGAAAGCGGACGGGCCGACGGGTCGTAGCTGCGCGCGGTCAGCTTCGGCAGCCACCGCGCCGCGAGCGCCGGATCGGCGCCAAGCGCCGGGACCGCGGCATAGGTCATCGTCATCGGGCAGCAGACGCCGGGCTCCACCTGGCTTGTCAGATACACCATCGCCGCATGGGTGGCGTGGCCGCCGGCGCCCCCCGCCCAGGGCAGGGCGGCGTAGCCGGCCGCGATGCCGGCCGCCATCAGCCTGTGATAGGCGGGGTGGAACTGCACCTGATCGCGGCGCCGCCCATCGCGGCCGAACGCTTCCAACGCGGGCGGGTGGCGGTTTGCCTCCTGCCCTGCGGCACGCATCGCCGCGCTGCCGATCTGCGCGGCAAAGCGGGCCAGATGCGGCCCGTCGGCGCCGGCCGCCGCAGCGTGATCGCGCAGGGCGGCGTCTTCGCCCCACAGGTTGCGGGCCGCCGGCGCGGCTGGCTGGTTTTCGACAAGATGGGTCGGAGCGGGGATCATCGGCGCCTCCCTTCGTTTGGGGGATTCCCAAGGCGAATCGGTTGTGCCATGATTTGCCGCAAGGCCCCAGCAAGCGGGCACGAGGCAGGACATGGCAGAACGGCGGATCGGCAGTTCCTTTGCGGCGGTCGGCTTTGCGCTGGGTGCGCTGGCGCTGGCCGGACATTTCGCATTTTCCGCGCTGCAGGGCGATTTCGGGCTGTTCCGCCGGCTGAAGGCCGAGGCCCAGGCCGAGGAGCTTGGCGCCGAACTGGCCAGCCTGCGGGCCGAAATCGCGCGGATGGAAAACCTGACGCACCGGCTGTCGGACAATCATCTGGACCTCGATCTGCTGGACGAACGGGCACGCCGCGTGTTGGGCGTCATCCGCACCGACGAGATCGTGATCCGCTAGGCCAGCGCGGCGGCCACCCGGGCGCGCAGATCGGGCACAAGCGCGTCCGCGAACCAGGGGTGTTTCTTCAGCCAGGCGGTGTTGCGCCACGACGGATGCGGCAGCGCGATCACCCCTGGCGCGGCCTTGCGCCAGTCGCGCACCGTCTCGGTCACGCCGGCCCGGCCGCCAAGATGCCAGCGCTGGGCATGGCCGCCGACCAGCAGCATCAGGCGCGGCCTCCCCAGCGCGGCCAGCAGCGCCGCCCGCCAGGTGGCGGCGCAGATCGGCGGCGGCGGCAGATCGGCGCCGCGCGCGTCATAGCCGGGAAAGCAGAACGCCATCGGCAGAATGGCGATTCGCGCGGTGTCGTAGAAGATGTCGCGATCGACCCCCATCCAGTCGCGCAGCCGGTCGCCCGAGGGATCGTCGAAGGGCAGGCCGCTGGCATGGACCCGGGCGCCGGGGGCCTGGCCGGCGATCAGGATCGGCGCGCCGGGCCGGGCGCGCAGCACCGGCCGGGGCGCATGCCCGGTCGCTGTCGCCGCGAACCGGTCCGCGCACAGCCGGCAGCCACGCAGCCGGGCGGCAAGGGCATCGAACGGCTCGGCCATGGCGGCGGGGATTGCACGAAGGGCGCCCGCGATCCAGCCATTGACACGGTTCGATAGTTCTATAAGCGTCAAAGCATGCAGGACGGCACGCCCTCTCCCGCGCTCGACGCCGCCGCCCGCGCCTTTGCCGCGCTGGGCGCGCCGCCGCGCCTGGCCGTGCTGCGCCTGCTGGTCCGGGCAGGGCCGGGCGGTCTGCCGATGGGCCGCATTGCCCTGGCGACGGGCATCGCCGCGCCAACCCTGACCCATCATCTGAAGGCGCTGGCCGCCGCGGGGCTGGTGACCCAGCGCCGTGCCGGGCGGCACATCTATGCCGCCATCGACCACGCCAGGGTCCGGGCGCTGTCGGACTATCTTCTGGAAAACTGCTGCGCCGATGCCGGTTGCGACCGCAACGACGCGCCCGAAGCGGAGGCCATCCATGGCTGATGTCACCCAACCCGCCCCGCGCCCGGCCCTGTGGCGCCGGATCGACCCGGTCTGGGCCGCGATCCCGACGATCGCCCTCGCGACCTGGCTTCTGGACCCCGACCAGGCCGGCGCGGTGATCGGGCTGGGCGCGGCCGCCTTCCTGCGCACGCTGCCCTATATCCTGTTCGCGATCCTCGCCATCGGCTATCTGAAGGCCAGCTCGGCCGAGACGCTGATTTCGCGCGCTTTCACCGGCAATCAGACGCGGATGATCGTGCTGGCCGCCCTGGTCGGCGGGCTGTCGCCGTTCTGCTCGTGCCAGGTGATCCCGTTCATCGCCACCCTTCTTGCGGTCGGGGCGCCGCTTTCGGCGGTGATGGCCTTCTGGCTGTCCTCGCCGCTGATGGACCCGGCCATGTTTTCGGTCACGGCAGGCACGCTGGGCCTGCCCTTTGCGCTGGCCAAGACCGTCGCCGCCATCGGGCTGGGGCTGTTTGGCGGCTTTGCGGTGCGTGCGCTGGCCGGATCGGCGCTGTTCGCCGATCCGCTGAAGCCGCGGCCGGGCACCGGATCGTGCTGCCGCAAGGGGCTGAACGGCCAGCCGGTCTGGCGCTTCTGGGTCGCGGAAGACCGGCGCCGGACCTTTGCCGCGACCACCGCCGACAACGCGCTGTTTCTCGGCAAATGGCTGATGCTTGCCTATCTGCTCGAAGGGCTGATGATCACCTATGTGCCCGCCGAATGGATCGCGGGCGTCGTCGGCGGTGCGGGGATCAGCCCGATCCTGACCGGTGCGCTGGTGGGCGCGCCGGCCTATCTCAACGGCTATGCCGCGGTGCCGCTGATCGACGGGCTTCTGCATCAGGGGATGAGCCAGGGCGCGGCCATGGCGTTCATGATCGCCGGCGGCGTCAGCTCGATCCCGGCCGCGATCGCGGTCTGGGCGCTGGTCAAGCCGCGGGTGTTCGCGGCCTATCTGGGGCTTGCGGTGATCGGCGCGGTGATGGCAGGGCTCGTCTGGGGCGCCGTTGCCCTCTGATCCCATGGTTGCCCCGCCGCGCGGGCTTGCCTAAACCCGGACCGCGACGCCTTGGGGAGCCGCCGGCATGATGTACCGGGTCTGGAACTACATCACGACCTATTCGATCCTGCTGGTTCTGGGTGCGATCACGGCGCTGGTCTGGGCCAATCTGGACGCGCACAGCTACCACGCCTTCGTCGACACCATCCTGATCAAGGATTTCCCGGTCGGCCACGCCCATATCGGCGAGGATGGCCATGTCCATCGCACGCTGACGGTGCACTACCTGATCAACGACGTGCTGATGGCGTTCTTCTTCTTCATCGCCGGCAAGGAGGTGTGGGAGGCGGTGATCCTGAAGAACGGCTCGCTGCGCGGGCGCCGCGCGCTGACCCCGCTCTTTGCCACGGCGGGCGGCATGGCCGGGCCGGTGGCGGTCTATCTGGGGCTTGCCGCGCTGCTCGGCTCGGATGTGTTCGACGCGGTGGCGCGTGGCTGGGCGATCCCGACCGCGACCGACATCGCGTTTTCCTACATCGTCGGGCGGATCGTGTTCGGCGCCGGGCATCCGGCCGTGCGGTTCCTGTTGTTGCTGGCGATCGCCGACGACGCGGCCGGGCTGATCATCCTTGCGGTGTTCTATCCGACCGGCGCGCTGGCGCCCGAATGGTTGCTGCTGTCCCTGGGCGCGGCGCTGGGCGCCTATGTCCTGTTCAACTGGCTGCCGCTGGTGCTCGATGGCGGGCGCGAGTTGAAGCCGGTATCGACGCGGATTCGCAAATACCTGTCCTTCTGGCCCTATGCGATCGCCGGCGCGGCCAGCTGGTACGGCTTTCAGCAGGCCGGGCTGCATCCCGCACTGGGGCTGTTGCCGGTGATCCCGGCGGTGCCCCATGCCGACCGGTCGTTCGGCATCTTCTCCGAGGCCGAGGAACATCTGACCGATCTGCTGAACCGGATGGAACACATTCTGAAGCTGCCGGTCGAGGTGATCCTGTTCTTCTTCGGCCTTGCCAATGCGGGCGTCGAGTTCTCCTCGATCGGTGTGCCGACCTGGCTGGTGCTGGCCGGGCTGATGATCGGCAAGCCGCTCGGGGTGCTGGCCTTTGGCTGGCTCGCCGCGCGGCCGCTTGGATTCGGGCTGCCGCCGGGGATGCGGGTGGCCGATCTGTTCGTGATCGGCTGCGTGGCGGCCATCGGATTCACCGTGTCGCTGTTCATCGCGGCGGTCGCCTTCGACCCCGGGCCGGTACAGGACGCCGCCAAGATGGGTGCGCTGCTGAGCTTTGCGGCCGCCCTGGTGTCGATCGCGGTCGGTCGCGCGTTCCGGATCGAACGCCAGACAAGCTGACCGGCGGGGCCCTATCGGTCGCCCGGCATTGGGTATATCCTTAACCGGCCCGGGTTAGACCCGGGCCGACAGGCGGTGGACGGTGACGCATGCTGCGCTTTGAAAATGTCAGCAAGTCGTTCTGGACCGGGACGCAACGCAAGGTCATCCTCGATCGGGCCAGCTTCCGGATCGAGGCGGGGCGGTCGATGGGCATTCTGGCGGCGAACGGCACCGGAAAGACGACGATCATGAACATGATGGCCGGTCTCGAGCGCCCCGACGAAGGCGAGATCCGCCGCGACGGCCGGATCTCGTTTCCGCTCGGTTTCATGGGCGGGATCGACGGCAAGCACACGGCAAACGAGAATGCCCGCTTCATCGCCCGGCTTTACGACCTCGACCCCGACTATGTCGAGGCATTCTGCCGCTATGTCTGCCTGCTCGACGAATATTTCGACATGCCGGTGGCGACCTATTCGTCCGGGATGAAGGCGCGGCTGGCGTTTTCGCTGCTGCTGGCGCTCGACTTCGACGTCTATCTGATCGACGAGGGCATGCCCGCCAGCACCGATGTCGCGTTCAACCGGCGCGCGGGGGCGATTCTGAAGGAGCGGCTGGAAAACGCGACCGTGGTCGTGGTGTCGCACAGCCCCACCATACTGGAGAAGTTCTGCAACACGGCCGCCGTGCTGCGCGATGGCAGGCTGATCATGTTCGATACGCTGGAAGAGGCGAGGGCGCTTTATGAATACGATGCCGAAGGCGCGCAACTATAACGCCGAGCCGCCGGGCCGGCAGACCGGGCAGGGCGGGGGCCCGCCTTCGGTGGCCGAAGCGCTGCGCCAGATCGAGGCCGAGGGGCTGAGCGGCCGGCAATTGCGCCTCGCGCGTCGCAACGCCCAGAAACAGGGGCTCGAACCGGCCTCCGATATCGATGCGGTGCGTCTGATGCGCGCGCGCGGGCTCGATCCGTTTGCCCCGACGCGGGTGATGGATCTGGTGGTGTCGAACAGCGGGCGCGAGGACAACGCACCCAAGCCCCTGGCCAAGCCCGTCCGCACGGCGCCCGTGCCGGCCGACAAGACCTCGGAAGCCGATGCAAGGGCAGGCGAGATCCGCCGGATGCAGCGCGACATCGCGCGGCGCCGCAAGCTGCGCATGGCGCTGCTGTTCGCCCGGCTGGCGGTGTTCGTGCTGCTGCCTGCGGCCGTGGCGGGGTACTATTACTACCGTATCGCGACGCCGCTTTATGCCACCCATTCCGCGTTTGTCATCGAATCGGCCAGCACCGCCGGCGGCGCCAGCGCCGGCCCGTCCCTGGGCGGCATGCTGACCGGCGGCGGCGGCGGCAACGATGCGATCAACGTCCAGACCTATCTGCAAAGCCGCGACGCGATGCTGCGCCTCGATGCCGAACTCGGCTTCAAATCCGCATTCAGCGGCCCCCAGATCGACCCGCTGCTGCGGCTGCCGCCCGATGCCACGAACGAGGACGCGTATGCGCTTTACAAGCGGCTGGTGATCATCGGCTTCGATCCGACCGAGGGCATCGTGAAGATGGAGGTGTCGGCCCCGGAACCGGGGCTGGCAGCAGGCTATGCACGGGCGCTGATCGGCTTTGCCGAGGAAATGGTCGACGGCCTGTCCGAGCGGGTTCGCAGCGACCAGATGCGCGGCGCGATGGAAAGCTACGAGGCGGCCGAAGCCGCCGTGGTCGAAGCGCAGGATCGTATCCTGGCGCTGCAGAAGCGGCGTGGCGTGGTCAATGCCGAGGCCGAACTGACGGCCCGCATGACCCGCATCACCAATACCGAGGCAAGGCTGACCGAAGAGCGGCTGGCGCTGCGGCAGATGCTGGAAAACCCCGAGCCGAACCCGGCCCGGACCGATGCGTTGCGCGCGACCATTGCCCGGCTCGAGGTCATGATCGCCGAAGAGCGCGAGGCGCTGACGCGGCCGGGCGACGACGATGTCTCGCTGATCGATGTCGGGGCCGAGCTGAAGATCGCCGAAACCGATCTGCAACTGCGCCAGCAGCTGCGCGCCCAGGCCTTTGCCCAGCTCGAAGAAGCGCGGCAAGAGGCCAACCGGCAGGCGCGCTATCTGCTGACCGTGGAGCAGCCGATCGCCACCGACGAGCCGGCCTATCCCCGCGCCTTCGAAAACACCGTGCTGGCGCTGCTGATCCTTGCGGGGATCTATCTGATGATCTCGCTGACCGCGTCGATCCTGCGCGAACAAGTGGCCAGCTGATGGGGGCGGTCGGGATCGGCGCGCTCGCGCTTGGCAATGATCGCCCGCTTGCCCTGATATCGGGGCCCTGCCAGCTCGAATCGCTGGACCATGCCCAGATGATCGCCGGCCGGCTGGCCGAGCTGGCGGCGGCAACCGGCGCGCAACTGATCTTCAAGGCGTCGTTCGACAAGGCCAACCGCTCGTCCCTGGCGGGCAAGCGCGGGGTGGGCATGGCCGCGGGTCTGGCGATCCTGGCCGAGGTGAAGGCCGCGATCGGCTGCCCGGTGCTGACCGATGTGCACGAACCGGCACAATGCGCCGAGGCGGCAGCGGTCGCCGACATCATCCAGATCCCGGCCTTTCTGTGCCGCCAGACCGATCTGTTGCTGGCCGCCGGGCACAGCGGCGCGGCCGTCAACATCAAGAAGGGCCAGTTCCTGGCGCCGTGGGACATGGCGCATGTGGCCGAAAAGGTCGCCAGCACCGGTAACACCCGCATCCTGCTGACCGAACGCGGCGTCAGCTTTGGCTACAACACGCTTGTCGCCGACATGCGGTCGCTGCCGATCCTGGCGCGCAGCGGCTATCCGGTGATCATGGATGCAACCCATGCGGTGCAACAGCCCGGCGGGCTGGGCGGTGCCTCGGGCGGGCAGCGCGAATTCGCCCCGGTGCTGGCCCGGGCGGCGGTCAGCCTTGGCATTGCGGGGGTCTTCATCGAGACCCATGAGGCGCCCGACCGCGCGCCCTCGGACGGGCCCAACATGATCCCGCTCGACCAGATGCCGGGGCTGGTCGCCGATCTGATGGCCTTCGACCGGCTTGCGAAGCAAAGACCGCTGCGCGTATAGGCGGGGCGTCCCGAAAGGAGCCCTGCCATGTCGACACGCCCGCTGACCGAGGTGACCCCGAACAGCTGGGATTTCCTGCGCGAGCCGATGATCCGGCCCACGGGGTTTCGCGAATACGACGCCCGCTGGCGGTTCCCCGAGGAGATCAATCTGCCCGGCATCACCGCCCTGGGCCTTGGCCTTGGCACCCAGATGCAGGCGCGCGGGCTGCCGCCCAGCATCGCCGTGGGCAACGATTATCGCGACTATTCCCTCGGCGTGAAGCAGGCGCTGATCCTGGGGCTGACCCAAGCCGGCATCCAGGTCTCGGATATTGGCACGGCGCTGTCGCCGATGGCCTATTTCGCGCAGTTCCATCTGGACGCCGCGGCCGTCGCCATGGTCACGGCCAGCCACAATCCGAATGGCTGGACCGGGGTGAAGATGGGCTTCGAACGGCCGCTGACCCATGGTCCGGACGAGATGGCCGAACTGCGCGACATCGTCATGGAAGGCCGCGGCGTGGCCCGCCCTGGCGGTGGCTGGTCGCGGGTCGACGGTGTGCGCGAGGCCTATCTGGACGATCTGGCCGGCGACTACCGGATGACCCGAAAGCTGCGCATGGTGGTCGCCTGCGGCAACGGCACGGCGGCGGCCTTTGCCCCAGAACTGCTGGAGCGGATCGGGGTCGAGGTGATCGGGCTGCACACCGATCTCGACTATACCTTCCCGAACTACAACCCGAACCCCGAGGCGATGGAGATGCTGCACGACATGGCCCGGGCGGTCAGGGAATCCGGCGCCGATCTGGCGCTGGGCTTTGACGGGGATGGCGACCGTTGCGGCGTGGTCGATGACAGGGGCGAGGAGATCTTCGCCGACAAGATGGGGGTGATCCTGGCCCGCGACTGGGCGCCGCGTCATCCCGGGGCGGCGATCGTGGCGGATGTGAAATCGACCGGGCTGTTCGCCTCGGACCCGGTGCTGCGCGCGCATGGGATCAAGGCCGAATACTGGAAGACCGGGCACTCCCACATGAAACGCCGGGTCCATGGCATCGGCGCCCTGGCGGGGTTCGAGAAATCGGGCCACTACTTCCTCGCCGCGCCGCTCGGCCGGGGCTATGATGACGGGATGCGGGTGGCGGTCGAGATCTGCAAGCTGATGGACCGCAACGCCGGTGCCAGCCTGTCGGATCTTGCCGGCGCGCTGCCGCGGGTCTGGACCAGCCCGACCATGTCGCCCGCCTGCCCCGACGAGGAGAAGTACCAGGTGCTCGACCGGATCGTCGAACGGCTGGGCGATGTCGACAACCTGGCCGGCCATGCGGTGACGGGCGTGGTCACCGTGAACGGCGCGCGGGTGATGCTCGACCATGGCGGCTGGGCGCTGGTGCGCGCCTCGTCGAACACGCCCAATCTGGTGGTGGTGTGCGAAAGCCCCGACGGCCCCGAGGATTTGCGCGCGATCTTTGCGGCGCTCGACGCCGTGATCCGAACCGAACCCGGGGTCGGCGCCTACGACCAGACGCTGTAGGCCGGGCGCATCGCACGGGCGGCAGGCATCGCGCCGGCGGCAGGCACCCTATCCCCGCGACAGCCGCAGCAGGGCGGCGCCGCAGATCGTCAGCATGGTCGCGACGAGCTTCGGGATGTCGAGCCTCTCGCGGAAGATGACCGTACCGATCAGCAGGGCAAAGATGATCGAGGTTTCGCGCAGCGCCGTGACCAGTGCGATCGGCGCCTGGGTAAAGGCCCAGACGACCAGCGCATAGGCAAGGAACGAGGCGCCGCCGCCGACCAGCAGCAGCCGCGCCGCCCGCGGCAGATCGCGCAGCAGGCGNNCCCCGGCGATCGCGGCAAAGAGCACCGCATTGCCCAGGGCGACGACGCCATAGAACCCCAGCGCGGTTCCCGCCAGCCGGGCGCCATAGCCGTCGGCCAGCGAATAGGCGGCGATGAAGGCGCCGGTCAGAAAGGCCAGCAGCGCCGCCCGCGGGTTCTGGCGACCGTCATGGCGGCGCACCAGCACCAGCGACATGATGCCGGCGCCGATCACCATCACCCCGGCGATCTCGAGAAACGACAAATCGACCCCCAGGACGACGACCGAAAAGCCGGCCACCAGCATCGGCGCGGTGCCGCGCGCGATCGGGTAGACCTGGGTCAGATCGCCGATCCGGTAGGCCCCCAGCAGAAAGAACTGATAGCCCAGATGCAGACCGATCGAGAGCAGGATCAGGGTCCAGCCTGGCGCTGCGGGCAGCCCCACGAAAGCCAGGCAGACAAGCCCGAACAGCCCCTGGCCCATGATCACCGCACTCATCGCCAGAGCCTTGTCGGCGCCGCCCTTCACGAGCGCGTTCCAGGTCGCATGCAGCGCCGCAGCCGCGAGGACGACGAGGAACACCGTGACGCTCAACCCGGCCACCGGCATTCGGGTGGGGCGGTTCCGGCACCCACCCGTGCCCTGTCGGTCGCGCGCTTGGTGCCCGCGCCGAGACGTGCATAATGTCGGGGCATGGGCGAAGGCCCGGAACGGCAGGGAGGCAAGGATGCTGGATGTGGCGTTTTGGGCCGGCGTGGCTGTCGTGATCGTCGCGGTCGGGCTGTTCGGTCGCAAGCCGGGCGGCAAGGACAAGGACGACTAGGCGCCAGCGGCCGCCCGCGGCCGGGCCATCCCGCGCCGCCGCCATCGCACGCAACGGTTTGGCGATTGACATGCGGACGCGGACAGGCTGGATTGTGCATGGCGGTCGAACGATCGGCCGTCCCGGCGCCGCAACACGCGCCCAAAGACCGAAAATCGTCCGATGGGAGGAACCACATGAAAACCGCTTTCAACCTTTCCTGCGCCGCGTCTGTGCTTGCGCTGTCGGCCGGGCTGGCCCAGGCGCAAGAGATCGGCGCCTGCCTGATCACCAAGACGGACACCAACCCGTTCTTTGTCAAGATGAAAGAGGGCGCGCTGGCAGGGGCGGCGGAAAACGGCATCGCGCTGCAGACCTTTGCCGGCAAGATCGACGGCGATGTCGAAAGCCAGGTCGCGGCGGTGGAAACCTGCATCGCGTCGGGCGCCAAGGGCATCCTGATCACCCCGACCGACAGCCGCGCGCTTGCCCCGCTGATCGGCCAGGCCCGCGATGCCGGGCTCCTGGTGATCGCGCTCGACACCCCGTTCGAGCCGGCCGACACCGCCGATGCGACCTTTGCCACCGACAATTTCAAGGCCGGAGAACTGATCGGCCAATGGGCGGCCGCGACGATGGAAGACCCCGCCACGGCGAAGATCGCGATGCTCGATCTCAACCCCTCCGAGGTCTCGGTCGACTATCTGCGCAACAACGGCTTTCTTCAGGGCTTTGGCATCGACATCAAGGACCCGACCGATATCGGCGACGAGGACGACCCGCGGATCGTCGGCAACGACGTGACCAATGGCAACGAAGAGGGCGGCCGCACCGCGATGGAGAATCTGCTGCAGATCGATCCGGGCATCAATGTCGTCTACACGATCAACGAACCTGCGGCGGCCGGCGCCTATGAGGCGTTGAAAGCCGTCGGATTGCAGGATCAGGCGACGATCGTGTCGGTCGATGGCGGCTGCCCGGGCGTGCAGAACGTCGCCGACGGTGTCATCGGCGCGACCTCGATGCAGTTCCCGCTGCTGATGGCGTCGCTGGGGATCGAGGCGATCAAGACCTGGGCCGAGACCGGCGCCAAGCCCGAGAACACGCCGGGCCTCGACTTCTTCAACACCGGGGTCGAACTGGTGACCGACCAGCCGGTCGAGGGCATTCCCTCGATCACCTCGCAGGAGGCGCTGGAGAAGTGCTGGGGCTGACCGGCACCGGCGGACGTGGCGGAGTTTTCTAGAAAATTCCGAAAGGCAGGGTTTTCCGGAAAACCCTGCGCCACGGCCGGTTCGGCGCAACGGCCCGCGCCGTCGCGCCGACCGGGCCACGAAGGGGGGCGCCGCGAATGACCGACACCGAACCGCCAGGCGCGGCGCGCCCGCAACCCGCCGGCGCCGCGGCCACGGTCGCCGTCTTCGCCGAAGGTCGGCGCGGCCCGATGGGCCGTTTGCAGCATTTCCTGCATGGCAATCCGACGATGGTGCCGGTGATCGTTCTGGTCATCAGCATCGCCGTCTTCGGGGTGATCGCCGGCGAGCGTTTCTTTTCGCCGTTCAACCTGACGCTGATCCTGCAGCAGGTGTCGATCATCGGCATCCTGGCGGCGGCGCAAAGCCTGGTGATCCTGACTGCCGGCATCGACCTGTCGGTGGCCGCCATGATGGTGCTGATGAGCGTGATCTCCGGCAAGCTGGCGGTGGATTGGGGCGTTCCCGCGCCGCTGGCGCTGTTGATCTCCTTTGCCGGCGGCACGGCGGCGGGGCTGCTCAACGGCCTTCTGGTCACCCGGATCAAGCTGCCGCCCTTCATCGCCACATTGGGGACCTGGAACGTCTATTACGCGCTGCTGCTCTATCTGTCGGGGGCGCAGTCGATCCGTGGCCAGGATATCGACGAAGCCGCGCCGCTGCTGAAATTCTTCGGCAACAGCATCGCGGTGGGCAGCGCCCGGCTGACCTATGGCTCGATCCTCATGGTGCTGATCTTTTTGGTGCTGTGGTATCTGCTGACCAAGACCGCCTGGGGCCGGCATGTCTATGCCATCGGCGACGACAAGGAGGCGGCCGAGTTGTCGGGCATCCGCACCGACCGGATGCTGGTGTCGGTCTATGCGGTGGCGGGTCTGGTCTGCGCGATCGGCGCCTGGGCGGCGATCGGCCGGGTCGGGTCGGTCTCGCCGAACAGTTTCTACGAGGGCAACCTGCAATCGATCACCGCCGTGGTGATCGGCGGCATCTCGTTGTTCGGCGGGCGCGGCTCGATCATGGGGGCGCTGTTCGGCGCGCTTATCGTGGGCGTGTTCCAGTCCGGGCTGCGGCTCGCCGGGGTCGACGTTTTGTGGCAGGTCTTTGCCATCGGCTGGCTGATCATCATCGCCGTGGCGATCGATCAGTGGATCCGAAAGGTGTCGGGTTGACGGCCGCCATCGAACCGATCGTGACCGGCCGCGGGCTGGTCAAGCGGTTTGGCCGGGTGACCGCCATCGACCGATCCGATTTCGATCTGTTCCCGGGCGAGATCCTGGCCGTGATCGGCGACAACGGCGCGGGCAAGACATCGATCGTCAAGGCGATCTGCGGCGCCTTGCAGCCCGATGCGGGCGAGATCCGGATCGAGGGCCGGCCGGTGCATTTCGCCTCGCCGATCGAGGCGCGCGAGATGGGGATCGAGATCGTCTATCAGACGCTGGCGCTGTCGCCGGCGCTGTCGATCGCCGACAACATGTTCATGGGGCGCGAAATCCGCCGCCCGGGGGTGTGGGGGCGCTGGTTCCGGATGCTCGACAAGCCGCAGATGCAGCGCATCGCGCGCGACAAGCTGACCGAGCTGGGTCTGATGACGGTGCAGTCGATCAACCAGGCGGTGGAGACCCT
>DNSZ01000004.1 GCA_003500165.1 Paracoccaceae bacterium | reverse complement strand
ATTAGTGCAAGCTGGTATTACGTATCGGAAGATCCTTGGTGCTCATTTCGAGCACCTAGTTCCGCAGGATCCTCCGGGTCGCTCTGCGTCGCCGCCTCCTGCGCCGCGACCAGCGCCTCGATATCGACGAACAGGCGCGCGACGCGCCGCAGCGCCCGGCGGTCGATGTCCGACAGGTCGCGTTTCGCGGCGGTCTGACCGTCCCTGTGGGCGAGGCGGCAAGAGCCGTCCTTGTTGCGCAAGATCCAGCCCCGCTCCTCGAGTGCGGCCAGCTTGCGCCGAACGGTCTGGCGCGGGATTCCGGTGATGTCGGCGATGCGCGAGGCGCTGGTGCTGGTTCGCTCCGGGGGCAGGTCGGCGGGCTCGATCCCCTGGGCCTGCCCGGCGCGGACGGCGTTGATCCAGCTCTGCCCGATCAGGGCGAGCACGAACATCGCCTGCAGATCCCCCCGGAACGCCCGGCCTACGTCGGTAAGGTGTTCGATGAAGAATTCGACGAAACAATACTGGTAAACGATGTACTCCGCGTCGAGGGCGGCGGCCACCGTAGCCGCTCTGCGCGACCTGGATCCCTGCTTGAGCCCGCTGTTGCCGTTCTTATCCAATGCGTTGCCCCTTTCCGCGATAGTGAACCCTAGTCCACCTGACAGATGGTGCAACGTAAGCGACGGCCACGCCCCATTGATTTCACACTTGCGGGGTGTCGCGGTGTGATGAAGCGGAGGACGGTCAGTAGCTCGTCAGGGACTACGAGACGAGGTCCCTATGCACGCCGGCCCTGCTGGGCGTAGACCCACGGCATCAGGGCCTCGATGTCTTGGGCGAGATGACCGTTTGCGAGTTTGGTGAACAGATCGCGCAAATACGCATAGGGTTCGACGCCATTCATCTTGCAGGTGCCGATCATGCCGGCGAAGCGGGCCCAGTTGCGGCCGCCCTCGTCGTGGCCGGCGAAGAGCGCGTTGCGGCGGTTCATGGCCGGGCTGCGGATGGCGTTTTCGACAAGGTTTGAGTCCATGTCGACGCGGCCGTCCTCGAGGAACAGCCGGAAGTTATCCGTCTTGGTCAAGGGGCGGTTTCGGTCCATTTTCGGTCATCCCTGACGAGCGCATTCGCGAGGATCACGAGCTTGCGCATGATCGCCGCGATGGCGAGCTTGGCCGGTTTTCCGGCATCGACGAGTTTGCGGTAGGTTTCCGCGAGGTGCAGGTTGTGGCGGATGGCGACGAGGGCGGGCATGTAAAGCGCATTGCGCACGCCGCGCCGGCCTCCGCCGATCTTCGAGCGCCCCTTCCACTTGCCGGACTCGCGGGTGATCGGGGCCGGACGCCGTGTTGCCGCCTGCCGCAGGCGGGCACGGCTGCGTGTCACCCAGCCGGCCTTCGGCAGAGCATCGAAATGCAGATTGCGGCAGGCCAGGCTGTCCTTCTCCATGACCATCGCCGAAACCGGCACATAGGTCGGACCGTCCAGCCCGGACCGACACAGCACCAGAAGACCCTGAAGATGGGTTTGCTGACCGGCAAGCTGCGCCATGGCGGGAGCGGTATCCGGCTGCACCGACAGGTCGATGAAATCTCCCACGGCATCGCGGATCGGCCACCGATACAGCTGGTTGATATCGTCGAAGTATTCGCCGGCGATGGCCGTGGGCCCCAGCAACAGCGCAATGGGCCGACCGGCATGCTGCAGTCCGCGGCCGGACTGCGCCTGGACCGCATCGGGCAGGTTCGCCCAGCAGTCGATGCGCGCCGGGCAGTCCTGAATGTCGGCCACGGAAATCGGCCGCAACAAGCGCGCCACCGGGTCCTGACCCAGCGCAATCTGGCCATCATCCGACACCGCGGGCCGTTCGAGGCGGATGATCTGCCCCATTGCGCCAGAGACCGAGGTGACACGCCAGAGCGTCGCGCCATAGGCCTTGGCTGGGGTAAAGGACGGATCATACCCGCCGGCGCGCGCCTCCACCGTGGTGAAAAACCGGCCCGTTTCAGGATCCAGGTAATAGGCCGTCAGCCCCCGCGCACCCGATGGCGTGTGCCATTCATCGGCGCCGGGGGCCCAGAGCGTGACCGGATCGGCCGGATGATAGCTGCGCCGGATTGTGCCCAGCAGAACCGGCGATACCGGATTGGCCTCGATCCCCTCGACCAGGGCGTAGGCGCGCGCAAGCCCGACCAGAAACGCACGGCCGTCGAACCGGATATCCCGGCTCGCGGCCCATTCCGCCTGCGTCGAAAGGGTCATCAGCTGCCCGGTCAGCCGGGGCGCCGCCTGGGCGCGGGCGGATATGGCCAGATCCATCAGCCGTTCGGCCGCCAGCATCGGATTGCTCCGGAACACCTGGTCGAGCGCCGCCAGCAGCGTGCGCCGAACGTCACCGCACATCTTGGCGTCAATCAGCGTGCCGGCCGCGACGCCCGCACCTTCGCTGCGCGCCACCCCGGCGCCGTCGCGCACGGCAATGGCTGCGGCTGCGCGCACCAGACGCAGCCGCGTCTTGGGGCCTTTGTAGATGGCGTCCCTGGCGGGTTGGCCATCGACGAACACAACCCGCGCCTCGGGGGCACCAAAGGCCACAGCGACGCCATGGTCGATCGCTTCCACCCTGGCCGTGGCGGCCAGGATATGGGCCTGATCCCAATCGCCACCGGTCAGCTTGCGCAATTCTGCTTCGGTCAGCGCGACCAGCATGTCGCGCGCCAGTTCCACGGGTGCTGGCGGCGCCCCCGCTTCGGCAACCGTGTCGGATGGAGGCGGTGCATCCCCCGCAGCCCCGTCCGAGACGGCTTCGCCCCGCAAGGCCAGCAGCGCCAGCACGATGTGACGGCAGATGCCGTTGGCGCTGCAGGTGCAGGCCGCCCTCGCCGGGCCGGTTTCGGGGATCGTCACTGTCTGGCCATCTGCCATGACTTCGGCATCCGCGTCAAAGCGCACAATCTCTGCCCGTCCGGCCGCCATGTCCTTGTGCGCGCGGCGCAGCAGACCCTTGGACGCCAGCGCCTCCAGCGCCGTGTCGTCATAGGCTGCAATGATATCCCGCAGGCTCATCTCATCACGCCCGCCAGCCATTGCGCCAGCTTGTCCGGGGTCATTGCCGCAATCTGCATGCCCATCTGCGCAAGCCGGGGCGAAATCGTCGTTTCGTGATAGGCCATGCCGCTGTCATCGAGCGCCGTCAGGCCCAACAGCCGCACCCGCGCCGCCGCCATGCGCGCCACTGCCTGATACAACCGACGCGGCCCCGCGCCCTCTTCGAAATCGGTCAGCAGGATGAACACGGTGCGATTGGGGTTGTCGACGTAGCGTTCGCAGTATTCCACCGCCCGGCCGATATCGGTGCCACCACCGAGTGTCACAGACAGCAATGTGTCGAGCGGGTCCGCCAGCTTGTCGGTCACATCCACGATCGAGGTGTCGAACAGCACTATCGCCACCTTGATCCCGGGCAGCCCGGTCAGGATCGCCGCCATCACCGCCGAATGGATCAGGCTGTCGGACATCGACCCGGACTGGTCCATGCACAGGATGATCTTCCACGGCAGCCGCCGCTTTTCGCGCGCGACGAACCGCAGATCGTCGGCGATGATACGTCTGCGGTCACGGTCATAGTTCTTCAGGTTGCGGCGCAGGGTCTGGCGCCAGTCGAAGTTTGCCGCCGAGTGCAGAGGCGAGCGTTTGAACGGGTTCTTGCGGCCCGAAAAGGCGCGCAGCACCTCTGACTTCAGGCGCCGCATGATGTCTCGGATCACTTCGTCGGCGATCTGGCGCAGCTTGTCGCGCACCTTGGGGTCGGCGCGGCCGTGAAAGGTCAGAAGCGTCTTCAGAAGCTCCGGATTGGGTTCCAGTTCATCCAGGGTCTTTGGATCGTTCAGCAATTCGGTGATGTTGTAGCGATCCAGCGCGTGGGTCTGCATCACCTCGAACACCGGTTCGGAAAACAGCTTGCGCGCCTCCCCCAACCAGGTCAGTGCCTCCATCCGGGTGGCATCCAACCCGCCCCGCCGGTCCTTGCCATCGCCCGGGCTGTGCAGCCCGCGCCGCTGATATTCGCGCCCGTAAAGGTAGTCGAGCGCCCGGTCCATCCGCCCGTCCCGGCCGCTGCATCCGCCCAGCCGGTTTTCGGCATAGCGCCCCAGCGCAAGCCGCCAGCGGCGTTTTGCCCCGTCGCTATCCATCGGCTTTCCCCGCGATCCAGCGGGTCAGACCGTCCTTCTCGATCTGCGCCCGCAAGGCGAGGTCCACAGCCGCCCCTTCCAGGCCGGTGGCTTCGTCGATGTCGTGAAGCACCACGCTGTATTCGCCGCCGCTGCCGCCATGCCGCTGGGCCAGCATGTCCGCAACACGATCCGCCTCTCGCGGACCCAACGCCGACAGGGCCAGCCGCAGATGCGGCAGAAGCGCGATGAAGTCCGCGTCATCGAGGGCGCAGATGAACTGGTCCAGAGCCCAAAGGACGCGATCTTCCGTCCACAGAAGCGACGGTGCAATGGTCAGGATGCCCTGCAGCCCGCCAACCCGGTCAGCCGGGTGCAGCAACGACCCGGCCAATTGCCCGGCCAGCATGTCCGCAAGATCCTGACGGGTGCGCCGGCCGCTCAGGACACCGATGGCCAGCGCAGCCCCCAGGATCGCTGGTGGCGGCCCCGCTGCTGCGATCCGGTCGATGGCCGCGTCAAAGCGATCCCCGTCGAAATCTGCTTCCGCCTCGCCGCGCAACAGCGCCGACACGGTGCGCAGCGCCCCCAGCGCCGGGTCGACCTGGTCTTCCGGAACATGGGGCAGATCATCGCACAGATAGATCACACGGTCATAGGCGGCATGCATCACGGGCTGCGTATCCAGCGTGTCGGGAATGGCCATCGGACCAAGCGATGCCTCGATCGCATGCAGCGTCACCATGGCGCTGGCAGCCCCGGCAAAGCTGCCATGGCTGCGCGCGGCCATGTCGATTTCGTCCAGAAGGCTCACCAGGCGGTCGCCCAGACCGGCAAGAATGCCCTGCTTCAGCAGCATGAGCAGCGCGTCGGCATCGTTGGCCTGGCCGTCGTCGGCCAGTTTGGCCCGCCGCACCAGCAACTGCCCCAGACAGGCGGCCGGCACCGTGTCGCCGAACCGGGCGGCTTCGACCAGGGCGGCTTCCACCCGGGGCGACCAGGCATAGTCCCATTCCTCGAACAGCAGTCGCGTCTGACTTCCGCTGATGAAATCGGGCCCGGCGGTCCGGTTTCCGAACCCGGTTTGCAGCAGGGCCATGGCATGCAGAAAGCGCGAGGTCTCCAGATGCGCGGGTTTGCGCCGGATATCGAGCTTGCGATGACGGCGCTGCCCATCCGTCAGGTCGAACCGCAGCCGTTCGGCCCGCTGGCGCGCGTCGCCTACGATCGGGGGCTGCCCGGCACTCGCCGGCACATGGCCCAGCGCGCGGCCGCGCAAGAAGTCCAGAAAGCGTTCGGTCCAGATGTCGGCGCCGGCTTCGCCCTTCACCAGCGCCGATTGCAGCCCGTCGATCAGATCGTGCCGCTGCGCCCCTATGCGCCCGCGGAGCGGCGCCAGCGTTTGCGCCGTGCGCAGCCATTCGACCTGGCCGGGGATCGGGATAGGGTGGCCGTCGTTCTGCATCTCGGCTGCGAAATCGGCGACAATGGCGCGGCTTGCGGCAGACCAGTCGAGCGGCCCGCCGGCCCGTTCGGCCCAGTGCCAGACCCGCGCATAATATCCCGGCTGCGGCAGGCCCGCGCCATAGCCCATCAGCGCGTCCAGTTCGCGCTCGCCATAGCGGATGAGGTAGGACCGGGCGCTGCCTTTGGCCCGATAGTGCACCGACCCGGCGGGTGCCGCCCCGGTCAAGGCGGCCAGGTGAAACCCGCCATGGACCACGACAACCGGGCCGGTCTTCGCGCGCGCCGCCTGCAATGCGGCGGCCATATGCGCCTCCCGCTCGGCATTGCGGGGCTCGACCAGCTCTTCGGCGGGTGTGGCCAGGCGCAACCCCGTGCAATAGACACCGACATCGTGGAAGAACGCCTGCCAGTCGGTTTCGCCCAGCCGGGTTTCAAACAGGTGATCCCACAGTTCGAACCCGTCCCGGCACCCGGTGCGCGCGCACAGCGCCCGGACATAGTCCCCACTGTCAAAGACGTGTTCATCGACCCCCAGAAGTGGCTGGCCCGGGTCAAGCGTCACATGGGACATCGCCGCATCGGTACCGAGATCCATGAACGTGGTCTTGGCCCCCAGTGCCTTGGCCTCGTGGATCGCCACCCATTCCGGCGAATGGGCGCTGAACGGGTAATAGGCCGCCTGGCGCCGGTCCTTAGACTCGTCGACCAGGCTGATCACGGCGACCGGCGGGCGGGTTGCGCTGTTGTGCAGGTGTTCCAGCAACGGCTCCAGATTGTGCGGCGCCTCGATCAGCACCTGCGCGGGCTGCACCGCACGGATCATGCGGCGGACCGCCATGGCGCAGGCCGGGGAATGGTGCCGGACCGGCGCAAACCACACGCCATCGTCGGGTGTCGCTGCCAGCCTATCGGCAACGGCGCCGATCAGCGCATCGCCGGGCTCAGTCCGACTTGGCGGCATCGTGGAACAGGCGCTAGGTGCGATCCGACCGGCCCCGCGCCCGCGCGATGGTATGGACATAGGCGCGGAACTTGCGCGCGTCGTCCTGATCATCCTTGAACACGACGCCGCGGATCTGCTTGGCCACATGCCCGCCGGACGCTTCGGTCCCGTCCAGATACGCGGCATCCAGCAGCGCCGCATGGGCCACGTTCACCGCTTCGGCGGTCGACATCACCGTCTTCGGCTGGGCCACCACGGCGCCATCCCGGGTCTTGCCGGTGCGAAGGTCGCGAAACACCGATATGACCACATCCAGCACCGGTTCCGGCAAGGCGGCATCGATGTCATAGTCGGCCATCCGTTCCTGCACCGGACGCGCCACCAGCTGCTGTTCGAACACGGGGTCGGCGATCGGGTTGACCGTTTCGAAATTGAAGCGGCGTTTCAGCGCGCTCGACATGTCGTTCACACCCAGATCGCGCAGGTTGGCGGTGCCGATCACGTTGAACCCGCGGGCGGCGCGGTATTCGCTGCCTGACCCGAGTTCAGGGGTCGACACGGTCTTTTCCGACATCAGCGAAATCAGCGCATCCTGCACCTCGGGCGCGCAGCGGGTCAGTTCCTCGATCCGGGCAATCTTGCCGCCCCGCATGGCGGTCAGCACCGGGGACGGGATCAGGGCGCGTTCCGTCGGCCCTTCGGCCAGCAACAGCGCATAGTTCCAGCCATAGCGCAGATGATCCTCGATAATGCCGGCCGATCCCTGCACCACCAGCAGCGAATCCCCGCTGATCGCGGCGGACAGCAGTTCCGACAGCAGGGATTTTGCCGTGCCCGGTTCGCCCACCAGCATCAGGCCCTGATGCCCCATCAGCGCGACGATGCAGCGATCGACCAGCGGATCGTCGCCAAAGAACTTGCGCGACACATCGAGGTTGTCATCGCCCAGGATGAACCGCCGCACCGCACGCGGCGACAGGCGCCACCCGCCCGGGCGCGGGTCGCTATCCGCGGCCTTCAGGCGATCCAGTTCATCGGCATAGCGCCGCTCGGCCGGCAGTTTCTGTGCGTCCGCCATCCGTGCCTACCCCTTGTATCCAGGGCGTTTACCCTATCCGGCGAATTCGTGATCACACTACACGACACAGGGCTGGCTGAGGGCGGCTGGATGGATTCAACGGGACGACTCCGACCAGGGAAACGTCCGATGCCAAACCGAGCCATTACCGCCCTCACGGGAATACTGCGCCCCGAGATTGACCTGAGCAAGAGCCGTCTGGAGACGCTGTGCCGGATGGTGCCCGGCATGGTGAGCGCGCGAAGTGTGAACCTCAGTCATATCGCGTGCGAGCGCCCCGGAACGGTGCAGACGGCATCGACCTGTCGGCGGCTGCAGCGGTTCTTCCAACACGTCCGTCTGGACGAGGGCTGGGCGCTGCCGCTGTTGGTCCGGTTGCTGGGGCAACACGGATCGTGGCTGCTCGCACTCGACCGCACGAACTGGCAAATCGGCAAGACCGAGGTGAATTTTCCCGTGCTTGCCCTCGTCACCCGCCGGTTCCGGGTGCCCCTGATCTGGACCGTGATCAAGGGGCGCGGCTGCTCCGATACGGGCCAGCGCATCGCCCTGATGAAGCGCTATCTCGCACATTTTCCGGCGAAGACCATCCGCCTTCTGCTGGCCGACCGTGAATTCGCAGGCGCCGGCTGGATGGAATTCCTGTGTGAAAACAATATCCCCTTTGCCATCCGCATCAGAGACAACCTCCGCATCACCACCGAAGAAGGGCATGACCCAACCCTGCGGGTCCGATTGCGCCAAGCGCGGCGAAGCCGGGTCTTTCGAGCCCGTCTCGGCAGCAGAGAGGACACCGCCTCGGGCAACGCGCCGCTTCTGACCATCGCCGCCAAGCCGCTCAGGGATGAGCGGTTGATCGTGGTCACCAACGTCGAGGCGCAAACCGCACTTCGCACCTACCGCAAACGCTGGGCGATCGAATGCCTGTTCGGCGATGCCAAGACCCGCGGCCTCAACATAGAGGACACGCGGCTGACCGATCCGCGCAAGCCCGATCTGCTCATGTCGCTCACCGCCCTCGCCATCGCCTGGGCCGGCCGCTCCGCCGCGGACAAGCTTGGAAAGCACACAACGCCGCGCAAAAGCCACGGCCACTACTCCAAATCCTATTTCCGGATCGGACTCGCCCAAATCCGAAACCGGCTCAGAACCGACCCACTCGACGCAATCAGGCCATGGCGCAGGATAACTCAGGAACGCCAGGAAGTGACGGGAGTCGTGTAGTGTGATTCGTGATAGTCATTCCAGCATTCCATCAGCAAGACCGGCGGGATCGTCGCGATATCCCTGGGGTCGGCAGGTTGCCCGCCCACCAGTTCGCAGAATTCCAGATGTTGCAGGGTCACCTCGGCATTTGCGTCGTCCCCGGTGCTGGAGATGCCAGAGTGATGGACCACTGCAACGACACCCGCACCCACGAAAGGTCTGACGAAGGTACTGAAATGGGGGTAATCGTCGATCGGACCGGGCGTATAGCCCAGCCTGCCGGCAATCTTGCGCAGGTTGCCCGCATCGGTGGCGCATCCCTTGCGGTCCTCGATGGCTTTGCCGGTTGCGCCGGACATGTTTGGCACCGGCCGCCCGAACTGGCGAAAGAGCGGCGCCAGTTCATAGTCTGCCAGGTGCTGACCCCAGCGGGCCCCGTCGGCTTCGGGCAGTCTTGATCCATGGGCGACCTCGATCCGTTCGCAGCGTTGCAGATCAACAGCTTCGTCCGCGGCATCGGTAAGGTCGCCCTCGGCCGTCGGGCGAAGACTGGCCGTCACCCCGCCGTCCGCATCCAGCGCCAGCCAGATCACCCGTTAGGCCAGCCGCGCCATCACCGGGTGGTCGCGATAGTGGCGCTGCCAGTCTGCCACCGCCCAACTGCGTTCGCTGCACATTGCCTCATACAGCCGCTGCGCCTGTGCCTTGGCGATCTGCTTGAGCTCCTTCTTGGCGGCGGCCAGCGTCTTCTTGGCGGCCTTGGTTGTCTCATCCTGGCTCGCAGGCAGCGATTTCACCGCCTTGCCTGCGGCGTTTTCCAGCCGGAAGGCCAGGTCGTCCCCCAGCCGCGCCAGGTAGGTCTTGCCATCGGCCACCGGCAACGCCAGCGTGCCATTGGCATCAAGCCCCAGATCGGGCACGGTGCGGTCTTCCAGCTCTTCCACCGTCCAGCCATGCGCCTCGGCCACCTCGGTCAGCAATTCCGTGGCCAGGTTGCGCAGCGAGGCCTGCTTTTGCCGCGCGGCGGTAACGGCGAGCACCTGCAGCGTTTCGGGCTGGCCGATACCGGCCATCAGCTTGAGCAGCGCTCGCCCCTGCTGATAGCATTTTCCATGGTTGCGCAGATAACCGCGCACTGCGATCGCGGCCTGGGTGGGCGGGGTTCGAGTGGCCAGTGCCAGCACCCCTGAACTGGGCCGCCCGTCATTGATCATCCGACCGATCAGGTTCTGCGCCATCCCTTCTTCCAGTTCGCTCAGTGGCGCCGGTGTCATGCCCCAGCCCTGCATCTGCTTGGCAAATCACCTGGCCTCTTCGGGGGCCGCTTGCCGGGCGTCTTCTGCCGTCATCACATGGGTATCGAACGCAATCCAGGTCTCGAGAATCCAAGTCGACAAACGCGCGGCGTCCGGTTCCGCCAGTTGATCGAGGTAAAGGTCCATGAGCGGGTGGCCTTCGGGCTGTTTCAGGCGCACCGCGGCCGTTATCCAGGCGGTCAGCACATCCTCGGGCACAGGGGTGCCATCGCGATAGGTCACATCCGGCAAGGGCGCTTCGGCCAGCAGGCTTTCGACCGATTTCAGCCTGGACTTCTTCGCCCCTTTGGCTGCGGCGGCGGCCAGCGCCTCGGGCCCCAGAAAGGGGGTCATATCCGCACCCAGCACCGACAAGGCCGTCAGCATGGCCGTTTGTGCTGTGGCATCCTTTTCCTTTGCCAGTCGCGCCTTGATCGGCTCGATGGCCGCAGGGTCCCCCAGATCGCCCAGCCAGCTTGCCGCCACCGCGCGGGTGGCGGCGCTGTTGTCGGTCAACTCCCCCAGCAAGCGATCGGAAAGGCCCGGCAGGTCCTGCAGGGCGGCGCGCGCGCCTTTCGACAGATCCCGCGGCGTGATCCTCCGTGCTCGCGCCTCCAGTGGTGTCAGCAACGACTCCGGCGTCTTTGGAAAGGCTTCGACCACCTTGATCGCCGCGCGCGCCTGCAAGGGACCCTCGGCGAACCATCTGTGGAGACGTTCAAGGTTTCGCAGTGCCCTCGGCCACAGCTCCTCGGGATCAAGTTTGCCCCATCGGTGATGGCCACCGCCGAGGTAAATCGTGTCTTCCAGGCGCTGCATGAAGGACGTCACTTTCAATGGGATCTCCGGGGCTTCGACCCAACTGCCATCGATGGCGCGATAGCCGTGGCCCTGCTTGTCGGTGCTCACGGCATCCCTTGCCTTGCGCTCGAAACTGCGCAGGGCAGTGTCAATCGCAGCGATGTTGGTTTTCGCTTTTTCCGTATCGCGGTGCGCCCGCAAGACGTCCTGGACGTCCTTGTTCTGCACATGCGCCACCAGCAGCCGGATCATCAACCCGCGGTCGGCTGCATTCCTTGCCGCGAGCCGCGCGGGTGCCTCGGCCAGGGCAGCCTCCACCGGCATCCGGGCCAACATGAGCTCCACCGCGCGTTGATCGCTGGGATGGATGTCAGCCCAGATGCGAAAGCCCATGTCACGCAGGCCTGCATGGCCGAAAAGCTCCCACCGGCGCAACCTGTCCAGAATGGCCACGCGGCCGGCTGCGTCTATGCGGTCTGCTGCTGCCAGCAGATCATCGGGACGGGCCTGGGCCAGTGCCACAGGGTCGATCACATTCAACAGCATGCCCAGCTGGTTGGCCATGTTGCCGGTCCTCTCCCACCCGGTGAACAGGATATCGAAGAGATCGACCAGATCACCGCCCGCTGCCTGACAGATGGCAAGGGCCGTTTCTGGCGATGGCGCCTTATCATAGGTGGCATGCCGTTCGTTCGGTGTGGTATCGACCAGACCAAGGCGAATGGTCGTGAAGATCACCCTCAGGTGAAAGGGCACATGCCCGGATCCGTTCAGGTTGGCCGGGTCACCATGCAACCCCGTGCCATGCTGGCTGGGTGTGGCAGCGGCCAGCACTTTGCCATAGCGGACCAAGGCGTCAGGGGGCATCATTGCCTGCCCGAACAGCCGAAGCCGGTCGCGCGTTGGCGCGCCCTGAGGGGAATTCGATCCGCCCAGAAGGCCATTGAGGATGATGTAGGCTGGGTCCAACGGGTCCATGGTTGAAGAGGCGAGCATGGCGAAATTGGTCATGGGATCATAGTATTGCAGATCCAGCACCGTTTCAGCAGCAAGGGCCAGGTCCGGCACCTCATCCAGCTCTCCCAGGACATAGGCGATGGCGCGGTCACCGAGCCCCGGTTCAATTTCGTTGAGCCGCCCCAGATCGGCGCGCACCACATCCTTGGCTTTTTCCAGTTCCACCTCTGTCACCATTGTATCTTCTTGCCCCAGTCGGGATCATACGCGCCCGTCGCAGCGATTTTACGATAATCGTTCCAGCATTCCGACAGCAGGATCGGGGGGACATCGGCCAGGGGCACGGGCTGGCCCAGCCCGTCATGACGGGTGGGCGGGCAGAATTCCAGATGCAGGACGGCGCTGGCACCCGCCTGGACCGGCAGGCTGGCGCCCGAAATCTTGATCACCGCGATCAGGTTCGCACCCTTGAACGGCTTGCGGTAGTGATCGAACCAGCCGCTGTCTTCGACCGGGCCGGGGGTGAAGCCCAGCTTGGCGCCCGCGCCCTGAATCTTCTTGGCATCCGTCAGCCAGCCTTCACGGTCATCGATCCGGGTCGCGCCCTCGGGGAGGTCCGCCACAGTCAGGAAGGGCCGGTCAAGCTGGGCAAACAGCGGTTCGACCTCATAGTCTTTCAGGTGCTGCTTCCAGGCGGCCACGGTTTCGGGGGTCAGGTTCGCGGCATGGGCCAGGCGGATGCGGGCAAAGGCCGCCGGGTCGACTGGATCGTCCTCGGCATTCGTGAACTCGCCCTCGGCGGTGGGGCGGAAACTGGCCTGCACAGTGCCGTCTTCATCCAGCCCCAGCCAGATCGCCCGCTCCGAAAGCCGCCCCATCACCGGATGGCCGCGGAAGTCTGCCAGCCAGTCCGCCATGGCCGAGGAGTGTTCCGCACACAGCGCCTCGTAAAGCCGTTCCGCCTGCAGTCTGGCGATTTGCTTCAGTTCTTTCCTGGCCGCCGTCAGGGTCTTTTTCGACTCTTTCGTCTGGTCATCGTCACCTGCGGGCAGCGCCTTCACCGGCTTGCCATCGGGGTTTTCCAGTATCAGCGTCAGATCATCCGCCAGCCTTGCGCGATAAATCCGGCCCTCGACCCCGCAGGGCAGCTCCAGCACGCCCGCATCGTCGAGCCCCGCCGTCGGCACCGTCCGGTCCGCCAGTTCATCCGCCGTCCAGCCCCGTGCCTGGGCGGCGGCCTCCACCAACGCACCGGCATGGGCCTGTACGGTTTTCTGGCGCAAACGGGTCGCAGCGGCGACAAGTACCTGCAGGGTTTCGGGCGTGTCGATCGCCGCGGCCAGGTCTACCAGCGCGGTGGCCTGGGCCACCCGCTTGCCATGGTTCTTCAGATAGGCGCGTGCGGTGGTGGCGACATGGGTGGGATCGGCGCGTTTGGCCAGAGCCAGAATGCCCTTGGTCGCCGCCCCGCTATTGGGGTATTTGCGTTTATGTTCAGGGAAGTATCCTTCAATCAGCTGTTGCATCGTTCGTGGCGGCCGCAGGGATTGATAGAAGGCGTACATTTGCTGTGCCTGTTCGGTCGCGGCTGCCAGCGCGGCCTCATGGCTCGTCGGTTCGGAATCATAGGCGATCCAGGCGTCAAAGATGTGATTGGCGAGCTTTTCTGCGTCGTCGGGCGCCAGTTGATCGAGGTAAAGGTCCAGCAGGACGTTCCAGCCGGGCTGTTTTTGCTGCATCGCCGTGGCCAGCCAGGCCTTCAGCACATCTTCGGGCACCGGCGCGCCGTCGCGATAGCGGAGCGTCGGCAAGCCAGAGGCCAGCAACCAGTCGAGCGGCGCCAGCTTCGCCTTCTTCAGCGTCGCCTCGGCGGCCTTTGCCATGGCTTCTGGCCCCAGAAAGGCGGACATATCTGCGCCCAGATGCGACAGCGCCAGCAGAAAGGCGGTGCGCACGGCCTCGTCCTTTTTCTTGGCCAGCGCCGCCTGGATCGGGCCAATGGCGTCCACCACCCCCCGCTCTGACAACCATTCGGCTGCATTGGCGCGAGAATCCTTGCGCTTGTCGGACAGCATGCTGATCAACGGCTCATCAAGTCCGGTAGCCGCTGACAACAAGGACCGGGACGCAGCGTGCAGCGTTTTCGCAGAGCCAACCCCAAACTCAATCAGGATGCCCCTGAACTGTTCAGGGATTTTTGGAAGGAACCGAAGATAGCCCAGTGCACCCGCGACACGTTGGAGGCGGCTTCTTGGATTCAAATATCAAG
>DNSZ01000132.1 GCA_003500165.1 Paracoccaceae bacterium | reverse complement strand
GGAACGTCCGGCCCGATCATCATCCCCGATCGGGCCGGACGCCTTTGCTTGGCACAGCGCGCGCCGCGGAGGCGGCGGACGGTCATGGTCAATGACCGTTGGTATCAGCTCATCCGGAACTGGCTGCGGTTGCCTCCGATGTCAAAGGTACCGCCCTTGTCGTCGGTCACCCGCATATTGGTCAGGGCGCAATTCGCCGTCGCGGTGTCGAGCGCTTCCTCCGACCCCACGCTGGCGAAAAAGGACAGGTCGCGCAGAATCTCGTTCCCGTCATAGGTCACGAACTTGCTGCGCATGCTGCTCCGATTGACCCTGGCATAGGTCGCATGCGACAACCAGCCGACACCGCAGACCGCGATCCGGCCGTCGATGTCGGTCAATGCGACCCGTGCCTCATAGCGGCCGGGTCCGCCGCCCGACCAGATGATCCTCCAGGGCACGAAGCTGTCATCGACCGCCTTGCGCGCGATCACCGGACCGCCCTGCGGCGCAGCATTCTCCGAACAGGCCGGGACAAGCGCAGCAAGGGCGAGGGCGGCAAGGGCGTGGGTGGGTTTCATCCGGCTTTTCCCTTGTTTCCGGTTGCGCGTGAACGGGGCGCTGCGGCTCAGAACCCCGCCTTGATCTTCTCGAACTCCTCGGCCATGCGGGTGCGCATGGTGTTGTCCATCGGCACCTGGGCCAGCACCGGCGCGTCGATCTCGGCGAGGCCGCGTTCTTCGACCAGGGCTGGGTCCATCGCCTGCATCGCGGTCAGGTTGCCATGGCCATAGCCCCATTCGTTGACGATGTAGTCGGCGCTTTCGGGGGCGAGCAGCGCATTGATCATGTCATAGGCCTTGTCTTCCGATCCGGGCCCGTCCTTCAGGTTCACATAGCCGCAGAACCAGCTTGACGAACCTTCGCTGGCCTCGCGTTCGAAGGCGATCGGATGCCCATCGGCAACAAGCTGCGTGGGGGTTTCGTTCCAGGCCCAGGCCAGCACCACCTCGCCCGAGGCCATCAGCTGCGCCAGACCGGCCCCGTCCTGCCAGTAGGCGCGCACATTCTGATGCGCCTGGCGCAGCCAGTCGGCGCCCGCCTCGAAATCGGCTTCGGTCATCTGGGTCCAGT
Organism: Paracoccaceae bacterium; assembly: GCA_003500165.1. GTDB lineage: Bacteria > Pseudomonadota > Alphaproteobacteria > Rhodobacterales > Rhodobacteraceae > UBA10424. The sequence goes on along the minus strand of DNSZ01000132.1, from coordinate 12,149 downwards.
CGCTGACGCCGTTGGCCAGCAGCGCCAGCGCCCAGATGTCGTCGGTGTTGTCCGGCAACGAGATGCGGCCGGCATATTTCGGATCGAGAAACACCTGGAGGGTCTGCACCTCTTCCTCGGGCACGATGTCGGTGCGATAGGCAGTGGCGGTGGTGCCGATGTCGAACGGCATGAACCAGGTCCCCGCATCATCCTCGAAAATGTCCGAGGCCAGGAAGGCCGGGTTCAGATCGGCATAGGCGTCGATCCGGCTGGTATCCCAGGGCTCGACCAGGCCGGCATCGCGGTAGCGTTCGACCATCTGCGCGCAGGGATGCCCCAGGTCGGCCCGGAAACCGGCCAGAAGCTTCTGGAAAGCCTCGTCGTCATTGCCGAAAAAGGCGTATTCGGGCGCCTCGCCATGCTGTTCGATATAGGCCTGGAAGAAGCCCTCATCCTCATACCCCGACCAGTCGAAGACCAGGAGCTCGTCATCGGCTGCCAGGGCCGGCATGGCGGCAAGAACAAGCACGCCGGCGGCGGTGGAAAAGGTGGTGCGATTCATCATGTTTCCCCTGTCGTCATGCGCCCTTTGCGCGGGCCTGAACCGGAGGCTAGGACAGTGGGCGCCGCCTGCCAAGAGCGGAACGCAGCAGCAATTCGGGCCCCGGGCGATTGACAGCGCCCCCCGCAGCCGGTTGCGTGCAAAGATCGACCCATCGCGGAGGCGCCCATGGCCGCGCTGACACAGGGGCTGGCCAGGGCCGGCCAGGCACATTGGCTGGCGGTCTATGCCATCATCGCCCTGGCGTGGGCCGGGCTGATGGCTGGCGCGGTCGAAGGCGGCCGTGGCGCCGCGATGCTGTGGGCCGATCTGTGCCGGGCCGATGCCGGGATTGCCGGGTTCCCGGCGGTGCTTGCCATGTGGGCGCTGATGGGCGCGGCGATGATGTTGCCGACCTTTGTCCCGGCGCTGTCCACCTATGACGATCTGATCGCGGCAGGGGCCGGCACCAGAGCCGGCTTTGCCCGGCTCGCCATGGGATATCTGGCGGTCTGGCTCGGCTTTGCCGGGATCGCGGCGGCGGCCCAGATCGCGCTTGCCGGGCTCGCCGCGCCACCCGCCTGGCTGGCGGGCGGGTTGCTGATCGTCGCCGGCGCGTATCAGTTCAGCCCGTGGAAGGACTCCTGCCTGTCCCGCTGCCGCGCACCGCTGACCGTCTTTCTGGGCGCCATGCGGCCCGATGGGGCGGGCGGGTTCCGCACCGGCCTGCGGATGGGCGCGGATTGCCTGGGCTGTTGCTGGGCGCTGATGGCGCTGGGGCTGATCGGCGGGGCGATGACGCTTTTGTGGATGGGGCTGGCGATGCTGATGATGACGCTGGAAAAGCTGCCGCGTCTGGGGGTGCCGCTGACCCGGCCCCTGGGCGCGGCGCTGATCGGCGCCGGGCTGGCGACGCTGTTCGTGGCATCGGCGGCTGGCGACAAAGTCTTCTAGAAGACTTTGCCCGGGCAGAATCTTCTAGAAGATTCTGCCGCGCCACGGCACTGTGGCGGAAGACGAGGGAGGCAACACATGGCCGAAGACGATGGCGGTCCGATCCCGAACTGGGCAATTCGCGGCGAATTGATCCTGAACTGCAACTGCACGGTGTTCTGCCCGTGTGTGGTGTCCCTGGGCAAGCATCCGCCGACCGAGGGCCATTGCCAGGCCTGGGCGGGCGTGCGAATCGATGCCGGCCATTTCGGAGAAACCGATCTGGCTGGGCTCAATGTCGGCCTCTTGCTGGAAATTCCCGGTCAGATGGCGCGCGGCAACTGGATGGCGGCCGCCTATATCGACGAGCGCGCCGACGAGGCCGCCTATGACGCGCTTGTGGCGATCTTTTCGGGCGCCGCGCGCGGCACGACCGGGCTGTTTTCGGTCCTCGTCTCGGATTTCAAGGGGGCCGAGCGCGCGCCCGTCGCCTTTGAGACCGAAGGCACCACGCGCCGGCTGACCGTCGGGCGCGCGATCAAGGGCGCGGTGCATCCGGTTGCCGGCGCCGACCCCGATCGCGAGATCGTTGCGACCAACACCCAATACTGGATGGGGCCGGACATCACCGTGGCCACGGCCAGCCTGGGGCGGGTGCGGGCGTTCGGCCGGGTGTGGGATTTCGACGGCCGCTCGGCCGAGATCTGCCAGATCGACTGGCATGGCCCGGGCCGCTGACAGGCCCGGAAGGGGAGGCTCCGCGATGCCCGATGCGATCGGTCGGCGACGACCGGCAAGGCGGGGCGAAAGCCGCCCCTGGCGTGCCGCATGAACGCGCTGCTGGCCCGCGCGCGGCGGGTCCGCCGGACCCCGTTCACCGAAGGTGTCGAACGCGCCGGTGTCACCGCCTGGTCGGTCTACAACCGGATGCTGCTGCCCGCGGTGTTCGAAAGCCCCGAGGCGGATTACCGCCATCTGAAGGATCATGTGCAGGTCTGGGACGTCTCCTGCGAGCGTCAGGTCGAATTGCGCGGCCCCGATTCGGCCCGCCTGATGCAGATGCTGACGCCGCGCGATCTGCGCGGCATGCTGCCCGGCCAGTGCTATTATGTGCCGATGGTCGACGAGACCGGCGGGATGCTGAACGATCCCGTCGCCGTGAAGCTGGCCGAAGACCGCTGGTGGATTTCGCTGGCCGACAGCGATCTCTTGCTGTGGGTCAAGGGCATCGCCAATGGCTATCGGCTCGACGTGCTGGTCGACGAGCCCGATGTCTCGCCGCTGGCGGTCCAGGGCCCGAAGGCCGACGAGCTGATGGCGCGGGTGTTCGGCGAGGACATCCGCAATGTCCGCTTCTTCCGGTTCGGCTGGTTTACCTTTCAGGGTCGCGATCTGGTGATCGCCCGGTCGGGCTATTCCAAACAGGGCGGCTTCGAGATCTATGTCGCGGGCGGCGATATCGGCATGCCGCTATGGGACGCGCTGATGGAGGCGGGCGCCGATCTGCAGGTGCGCGCAGGCTGCCCGAACCTGATCGAGCGCGTGGAATCGGGGCTGTTGTCCTATGGCAACGACATGACCCGCGCCAACACGCCCCATGAATGCGGGCTCGGGCGGTTCTGCAACACCCAGACGGCGATCGGCTGCATCGGCCGCGACGCGCTGCTGCGGGTCGCCATGGAAGGCCCGGTGCGCCAGATCCGCCCGATCGCCATCGGCGGCGCGCCGGTGCCGGTCTGCGACCGGCTGTGGCCGCTGATGGCGGGCGCGCAGACCGTCGGGCATGTCAGCTCCACCGCCTGGTCGCCCGATTTCGGCACCAATGTGGCCATCGGGATGGTGCGCATGACCCATTGGGACCCGGGCACCGAGCTGACGGTGGCGGCACCCGACGGGCCGCGCCCGGCGGTCGTGCGCGACCGGTTCTGGAACGACCACGGTTCCCGCTGACCCAGGACGGAACCGCGCCGGCATCCGATCCGCGCATCAGGGCAAGGCGCGGCGCGCGTCGCTCAGGGCGGCAACGCCGCCGCCCGCCCCGCCTCGACATCCGATGGGGCCAGCACCACCTCGACCTCGGCGGCGCGCAACATCGCGCCGATCGGGCTGGGGGGCACGGCATCGGTGACCAGCCGGTCGATCTCTGCGGGATCGGTCAGCCGGATCGGCGCCGCGCGGCCGAATTTGGTCGCATCGGCGACCAGAATGCTCTGCTCGGCAGCGGCAATGATGCAGCGCGACAGCTCGGCCTCGCGCAGATCGTGCAGCAGAAAGCCCGCCCTGGCGTCGACCGCCGCCGCCGAAAGCACCGCAAAGCCGACGCGAAACTGGCCGACAAAGGCAACGGCGCCGGCACCGAACGCACCACCGTCATGGGCCCGCAACTCGCCCCCCGCCATATAGACGCGGTTGCCGTTCAGGCCGGTCAGGCTGTGCGCCGCGAACAGCGAATTCGTCACCACCATCAGATCGCGATGGCCGCGTAGCGCCTCGGCCACATAGGCGGTGGTCGAGCCGACATCCAGAAACAGCGACGCGCCGTCGGGGATCAGCCCGGCCGCGGCCGCCGCGATCCGGCGCTTGGCCGCGGGGTTTTCGGAAAACCGCTGGGTGAAGTTCGGCTCGCGGCGCCAGCCCTTGAGCGCGACACCGCCATGCAGCTTGGTCACCAGACCGCGCGATTCGAGCCGGCGCACCGCCCGGCGGACCGTCTCTTCGGACACATCGAGCTGCCGGGACAGCGCCTGGATGCGGCCCGAGCCGGTCTCGCCCAACAGGCGCAGCAGTTCGACTTCGCGTTGTGTGGGTTGCATCGCCTTGCCTCTTGCCGGTCATGATGGCGCAACGGGGCCGAAAATTCCAGCAGGTTCCCACAGATTTCTGCAAGAAACTCACAGAATCCCACAATTCCGTTTGACAGGACGCCGGACCGCTCCCTAGCCTTTGGAATCGATCCCGGGCGACGGTGGGGGCGGGCTGCGTGCCCCTGCCCGGGAAGATCAGATCAACAGGGAGAGGACGCCCATCATGTCATACTATCTCAGGGCCGCGGGGCTGGGCGGCGCGCTGGCGCTGTCGCTGGCCGCCGCCGCACCGGCTGCCGTCGAATCCGAAGACCCGATCCGCATGACACTGCACGACTGGACCGGCCAGCTGGTGACCACCAATCTGATGGCCCGGGTGCTGGAGGAAGCGGGCTACAACGTCGATCTGGTGCAGGCCGATTATCTGGCCCAGTTCGCCGGGCTGAAGACGGGCGATCTGCATGTCGCCATGGAAATCTGGGAGACCACGGGCCGCGAGGCGATGGACGAGGCGACGGCCGATGGCTCGGTCGTCAATCTCGGCTCCACCGGCATGGAGGCGATCGAGGAGTGGTGGTATCCGGCCTATATGAAAGAGGCCTGCCCGGGCCTGCCGGATTGGCAGGCACTGAACGATTGCGCCGAGGCGTTTGCCACCGCCGAAACCGCGCCGAAGGGGCGCTATCTGGGTGCGCCGGTGACCTGGGGCGGGTTCGACGACGAACGGGTCGAGGCGCTGGGGCTCGACTACGAGGTGATCCATGCCGGCACCGATGCCGCCCTGTTCGCCGAGCTTGAATCGGCTTATCAGCGCCAGGCGCCGATCCTGCTGTGGGTCTATGCGCCGCATTGGGCGCCGCTGAAATACGAGGGCGAGTGGATCGAATTCCCGCCCTATTCGGCCGAATGCTACAACGACCCGTCGGCCGGGCTGAACCCCGATGCGGCCCATGATTGCGGCAAGCCGCGCGGCCCGATCTGGAAGGTCGCCTGGTCGGGCGTAGCCGACAAATGGCCCGGTGCCGCCGCCGCGATCGAGGCGTTCACCATCGACAACGACACGATGGGCGGGATGATCGCGCGCATCGACCTCGATGGCGAGCCGCTCGACGACGTGGTCGCGGACTGGATGGACGCGAACGAGGCGACCTGGAAGGCCTGGATCGGCCAGTAAGCCACAACCCGGGGGCGGGCTTGCCCGCCCTCGCGCCGAATTGATACCGCGCCGCCTGCAAGGCCCCCGATGCACCAGCAACCGGTCAAACTCGGCTGCCACAATGTGTGGAAGCTTTACGGCCCGCACCCCGAGCGGCTGCTGGCCGGCGGGGCCGCGCCCGATCTCGACGCGATCCGCGCTTCGGGCCATGTGGGCGCGGTCCGCAATGTGTCGATCGATGTGCGCCAGGGCGAGATCTTCGTCATCATGGGGCTGTCGGGGTCGGGCAAATCGACCCTGGTGCGCTGTCTGTCGCGGCTTGTCGAACCGACGGCGGGCGAGATTCTGTTCAACGGAAAGGACCTGTTGCAGGCCCGCCCGAAGGAACTGATCGACATCCGCCGCCACAAGATGGGCATGGTGTTCCAGCATTTCGCCCTCTTGCCGCATCTCAACGTGCTGCAGAACGTGGCCTTCCCACTGCAGGTCCAGGGGATCGGACGTGCCGCGCGCGAGGCCCGCGCCGAAGAGGTGATCGCACTTGTGGGCCTCGAGGGGCGCGAGGCGTATTTCCCGCGCCAGTTGTCGGGCGGCCAGCAGCAGCGCGTGGGCATCGCCCGGTCGCTGGTGGTCGAGCCGGAACTGTGGTTCCTCGACGAGCCGTTCTCGGCGCTCGACCCGCTGATCCGGCGCGAGATGCAGGACGAGTTCCTGCGCGTCCAGCAGCTTCTGCACAAGACGATCGTGTTCATCACCCATGATTTCGACGAGGCGATCCGGATCGCCGACCGGATCGCGATCATGAAGGATGGCGAGGTCATCCAGGTCGCCACGCCCGAGGAGCTGGTGCTGAACCCCGCCGCCGACTATGTTGCCGAATTCACCCGCTATGTCAGCCGCGCCAAGGTGGTCACGCTGGGCCGCATCGCGGTGCCCGGCGCGGCCGAGGGGGCCGCGGGCACCCTGCCCGAAACGGTTCGGGTCGAAGCGGTGGCAAATGAGGTCGAGGCCGCCGCGGCCCCGTTCAATGTCATCGACGAAGACGGCGTGGTGATTGGCCATGTCACCCGGCAGGCGGTGATCGACGTGCTGGTGGGCCGGGGGGGCAGAGGGTGACCTGGCAGCCGTCGCGTGCCGTCTGGATGTGGCTTGTGCTGCTTGCCGTCACCCTGGCGCTCGCCCGCTGGGCCGGCCCGATGGCGGTGCCCGGCTGGATGCAGATCGACATGGCCGGCGCGGTCAGCCGGTTCATGGACTGGCTGGTCAACACGGCAAGTTTCGGGCTTTTCACCTTCAAGGACCTGACGCGGGCCATCGCGCAGGCCATCGAATGGCCCTATCAGGCGGTGCGCATGGCGCTGGTCGAAGGCTGGGTCGAAGGCCGCCGGTCCGAGGCGCGCACCATCCTGCCGCCGATCAGCTGGATCGGGATCATCGCCATCGTGACCGCCATGGGCGTCTATGCCCGCAACTGGCGGCTGGGGCTCTTCGTCGGGGCGTGTTTTCTGTATCTTGCGGTGTTCGGCCAGTGGGAGAGCGCGATGGTCACGCTCGCCTCGATCCTGATCGCCGTGCCGATCGGGATCGCGGGCGGGCTCGTGCTGGGCATTGCAGGCGCCGTGTGGCCTGCCTTCGACCGCGTGCAGACGCCGTTTCTGGACCTGATGCAGACCGTGCCGACCTTTGCCTATCTGGTGCCGATCCTGTTCCTGTTCGGCTTTGGCCCGGTATCGGCGCTGATCGCGACGGTGGTCTATGCGATGCCGCCAATGGTGCGGATCACCACCATGGCGCTGAAATCGGTGCCATCGGAGATCCGCGATTTCGGCGTGATGGCGGGCTGCACGCCGCGCCAGCGGCTCACGCGCGTGCTGTTGCCCACGGCGCTGCCCGATCTGATGGTGGGCGTCAATCAGGTGATCATGCTGTCGCTCAACATGGTCATCATCGCCTCGATGATCGGCGCCGGCGGGCTGGGGTTCGATGTGCTCAATTCGCTCCGCCGGCTCGATATCGGGCGCGGGATCGAGGCGGGTCTTGCCATCGTCGCGCTCGCCATCGCGCTCGACCGGTTGAGCCAGGCCTTCGCCACGCGCCGCCCCGGCGCGGCGGGCGACGGCGCGCGCCACATGCGCTGGTGGGTCGTGCTGGCGGCCTTTGTCGCCGCGACGACGCTGTTGGGCTATGTGGTGCCGGCGCTGCAAAGCTATCCCGAAGCGTGGACGGTGACCACCCGCAGCCTTTGGTCCGATCTGGTGAAATGGATCAATATCAACTATTACGACCAGCTTGAGGCGGTGAAGAACGTCCTGCTTCTGAACCTGCTGCTGCCGTTCAAGCGCTTTCTGCTGGCCCTGCCCTGGCCCTGGGTGCTGGCGCTGATCACGCTGGCGGGCTGGCAGCTGGGGCGGGGGCGGCTCGCTGCACTGTGCCTCGCGCTTGGGCTTTTCATCGTCGTCAACGGGCTGTGGGAACCGGCCATGACGACGCTTTATCTGTGCGGCATCTCGGTGATGATCGCCGCCCTGATCGGCCTGCCGCTGGGGGTGCTGGCGGCGAGTTCCGAACGCGCCGGGCGGATCATCGGCACCGGCATCGACCTGCTGCAGACGCTGCCGAGTTTCGTCTATCTGATCCCGGTGGTGATGCTGTTCCGGGTCGGCGATTTCTCGGCCATGATCGCCATCGTGCTTTACGCGCTGGCGCCCGCGATCCGCTATGCCGCCCATGGGCTGCGATCGGTGCCCGAAGAAATCGTCGAGGCGGGCGCGGTCTGCGGCTGCACGCGCTGGCAGATCCTGACCCGCATCCGGCTGCCGATGGCCCTGCCCGAGATCATGCTGGGCCTCAACCAGACCATCATGCTGGCGCTGTCGATGCTGGTCATCACCGCGCTCGTCGGCACCCGCGATCTGGGCCAGGAGGTCTATATCGCGCTGACCCGTGCCGATACCGGCCAGGGCATCGTCGCCGGCGTGTCGATCGCGGCCATCGCGATCATTGCCGACCGGCTGATCGCCGCCGGCGCCCGCCGCACCCGCCGCAAACTGGGGTTGGAGCCCGCCCATCCATGACCGATGCCCTGCAGATTGCCCGCGCCCTGCCGATCTGGTCGGGCCCCGTCGCCCCCGAACCGCTGGGCGGCGGCATCACCAATGTGAACTTCACGGTTGCGGATGGCGACCGCCGCGTCGTGGTGCGGATCGGCGACGACATCCCGGTCCATCAGGTGATGCGGTTCAACGAAAAGGCCGCCAGCGAGGCCGCCCATGCCGCCGGCATCTCGCCTGCGGTGCTGTACCATGAACCGGGCGCCCTGGTGCTGGAATACATCGAGGGCAAGACGCTGGCGGCCGCGGATGTGGCCGAGGATGCGATGCTCGACCGGGTGCTGCCGCTCATTGCCCGGGCGCATCGGGAGATCCCGAACCATCTGCGCGGCCCGGCGCTGACATTCTGGGTGTTCCATGTGATCCGCGACTATGCCGCGACATTGCAGGAGGCCGAAAGCCCGCACACCGCCGCTCTGCCCGGACTGCTTGCCGATGCCGCACGGCTCGAGGCCGCGATCGGCCCGATCGACCTGGTGTTCGGGCATAACGACCTGCTGCCGGCCAATCTGATCGACGATGGCGACCGGCTGTGGCTGATCGACTGGGACTATGCCGGGTTCAACAGCCCGCTCTTCGATCTGGGCGGGCTGGCGGCCAATAACGGGCTGACCGAGGCGCAGGAGGCGCGGATGCTGGGCGCCTATTTCGACCGCGCGCCCGATGCCGAGCTTTGGCACCGCTACCGCGCCATGAAATGCGCCGCCGCGCTGCGCGAGACGCTGTGGAGCATGGTCTCGGAAATCCATTCCGAGATCGATTTCGACTACCGCGCCTACACCGAAACCAATCTGGCGGGCTTTCGCGCCGCCCTTGCCGATTTCCTGCAAGACTGAGGACCGATCATGCGCACGCTTCCCACGACCGCCAAGGCGGTGATCATCGGCGGCGGGATCGTCGGCTGTTCCACCGCCTATCACCTGGCGCGGCTTGGCTGGACCGATACCGTGCTGCTGGAACGCTGCAAGCTGACCTCGGGCACCACCTTCCACGCCGCGGGGCTGGTTGGCCAGCTGCGCACCAACGCGAACATCACCCAGCTTCTGGGCTATTCGGTCGAACTTTATGAAAGGCTGGAAGCGGAAACCGGCCTGCCCACCGGCTGGAAACGCAATGGCGGGCTGCGGCTGGCCTGCAACCCCGCGCGCTGGACCGAGGTGCGCCGCCAGGCCACCACCGCGCATTCCTTTGGCCTCGAGATGCACCTTCTGACCCCCAGAGAGGCGCAGGAGATGTGGCCGCTGATGCAGGTCGACGACGTGATCGGCGCGGCATTCCTGCCGACCGACGGGCAGGCCAACCCGTCCGACATCACCCAGTCGCTGGCGCGCGGCGCGCGGATGGCGGGCGCGGCGATCTTCGAGGATACGCCGGTCACCCGCATCGTCGTCGAGGATGGACGGATCGCCGCGGTCGAGACGCCGCAGGGCAGGATCGAATGCGCCGTCGTCATCGCCTGTGCCGGGCAATGGACCCGCGATCTGGCCGCCACGATCGGCGTCAACGTGCCCCTCGTCCCGGTCGAACATCAGTATATGGTGACCGAGGCGATCAACGGGGTGACGGGCACGCTGCCGACGCTGCGCGATCCCGACCGGCTGACCTATTACAAGGAAGAGGTCGGCGGGCTGGTGATGGGCGGCTATGAGCCGAACCCGATCCCCTGGGCGGTGGACGGCATCCCCGAGGGTTTCCACTACACCCTGCTCGACTCGAATTACGACCAGTTCGAACAGTTCATGGAGCGCGCCATCGGCCGGGTGCCGGCCTTCGAAACCGCCGGGATCAAGCAGCTGATCAACGGCCCCGAAAGCTTCACCCCGGACGGCAATTTCATCCTGGGCGAGGCGCCCGAACAGCCCGGTTTCTTTGTCGGCGCGGGGTTCAACGCCTTTGGCATCGCGGCGGGGGGTGGCGCCGGCATGGCCCTGGCCGAATGGGTCGCCAAGGGGGCCGCGCCGTTCGATCTGTGGCCTGTCGATATCCGCCGCTTCGGCCGGCCGCATCTCGACACCGACTGGGTGCGCGCCCGCACGCTCGAAGCCTATGGCAAGCATTACACCATCGCCTGGCCGTCCGAAGAACACGAGAGCGGAAGGCCCTGCCGGCGGTCGCCGCTTTATGCGCAGCTGCGCGATGCGGGCGCCTGTTTCGGCGAGAAGCTGGGCTGGGAGCGGCCCAACTGGTTTGCCGACCGCGCCGCGGGGGAAGAGCCGGTGGACCGCTATTCGTTCGAGCGGCCGGGCTGGTTCGACGCGGTGCGGCGCGAGCATCTGGCCTGCCGCAACGCCGCCGTCCTGATCGACCAGAGCTCGTTTGCCAAGTTCATCGTGAAGGGGCCCGATGCCGCGGCCGCGCTCAACTGGATCTGCGCGGGCAATGTCGACCGGCCGGTCGGGCGGCTCGCCTATACCCAGATGCTGAACGAGCGCGGCGGCATCGAATGCGACCTGACGGTGGCCCGGCTGGCAGCCGACGAATTCTACATCGTCACCGGAACCGGTTTCGCCACCCATGATTTCGACTGGATCGCCACAAACCTGCCGAACGAGGCGCGCGCCCAGATCGTCGATGTCACCTCGGCCCATGGCGTGCTGTCGCTGATGGGGCCAGAGGCGCGCGCGATCCTGCAGCGGGTCAGCCGCGACGATGTCTCGAATGGCGGCTTCCCCTTCGGTCATGCCCGCCGGATCGGCATCGCCGGGGCCCCGGTTCTGGCGCTGCGGGTCACCTATGTCGGCGAGTTGGGCTGGGAGTTGCACGTCCCGGCCGAGTTCATGGTCAATGTCTATGCGGCGCTGATGGAGGCGGGCGCCGGTCTGGGCCTCGTCAATGCGGGCTATCGCGCGATCGAGACCCTGCGGCTGGAAAAGGGCTATCGCGCCTGGGGGGCCGATATCGGCCCCGACTACACGCCCGTGGAGGCGGGCCTCGCCTGGGCGATGAAGATGAAGTCGGGGATCGGTTTCCAGGGTCGCGCCGCGGTCGCGCGCCAGCTGCAGGAGGGCGTCACGAAACGGCTCGCCGGCTTCACCGTGACCGATCCCGATGCGGTGTTGCTGGGGCGCGAGACGATCTATCGCGATGGCGCGCGTGCCGGCTGGCTGGCCAGCGGCGGCTATGGCCACACGCTCGATTGCGCGATCGGCTATGGTTATGTGCGCAACCCCGGCGGTGTCGATGCGGATTACGTGCTGTCGGGCGAGTATGAGTTGGAGATCGCCACCGAAAGGGTGCCCGCGCAGGTGCATCTGACCCCGCTTTACGATCCGCAGATGGCGCGGATCAGGTCCTAGGGCAGTTCGCGACATTTCCGATGCGGGCGCCCGCCGCGCGGCGGGCGCGCACCCGGGCGCGCGCCCGGGTGCGCCCGACAGCAGCCGACCGCCAGTCACGAAGAAGACCTACATTCATTGACCATGACCGGTGTCCGTCTCCCGCCCCGCCTCGCCGCCTGGGCCACCAATCTTGCCCCAACGGGCCGGCAGAATTGGTGTTTGGCGCGGAGGCGATCGGGGGGTGGCGTTGGCGCAATCAACCGCGCGCATTGCGCCTCGGTGCATGGTGAGTCGCCACATCTCCGACGCGGGCGCCCGCCGCACGGCGGGCGCGCACCCGGGCGC
>DNSZ01000275.1:3968-10013 GCA_003500165.1 Paracoccaceae bacterium | reverse complement strand
GGCCCCTCCATGACCGAAACGCAGACCGCCGACACCCGCCTGCCCGTCACGGTGCTGTCGGGCTTTCTGGGCGCGGGCAAGACCACGCTCCTCAACCGCGTGTTGAACAACCGCGACGGCCAGCGCGTCGCGGTGATCGTCAACGACATGTCCGAGGTCAATATCGACGCCGATCTGGTGCGCGCCGACACCGAGCTTTCCCGCACCGACGAGACGCTGGTGGAAATGTCCAATGGCTGCATCTGCTGCACCCTGCGCGACGATCTTCTGGCCGAGGTGCGCCGCCTCGCCGCCGAGGGGCGGTTCGATTATCTGCTGATCGAATCGACCGGCATCTCCGAGCCGCTGCCGGTTGCCGCCACATTTGCCTTTCGCGACGAAGCGGGCGCCAGCCTGTCCGATGTCGCCCGCCTCGACACCATGGTCACGGTGGTCGATGCGGTGAACCTGCTCAAGGACTATTCCAGCCATGATTTCCTGAGCGACCGGGGGGAGACCACGGGCGAGGGCGATCACCGCAGCCTCGTCAACCTGCTGACCGAACAGATCGAGTTCGCCGATGTGGTGATCCTCAACAAGGTCGCCGATGCCACCCCGCCGCAGGTCGATGCGGCGCGCAAGATCATCCGCAGCCTCAACGCGGATGCAAAGATCATCGAGACCAGTCATTCCGACGTTCCCGCAGATGCGATCCTCGACACCGGGCTCTTTGATTTCGACAAGGCGCATGAGCACCCGCTATGGGCCAAGGAGCTTTACGGTTTCGCCAACCATGTGCCCGAGGACGAGGAATACGGCGTCGAAAGCTTCGTCTACCACGCGCGGCGCCCCTTCGTGCCCGAGAAGATCCTGGCCGTGCTGCAGGGCGCGCTGCCCAATGTCGTGCGCGCCAAGGGGCATTTCTGGATCGCCACCCGGCCCGACTGGGTGATCGAATTCAGCCTGGCGGGCGCGATGTCCTCGGCCAAGCCTTTGGGGCGCTGGTGGGCGTCCGTCCCCGAGGAGCGCCTGCCGACCCATCCCGAGGCGCAGGCCGAGATCGCGCGCCAATGGGCCGAGCCCTGGGGCGACCGGCGCCAGGAGATGGTGTTCATCGGCGTCGGCCTCGACCGCGAGGCGATCTGCGCACAACTCAACGCGGCGCTGATCGAGGGCGACGATTTCGAACCCGAGGCCTGGGCCGGGCTGGCCGATCCGTTCCCGCGCTGGGTCGCGCAATGAGCGGGCGCGCGTCCGCCCGTGCGGCGCTTCGCGACGCCGCCGTCGGTGTCGGCGTTGCGGACACGCCCGAGGGGCTCTCGGTGCTCCACCGCCCGGGATGCGCCGCGGCGATCTGGCGGCGCCAGTGGGAGCCGGGCGTGCAGTCCTGGCTCGGCGGGCTGGCGCCCGACCTGCTGCCGCAGGCGCGGGTCGTCCTGCGACCCGATGCGGTGCGCGACGCGGTTGCGCAGATATGCACCGAGTCCGGCACCCCCGATTGCGCCGAACGCGCCCGGCTCATCGACGATGTGGCGCTGCTGGCCGGCCTCTTCGCAGCGCTGATGGAGGCGCCCTATCTGCGGCTGCGGCTTGACGTGGTAACGACCAATGCCTGCCGCAAGTTTCATATCGATGCGGTCACGGCGCGGCTCGTCTGCACCTATCGCGGGACCGGCACGCAATACGGCATCTCGCCCGATGGGGCGCCGCCCCGGCGGGTCTTCACGGTGCCGACCGGTGCGCCGATCCTGCTGCGCGGCACGCTGTGGCCGGAGCAGCCGAAATCCGGCCTGCTGCACCGCTCGCCGCCCATCGAAGGCAGTGGCGAGACGCGGCTTCTTCTGGTCCTCGATCCGATGGACGGCCCGGAGGACGACATCTGATGGCGCGAAACCGGGGCGCAACCAGCTTGCGGCGCAAGCGGCGCAGCGAAGACCCGATGCGCGAGTTCGACCGGCTGCCTGCCAATCTGCGCGCCTGGCTCGCCAACGCCATTCTGCCCTGGCGGCCGCGATCGGTTCAGCGCGCGGATGCGGCATGACCCCCGTTTGTGACACCCTAAAAGATGCCGCTATCGAGCCGTGGGCGTCGTCAACTGCGCTGTCCGGATTAACAAGCCCCAGCTTGCCGTGCGCCATACGTTGCCTGGCTTCTCGTGAACTTCTCCCCGAAATCTGATGAAAGCTGCTCAATCAGTCCCCGACATGAGAAACCACTCATCTCCAAGTATTGCCGAGCAGATCGCACCGCCTGCTCGTTCCAATCGACCGAGAGGCTATCCACCGCTACCGTTGCATCATCTCTGTCATAGCCATCTCCATAGGGCGAAGACAATTGATCGATAAGCCCATCCCTCGAAAACCCGGTCATGCTCAAATAGGCTTGCGCGGACCTAACCGCATTTCTCTGCGGGCCGGTAAGAGATTGGGCTGTTGCAACAGAACCGACGGCGAAAAATATGCATAGCAGCGGGATTAATGGAAATTTTGGAATCAATTTTCTCCAATGCCCCAAACACGGACCTGAGACCCGTCTCCCAACGGTCGATCTTGCAGTCGGAATGTGAAATCTTGCTCCGCTGTTGTCAAGCAAAACCCTGTTCTTCACCCAGAGATGGGCCCGAAAGCCCGCGCTCGGGCCTCCTGCATCGCTCGCCGCCGATCGAAGGCAGCGGCGAGACGCGGCTTCTGCTGGTCCTCGATCCGATGGACGGCCCGGAGGAGACCATCTGATGCGCAGCAACCGTGGCGAGACGAGCCTGAAGCGCAGGCGCCGCAACGAGGACCCGATGCAGGAATTCGACCGGCTGCCTGCGGAGTTGCGCGCCTGGCTGGCCAATGCCGTGTTGCCATGGCGGCCACGCTCGGTCCGCAGTGCCTTTGCCAAGGCGGTCGCCCGTACGCAGGACAAGGCCAGCGCGCTGCGGGAACTCGACCGGCTGCAGGCGCGGCTGGTGGCCAGGGACGCGCGCCAGGTCTGGGGAACCGACCACCCCTGCGCAGAGGCGCCGATCGCCATGGCCGATCGGGCGAATTGTCATACCAGCGGCCGTGGACCATGACCGTTGGTGCAGGATTGGTGGCCCAGGCGCGGCGGCGGCGGACCAGCTGCAATGCGTCCCGCCCGTTCCAGCCTGATACGCGCTATCGCAGGTGGGCGTGGTACCGCCTCCCCGGCTCGAACGGGGGACCTCTTGATCCACAATCAAGCGCTCTAACCGACTGAGCTAAGGCGGCACGCAACAGCGGGATAATCGCGCGGCGGCGCGATGGCAAGGGGCTCGGGGCGGGAAGGCGGCCTTGGCGCAATGCGCCACGCGCATTGCCCCCGCGTATCAACCCCGATTGGCAGCCGAAGCGTCCGACAGACCCAGCCGCCGCAGGAAGGCCGCGCCGGCATCGTCCGACGCGGTGCCGCGCCGGGCGCGGAACAGCACCGCCTCGGACCGCAGCACCGGCTCTTCATCCAGCGGCCGCAGGTGATTGGCATCGAGCGTCGCGCCCGATGTGGTGATGTCGGCGATCGCCTCGGCGGTGCCCTGGGCCACCGTGCCCTCGGTCGCGCCCTGGCTGTCGACCAGCTGGACATCGGCGATCTCATGCGCCCGGATCCAGGCCCGGATCAGCCGGTGATACTTGGTCGCGATGCGCAGCCGGTGGCCATGCGTCGCCCGGAAGGCGGCCGCTGCGGCGTCAAGGTCGTCGGCCGTGGTCACATCGATCCACGCCTTCGGCACGGCGACCACCAGATCGGCCCGGCCAAAGCCCAGCCGCGCCGCCGGCACGGTGTCGCGGTCCCAGAAGGCCAGACGCTCGCGCACCATATCCTCGCCGGTGACGCCGAAATCGATGCGCCCGGCGGCCAGTTCGCGGGGGATTTCGCCGGCCGCCAGAAACACCGGGGTGATGCCATCGACACCGGTGACGGTGCCGGCATATTCGCGTTCGTCCGCGCGGCGCTCGATCCCGATCCCGCGTTCGGCGAACCAGTCGACGCATTGCGCCATCAGCCGCCCCTTTGACGGCAGACCAAGCCGAAGCGTCATGGCACAGCCCCCCTCAGCCGCAAGAGATCGGCCGGGCGGATCACCGCGCCGACCCCCCATGTGCCCGGCGCCGCCCCCAATGCCCGGCACAGCGCGTCATAGCGCCCGCCGCTGGCCACGGGCGGGCCGGTATCGCCGGGGCGGAAGGCGCCGAACACCACGCCATCATAGTATTCCAGCGTGGTGCGGCCGAACGCGGCCTCGAACCGGATCTCCGCCGGGTCGAGGCCCGCCGCCGCCAGCGCGTCGAGCCGGGCCGCCAGCCGGTCGGTGGCAGGCCCCAGCCCGGGCAACGCCGCGGCAAGCCGGCGCAGCGCTGCCACCGCCGCGGGGGCGGGCGCGGCAAGCCCAAGCAACGCGTCGAGCGCGGCGCGTTCGGCGGCCGGGATCGGCGTCGCGGCGCAATCGGCGCGCAGCCAGGCGGCGCGGGCGGCGATCTCGGCGGTGGTGCGTCGCCCGATGGTTGGACCGGCCGCCGCGATCAGCGCCTCGGGCGGGGTGCTTTCCATCCGGGCGAGCAGCGGCGCATGGGCCGCCGGCGGCGCCTGCCGGCCATAGCGGTCGAGCAGCCGGCGAAACCGGCCCGGGCGCCAGACATGGCGGGCCAGCGCGGCCTTGCGCCGGTCACTGGTCGACAGCCCCGCGACGGCCGCCGTCAGCAGCCCGGTATCGCCCATCGCCAGCACCAGTCCCGGCATGTCGAGCGCGCCGGCGATCAGCGCGATCACCTCGGCCTCGGTCCTTGCCGCCGCGGCCGCCCCGGTGCCGAAGCATTCGATCCCGGCCTGGGGAAACTCCGACGGGCGCGGCTCGGGTGCCTCCTGCATGCGGAACACCGGCCCGCTATAGGTATAGCGGCCCGCCGCCCGACCGGTGGCCAGATGATGCTCGATCACCGGCACGGTGAAATCGGGCCGCAGCATCAATTCGCCACGCGCCGGGTCGCGCGTGGTGTAGGCCCGGGCGCGGATATCCTCGCCATAAAGGTCCAGCAGCGTGCCGGCGGGCTGCAGAACGCTCGGCGCCACGGGGTCGGCACCCGCCGCGCGGAACAGCGCGGCGAGACGCGCTGTCTCGGCCTCGAGCGGGGTCATCGGGAATGGCGGGCAAGCACCGCCTGCACCGCGGCGGCCAGATTGTCGCGCGGCACCTCCTGCTGGGCGGGCTGGGCGCGCCATTCCTCGGCCGTTGCGCTTTCGGCGATGCGGGCCCCCAGGATCAGGTCCTTGATCTGCACGACGCCGCGCGCGGCCTCGTCGGAACCCTGGATGACGGCCGCCGGCGCCCCGCGCCTGTCGGCGTATTTCAGCTGGTTGCCAAAGTTGCGGGGGTTGCCCAGATAGACCTCGGCGCGCAGGTCCGCGGCCCGCAATTCGGCTGCCATGCGCTGATAGTCGGCCATCCGGTCGCGATCCATCACGGTCACCACCACCGGGCCGCGCGCGGGCGCACGGCCGCCGCGATGCGCGTCGAGCGCCGCCAGCAGCCGGTCGACGCCGATCGAAATCCCGGTCGCCGGCACCGCCTGGCCGGTGAACCGCTTGACCAGATCGTCATAGCGGCCGCCGCCCGCCACCGAACCGAACTGGCGCGGCCGGCCGTCTTCGCCGGTGATGTGGAATGTCAGTTCGGCCTCGAAGACCGGGCCGGTGTAATAGCCGAGCCCGCGCACGACCGAGGGATCGACAAGCACGCGTGCCGCGTCCGGGCCCTGGGCGGCGATCAGCCCGGCCATCTGGTCGAGTTCGTCCACACCGGCGCGCCCGGTTTCGGACCCGCCGACCAGAGCGCGCAACGCCGCCAGCGTCGCCGCGCCATCCGCCGCCCCGGCCCCGACAAAGCCGAGGATCAGGGCGGCCTGGTCGTCGGACAGCCCGGCACCCCTTGTGTAATCCCCGCTTTCGTCCTCGCGCCCCTCGCCCAGCAGGGCGCGCACCCCATCGGTGCCCAGCCGGTCGAGCTTGTCGATGGCACGCAGGACGATGCCGCGTTCATGGGCGAAGGCTTCGGGATCGGCGGGG
>DNSZ01000275.1:3153-3878 GCA_003500165.1 Paracoccaceae bacterium | reverse complement strand
TGCTGGGCATAGACCCGCGCCAGCGGTGCGGTCAGGTCATAGCGCAGCGCCAGCCAGTCGGCGGCATCTTCCTGCCAGGCGAACACCCCGGCATGGGGCCGGTCGACATCGGGCAGATACTTGCCCAGCGCGTCGAGCGTTTCCACCGCCGGGCTGTCCAGCGGCTCGAACCCCCATTGGCGGTAGACGGCCGCGATGGTCGCCAGCATCTCGTCCCGGGCCGTGACCTCGGCCCCGAACACATCGCGAAAGCCCTTTGGCGGTTCGGCCCGGGGCCGCCCGATCTTGCCCTTGTCGCGTGCCATGGTTCCGGTTCCGCCCCTGCCTGTCGCGCCGCGGCGCGGGCTTAGCCCGGGTCGGGCGCCGGGGCAACCGAGCCGGCAAGGTCCCGCGCGATGCCACCGATCCGGGATCATGTTCCCTGCCCCCGCGCGCGCCCCGCGACACCGGGCGCGGCGGGATATCTCGCCGCAGCGGCCCGGCGCGGTCTAACCATCGCGGCGCGCGTGCCCTATATGACCCGGCATGCAGCCCGATTCCTTTGCCCAACTGATCTATCTTGTCCTGCTTGGCAGCGTCGTGACCGGCTATTTCCTGGTCTCGAACCGTCGCGGTCTGGGCCGCGTGGTGCAGCAGGCCGCGCTGTGGGGCTTCATCTTTGTCGGCGCAATCCTTGTGGTCGGCTTGTGGGAGGATCTGCGGCGCACCACGATCCAGTCCGAATA
>DNSZ01000275.1:0-3041 GCA_003500165.1 Paracoccaceae bacterium | reverse complement strand
TCAATGACGGTCAGATGCCGCATTCGCTGATGGGCATGAGCTATCTCAGCCGGTTCGGCCGGATCGAGATCGTCGGCAACAAGATGATCCTGTCGCGTTAGGCCCGTCGGAGGGGCAGGCGCGGCGGCGCGGCGGAGAACCGTCCCGGTCAATGACCGCTGGTATCAGCGATCGGCCGGGTCGCGCGCCGCCTTCTGCTCCCAGCGTCCCGATTCCTGGCTCCAGTAGCGGGCCGGACAATCGGCGTCCGTCACCGCTCGCCACAACGCGCGGGCCCGACCGACCGCTTCCGGGTCGTCGCCCTCGAACAGCAGGCACAGCCGCTCCCGCCGGTCGATCTCGGCCAGATCAAAGGGCGCGCCGTCGAGCACGAACACCACCTGCGGGGCGTTCGCCGGCTCGCTCGCGGTGGTCAGCAGGACCGGCTGGCGCGCATCATGCGGCCCGCCATCGCGGCCATGCGGCAGAAAGCCGTCTTCGGGATAGAGCCAGAGCTGCCGGTCGAGCCAGTCGAGCCGGTCTTCGGCGGCGCGCACCGCCGCCCGCCAGCCGCGCGCCTGGCTCCGCTCCAGCAACTGGCGCAGCGCCACATCGACCGGCGACCGCGTCAGATGGTAGAAATGAACCTCGCCCACCGTTTCGCCGCGCCGCGCGCCTCAGCCCTCGAAGCCATCGCGGATCATCCGGTCGAGCGCCCGCACCCCCCAACCGGTCGCGCCCTGCGGGGCAAAGTCGCTGTCCTTCGGAAGGGCCGCCACCCCGGCAATGTCGAGATGCATCCATGGCCGATCGCCATCGACGAAGCGCTGCAGGAATTGCGCCGCAGTGATCGCCCCGGCGGCCCGCCCGCCGACATTCTTCATGTCGGCCTTTTCGGATTTCAACGCCTTGTCATAGGCCGCCGCCAGCGGCATCCGCCACGCGCCTTCGGCCTCGGTCTCGGCGGCCTTCAGAAAGGCCTGCGCCAGGGCGTCGTTGTTCGAGAAGACGCCAGCATTCTCGTGCCCCAGGCCGATGATGATGGCGCCGGTCAGCGTGGCCAGATCGATCAGCGCGGTCGGCTTGAACCGATCCTGCGCATACCACATCACATCGGCCAGAACCAGGCGTCCCTCGGCGTCGGTGTTGATCACCTCGACCGTGTCGCCCTTCATCGTGCGTACGATGTCGCCGGGCCGCTGCGCCAAGCCGTCGGGCATGTTCTCGACCAGGCCGACCAGGCCGACCACATTGGCCTTCGCCCGGCGCAGCGCCAGCCCCCGCATGACCCCGGCGACGACCCCGGCGCCGCCCATATCCATGGTCATCTCCTCCATGCCCTGGGCGGGCTTGATCGAGATGCCACCGGTGTCGAATACCACGCCCTTGCCGACCAGCGCCAGCGGCGCGGCATCGCCGCCGCCGCGCCACTGCATCACCACCACCTTGGACGGGCTGGCCGAGCCCTGCCCGACCCCCAGGAGCGCCCGCATGCCCAGCTTGGCAAGCGCGTCCTCTTCGAGGATCTCGACCGACAGCCCCAGTTCCTGCATCGCCGCCAGCCGGGCCGCGAAATCATCCGTCGTCAGAACATTGGCCGGTTCGTTGACCAGATCGCGGGCAAAGAACACCGCCTCGGTCAGGGCGGCCGACGGCGCCGCCTCGGCCGCCACGCGATCGGGTTTCGAGACCATGAACCGCACCGGGCCAAACGGCTTCTCCGGATCGGTCTTGTGATCGGCGAAACGATAGGCGCGCAGCGCCACGCCATAGGCGATGTCCGCAGCCCGCGGGTGATTGCCGGCCAGCACCGTCATGCCGCCTGCATCAAGCGCCTTGCCCAGCGTGGCACCGGCCCGCCGGGCGGTCGCGACATCGGCGCGCCGGCCCAGCCGGACCACCCGAACCGTCTCGGCCGCAAGCCCGACGGGCCAGGACAGCGTCGCCGCCTCGCCCTCGGTCAGGTCGGCAAAGCGCGGGCTTTCCACAAGGCGCGCCAAAGCGCCGCGCGTCAGCCGGTTGAGCCGCTGCCCGGCACGGTCGAGCCGCACCCCGGGATCGGCAAACACCGCGATCGTGCCCTCGGCGGTTGCCAACGGGTCGGTATCGGTTTCGACGAAGGCGATCTGGATCGGCGGGGTCATCTGGCTCTCCTGGGTGACGCGCGCCACGCTGCTAGCGGCTTTGTTCGGATTTGGCCAGCCGGGTCTGGCGCGCCGGCCCGGCCTTCGGCTAGGCTGGCGACGATCTGGATTGTGGGGGCGTCTTGACGCGCATCGACCGATATATCCTGTCGCAGTTGATCGGTGCATTTGGCCTGTTCGCCATGATTCTGGTGTCGATCTACTGGCTCAACCGCGCGGTCAGCATTTTCGGGCGGCTGATCGCCGACGGTCAGGGCGCGGGCATCTTCCTGCAGATCATCGCCTTGTCGCTGCCCTATGTGGTCTCGCTGGTGCTGCCGGTGGCGGTGCTTGCCGCGGCACTTTGGGTGACCAACAGCCTGACCGCGGAATCCGAACGCGTGGTGATGGAGGCCGCCGGCGCAGGCGGCTGGCGGCTGACCCGCGCCTATCTGGTGTTCGGCACGCTTGTCGCGGTGCTTCTGGCACTGCTGGTCCATTGGCTGGTTCCGGCCAGTCGCGCCGCGCTGTCGGCAAAGAGCGACGAGATCGCCCGCGATGTGGTGGCCCGGCTGGTGGTGCCCGGCGAATTCCTGCACCCCGCGCCGGGCGTCACGCTTTTCATCGGTTCGGCGAGCCCGTCGGGGGATATCGAGAACCTGTTTCTTCACGAAAGCACGGCCGAGGGAACCCGCAGCTACACCGCCGACCGGGCCATGCTTGTCTCCGACGCGTTGTCGCCAGTGCTTCTGATGTTCGACGGGCTGGTCCAGACGCTCGACCGGACGAACGGATCGCTTGCGGTCGTCGGCTTTCGCGACCTTGCCTACGAACTCGCGCCGCTGGTCTCGGACCGGTCGGGCCGTGTTGTCCCGCTGCGCGAGGTGAATTCCTGGCGCTTGCTGCGGGCCGGCGCTGCGCTGCGCGGGGCCACCGATG
>DNSZ01000002.1 GCA_003500165.1 Paracoccaceae bacterium | reverse complement strand
TCGGCCCCGTCACCGCAGGCGCGGTCGCGGCGTTCGCACCCGATCTCGACACATGCGACAGCGGGCGCAGCTTCGCCGCCTGGCTTGGCCTGGTGCCACGGCAGAACTCCACGGGCGGAAAGTGCAGGCTGGGTTCGGTCAGCAAGATGGGGCAGACCGGCATCCGCCGGCTCCTGATCGTCGGCGCGATGAGCGTGATCCGCCGGGCGGTCCGCAAGGGCGGCAGTTCGAACCGCTGGCTGGCCGCTCTGGTGGCACGCAAGCCGAAAATGGTCGCGGCCGTCGCGCTGGCGAACAGGATGGCTCGGATGATCTGGGCCGTGACGACAAAGCAGGAGGATTACAGGATGGCGTGACCTGACCCCCGGAGGCGGGACGAAGGCACGGCATGGCCGCAAGGCCGGGGCGCGGCAGGCCGACCAGCGGCCATGGGTCACGCTCATTGCAGCTTGGTATCAGACCCGGGGCGCGAGCGCTTGCAGCTCTCTGAACCGATGTGAACCCAGCCTTCCGAACAGCATACCGGCCCGTGGCGTCATGGAAGGCCACGCTCATACCAGCGGCCCGTGTCCATGACTCGCCGGGGATTCCCTTCGGTTTGTCGCTGTGATTCTCTTCCATCGAAGCATGGAGGTTTCGATGGCGGTTGCGGTTACACGAACGGATTTGTCGGCGCACGAGCTTCGGGCGGCGGCTTCGAAGGCGAACGACGCCAAGGCGGCGCGGCGCATGCTGGCGATCGCGCTGGTGCTGGAGGGATTGGACCGCAAGACCGCGGCCGAGAGCTGCGCGACCTTCTCGTAGAGCAACGCGTTATCCATCGTGACGGCGCCGAGCTTGGCCTGAAGCTGCGCGATCCGCTCGTCCCGATCGTCCCGGGCGCGCGATTTCAGGCTCGCGGCCCCCGCCCCGAGAAAGGCATCCCGCCAACCGCTGAGCTCCGCCACCGTGACGCGAAGTTCCCGCGCCAGCGTCTCCAGCGGTTCGCCGCGAAGAACCCGCAGGACCGCCTCCTGCTTTCGCCTGGCCGTCATCCGTCGTTCCCGACCCGGCGCCCCGGCCGCTCCGACACCGGACATCTCCGCGCCCGGAGCGCCTGCGTGCTTCTCCTGCGTCATCATTCACCTCCATTTGCCTCTCAATAAGCCGTCAAAGGTGTCTCAGCGAACCCTGGGGCGGGGGACCTGCACTCAGCCGGAAAGGACCCCGACCAGCCTCGCCCGTCCGTCCTCGAGCCTGTGGTCGGCGAACGCGGCCAGCTCCGCCTCGATCGCCTGCTCGATCAGTTTGCGCGCTCCGCTTCGAATGACATCGGTCAGCGGGTCCGACGTTTCCCGGATGGAACCGGCGTGGGCGCCCCGGATTGCCTGGCTGTCAGGAAAATCGCTGACTGGTCAGCGTATTGCAACGCGTTCGGGGCCAACGCCCGAGAGGAGATCGCGGTTGATCTGTCGTCGCAGGGCCAGGGATTGCGGCAAAGCGATGCCGGTGCGGGCTTCGAACAGCCCGTTATAGGCGCCGTCGAAAAGCGTGCGCTCGGACGCGAATGATTCCAGTCGCAAATCCGGTGCAAAGCTGTGGCCAAGCCCGGATACGGCGTAGAACGGCGCCTCGGCCTGGGGTTCGAGAAACCCGTCGACCGAAAGCCGGCGCAGCCGGCCGGCGGCGCCGGTGAACCGGCCGACGGTCAACTCCCGTGCCCGGATGTCTGGGCCGCGATCCTCGCCGATCACGGTGACGAAACGGCCCGGATACGGGGCCATGAAACGGCCCGTATCGATCGTCCGCCCGCCAATCACGATGGTCTGCCGGGTCCGCGCGACGACCTCGCCCGCAATGACCACAAGCGATGTGCGTGCCCGGGCGATCCGCGAGGCCACAACGGTCTGCCCGCGCCAAACACCGGAAATGGCCGCGACCATACCCGGTTCCCAACCGCCGACGACGCCGGGTTCCAACACCACCGGAACGCCCGCAACGCGCGCGCGATTGCCGTCGATGTCATGGACCGGGCCGATCACCGGGTGGGCGATATGAATGCGTCGTGCCATCAGGCGCCCGTTGATCGCGCGTGCCTCCACGGTCAGGCTTTGACCAATGCCAAGGCTGTTCAGCGTGACCTGCCCGAACGCATTGGTCGGGCGCAGGCCGGATGGGGTTTCCACCCGCATGCCGTTGAGCACGATGGACCCGAAATCCGTCAGGATGCCGACGATACCGGTGCCGCCGATCCCGCCTTCCGGGCGCGGCTGGGTGTCTGCCCCGATCGGCCCGGCCGACAGCGCAATCCCCGCGCCGGCCATCGCCAGGAAATGCCGCCGCCTGGGGTCAAACATTGCCGCCCTCGTCTTTCGAATTCGATCCCTGCTCCTCTTCGGTTTCGTAGAAATACACGCCAAAGCGGAACCGCGAAGTGTTGTCGGCCGCCTCTGCATCGGCGCGTTGCCTGGCCTGCGCCAGGCGGTTGAGAGCGATTAGCGCCTCGTTGCCCAGCCGGCGGGCTTCAGCCTCGATTTCCGCGACCGATTCGGGGCGTAGGCGATTGTAGAACACAGCCCTTTCCAGGAACCGCGGTTCCTCGGCCATAAGGTTGTCCACCGCAGCGGCCATGTGGTCTCCGATATTCTCGCGGAAATAGAACGCCTTTTGCTCCAGATCCTTGGGCCCGACCACGGCATCGTCGGTCAAGGTCACGACACCATCGGTCACCTGCACGAGGCCCTGTCTTTCCAGCTCGTCCAGAACCGTTTTCGGCCGAATGTCGGTGCTCACGGCTCGGACAAGCCGCTCGAAATTCGGCTCTGCGTCGCCTGACCGGGGCAGCGGCAGCGGGGCCCCCGCCGCATCCACGGTCCCCGGCCCCGCCAGCCACCGCCCGACGACCGAGGCGAACACGGTGGATTTCTCTCGTGCGGGGTCCGATCTGCGCGCATCCGCGCCGCGAAGGGACCGCACGTCTCGGCGATGCACGCCCGTCAAGAGGCTGATTCGGCTGTCGGTTGGATCTTGATCCTGCAAGCGAAACTCTTGTTCTGCCACGCTAACGTAGAGCCGCTTGAGCATGCGGTAGAATGCCGGTGCGGTCAATCCATGGGCGATCATGGCACGCACAAGCGGGCGCATAACGCCTTCCACGACCTTGCCAAACCGGCCGGCAGCATCTTTGCTGTCATCGCTGATCACCGGCCGAATTTAGGGGCCGTTGGAAAAGGTTCCACAACTTTCTCGGCCGCCTTGGCGCTTCCTCGCACGGGGCGCGGCCGTAAGGGTCCGGGCGCAACGATGACGGCGCCCGGCAGATGCCAGGGCCGGGTCGGGATGGGGTCTTGTCACCGTTCCGGGCCGGTCACGCGACGACCATGCGCGCAGATCGGCCTCGCCCAACGGTCTTGACGCCTGTGGTCGGCCAGCGGGTCGCTCCACGCGTGTCGGAGCGGCACAGGCCAGCCCCATAGGCGCGCGCATGCTGGCCTGCCGCCAGGCCAAGCCGCTCCAACTGCCGCAAACTGCCCAAGGCGCGACAAACCGGCGCGGCACGAGGTTGTTCAGCCCCCCCTTGACGGGGCGTCCGTTTGCCGCGTATGTCTAGTGTGGAACTTTTTCCCACTACGACCAGGAGAGCAGAATGCAGCCATCGTCCGTCGAAGCGCAGCGATCGCCATGTGCCGATGATGGACCCACCGCCCCGCTCGGCGCGCCGATCGGCGTTTCCAGGACGCCGGACGGACCAGTCGATGCGGTCCCCCGGCCTTCCTAACCAGCAAAACCCCAGGAGAGACCATGAGCACCCAGACCATCGCCGAAATCGCCGCCGGCAATCCCGATTTCAGCCTTCTTGTTCGCGCGCTCGAAGCGACCGACCTGACGGATGCGGTCGCGGACCCGAATGCCGATTTCACCGTGCTTGCGCCGACCAATGCCGCCTTTGGCCAGTTGGCGGCCGACCTCGGCTTCGGCGGCGATACCGCGGATGAAGACGCCGTCTTCAACTTTCTTGTCGAGGCGCTTGCGCCGCTGAGCCCCGACAACGACGCGGTTGCCGTTTTGACCGACGTCCTGCTTTACCACGTCCTGCCCGGCGCGCAGACCACCAATGATATCGCTGCGGCCGAAAGCCTGACGACAGCGCTCGCCGGCGCGTCCATCACACCGGCCGGGTCGGGCCTGATCGACCTCGAGCCAGATGTCGTCGATCCCACCATCGCAGCCGGAAATGTGGTGGCCCGGAACGGTATCGTTCACGTCCTCGACCGGGTGCTGTTGCCAGTGGACATTGCCGGCAACGAACCGACCCAGACGATCGCGGAAATCGCCGCAGCGAGCGACGATTTCAACATCCTGGTGCGCGCGCTGCAGACCGCAGACCTGGTGGATGTGGTGGCAGATGACGCGGCCGATCTCTTGGTCTTTGCCCCGACGGACGCCGCCTTTGGGCAACTCGCCGCGGATCTGGGCTTTGCTGGCGACGCCACCGACGAAGACGCCGTGTTCACCTTTCTCGTTGGCGCGCTGACGGATCTGTCCCCGGATGGCGATCCCGTCCCGCTGCTGACGGATATCCTGCTTTACCATGTCGCCCCCGAAGCCCGCTCTGCCGCACAGATCGCGACGGCGGACAGCATCCCGACCGCGCTGTCGGGCACGGCGCTCACGGCACTTGGTTCGGTCATCAGCGACAACGAGCCGGACATTGCGAACCCGACAATTGCGGTTCCCGATGTCCTGGCATCGAACGGCGTCATTCAGGGGATCGATCGTGTCCTTTTGCCGCTCGACCTGGCGGGCAATGCGCCCGATCAGAGCATCGCGGACATTGCGACGGGCTCGTCGGATTTCGACCTTCTGGTGCGTGCGCTTCAAGCCGCCGATCTGACCTCGGTTGTGGCCAATCCGGACGCCGACTTCACGGTGATGGCACCGACCGACGCCGCTTTCACAGATCTGGCCGTTCGTCTGGGCTTTCGGGGAGACATATCGGACGAAGACGCTGTATTCAACTCGATCGTCGGCAGCCTGACCGCCCTGTCGAGCGATGGCGACCCGATCCCGCTCCTGACCGACGTGCTTTTGTATCACGTGCTTCCGGGCGGCCAAACGCTGTCACAACTGGCTGGCGCAGATGCGCCACTGACAACGGCGCTGGCAGGCGCGACCCTCGGCCTTGACGGGACGCAGGTGGTCGATCTGGAACCCGATCTTGACGACGCATCGGTGGCCATCGCGGATGTCGCTGCCTCGAACGGCGTGATCCAGGCGATCGACAAGGTTCTGTTGCCCATCGACCTGCCGAACGACGGCACGCCGCAAACCGTCACGGGCACCGGCGACGACGACGTTCTTGTCGGCAGCGCCGAGGCCGAGGTTTTCGTGGCCGGCAGCGGTGCAGACACCATCATTGTCGGAGGTGGCGCCGATGTCGTGGCAGGCCGACTGTCCGATCTATCCGGTGACACGATCCAGCAATTCGGCACCGACGACATCGTCTCGATCTCGGATCAGGTCGTGCGGCGGGCTGATGCCGAAATCGACGATGGGAGCGTCACGATCGGCGATGCGTCCTTTGTGATCGACAGCCAACTTGGCGAGGGCGATTTCATATTTTCTGGCAATGCGCTCGGCACCGATATCGGCTTTGTCGGGTTTCGCGCCGCGCTGTCCGAAGAAACCGCCGTTGAAGAGACCGCCATCAATGGGGTGGTCGCCCAGCAGTTCCTGAATGGGGACACCTCGAACAGCTTTTCCGTAACGTTCGAGGCGGATGCCGCGGCAGGCTACGATAACAGCATCGGCGCATACGAAGTGAATGCGGATGGCGAATTGGTCGATGTCAGGATCATTGCGCAAAGCGTCAAGGCAGCTGCCGGCACCGGCACGACCGTGACTGGTATCGACGCAGGCAACGCGTTTGGTTTTTTCCTGATCCAGGACGGGGCGAACCGCTTCGGTGATTCGCTGTTTGACGCGGACAGCTTTGCTTTCGTCGAACGTGACGGCTCCTCGCCGACACTTACGGCCGATGGAGTCGCGTTTGAAGATGCGACGATCTTCTTCTCCACGGACCCGTCGTTGAATGCAAGCGGACTCGACCAGGTGCTTTCCGGCGTGGCCCAGGATGGCTCTGGGGCGCTTCAGCTCGGTTTCGAGGATCTGGCCCGCAACGCGAACTCGGACAACGATTTCCAGGATGTTCTGCTGACGGTGGACATCGCCTGAACGCCTAGATATCCTCGGAAGGGCCTGGGTGTCCGTTGGAATGAGACGACTGCCGTCATGCGCGGGCCCGGAGGGGCCCGCGCACCAACTACGAAGTGACAAGTATGGCGATAATTTCACTCACCTCGATCCCGCCGCGCTTTGCGCGCCTGCGGCAAACACTCGACAGCCTTCGTCAACAGAGCGTTCCGATCGATGAAATTCGGCTATATCTGCCAAAGCGTTACCGGCGGTTTCCTGACTACGACGGGGGCATGCCGGCCATTCCGCCTGGCGTCAGATTGATCCGAACCCGGGACGATCTTGGCCCCGCGTCAAAAATCCTGCATGCCGTCGAAGACCTGCGTGGCTATGACGGCCCGATCCTGTTCTGTGATGACGACAAGTGCTATCCGCCGGGTTGGGCCGCCTTGCTGCTCGCGGCCCACAGACAGCATCCGGACAAGTGTATTGCCGGCTGCGGAAACGACATCCGCAATTACGTTGACAAGAGGCCAACCGACCCGCCGGTCGGGTATGCCCGCGCGCGACAACGGGTCTGGGACCCCGCCTACCGGATCAGACGGGTGTTCACGCAATTGAGGGAATGTCGCTTGACCACCAACGCCCCGAAGCCGCATCGACGGCGCTTCATGCATGCCGGATATGCCGATCTGATGTTCGGCTATGCCGGCGCCTGTGTGCGATCGCAATTCTTCGATGATGCGTTCTATGCGATTCCCACGGACCTCTGGATGGTCGACGACATCTGGCTGTCCGGTCATTTGCAACGCCGCGGCATTGCCATCTGGGTGCCAGAGAAATCGTGGCTACCCAGACACCTCGAAAACAGCGATATCCACGCGCTGAAGGTCGCCAGGTTTGACGGCGCGGATCGTCATCATCTGGACCGGCGCGCGATTTCCTACTTTCAGAAAGAGCACGGTATTTGGCAAACTTGCGCCAAGCTGCAATGAGTTGCGCTCATTTCAGCTTGGTATCAGCGCAGCTGGATAGGGCGGACTCAGGTTTCAAGTGCAACGGTTGATGTGAGGGAACGTCTGAACAAGGTGTTCGGCTGCGCCGACGGTTTGGCTTGAAGGCAGTTTGAGGCGGCGGATGGCCTGTGTCGAGCGATTTTCGCGCTGTTTTGACCGCCTGACCGGCGGCCGGGCCGATTTCGGACGGACTCCGCCTCATGCCAGCAGCCGTCGTCGGACGAGGAACAGGTTGCTGCGGCGCGACAAACAGGGTGAGAATCCAGCGTCAATCAGGATGAGAACGCGGGGGTGGGGGCTCGGAGGGAGGGCGTAGCCCGACCGAAGAGCCCCCAGCCCCGCGTTGCGCCCGGAATGGGCGGGTCTGACGGTCGTGGCCGGCTCGGATAGGGGACGATTTTTCCGTTTCGGGAGATCGTTCATGCCGGGCCGTCATGTCACCGATCAACAGATGAGGCTCTTCATGACGCTCAGACAGACCCATTCCGTGCCCGTCGCGGCCGCGAAGGCGGGGATCAGCCAGGCGACCGGTTACCGACTGCAATCCGAACCGACGCTTCCCTCGCAGAAGAAAGCCCCGCGTGGCCGGCGCCGCCCGGACCCGCTGGCCGATATCTTCGACGCGGAGGTGGTGCCGATGCTGCAATCCTCCCCCGGTCTCCGGCCGGTGGCGGTGTACGAGGAACTCCTGCGCCGGCACCCCGACCTCGGCACCGGCATCCGGCGCACGCTGGAGCGGCGGATCCGCCTGTGGCGGGCCGAACATGGCCCCGAGCAGGAGATGATCTTCCGGCAGACCCATGTCCCGGGCAGGATGGGCCTTTCGGATTTCACCGCCATGGGCAAGCTGGGCGTGACTGTGGCAGGCCAAGCGCTGGATCACCGGCTCTATCACTTCCGGCTGGCCTATTCCGGCTTCGAACACGCCCATGTCATTCTGGGCGGCGAAAGCTACGTCGCGCTGGCCGAAGGCCTTCAGAATGCCCTCTGGGCCTTGGGGGGCGCGCCACTGGAGCACCGGACCGACAGCCTCTCGGCCGCTTTCAAGAACCTCGACCAATCCGCCCAAGCCGACCTGACCGAGCGTGTTGCGCCGAAGGCGCACCTGCGGTGCGATGCGCTGTGCCGCCATTACGGCATGACGCCCACGCGCAACACCAAGGGCGTCGCGCATGAGAACGGGTCTGTCGAGGGGCCCCACGGCCATCTCAAGCGTGCCAGGCCCAGCTGGCTCGAAGCTGCATATTTGGACATTTTTGGGAACATAAGTGGAACATATTATCCGCCAGCGTTCTTAAGATACATGACGACATTCTCGGCTGGCATCTTGAACCCTCGGCCGTCGGAGACCCGCTCCGTGCTGATCGGGTATTTCGGTCTGTTGGGGTTGATACCGACAATCCGGTGGAGATCGCCACCCGACCGGAACGTCCGTCCGTAGTCTGCGGGCTCAAGTCCAAAATGCGGCGCGAGGGCTTCGAACATGACCTTGTCAGGTGAATAGATCGTACCGTCAGCCATGGGGATGCCGACACGGAACCCGATGGTAAAGCTGTGGTGCAGGTCAATGTCGCTCAGCTCGCCCGCCTCGACCGTCAACCCATGGGTTTCCGCCACTGCCAGGCAGGCCTTCATCATATCCTGGCGTAGTCGCTCGCAAAGGCCAGGCGTCAGATTGCGCGGCGGCGATACTCTGGTGCTGGTTTGTACCGGTTGTGCCTTCTTGGGGGGTCTTGGCTTGCGCGTGTTCTTTTTCATGCGGCAGACACCTCGTTGCTGCCCGGCTTCAGGGTCATTTGGGCCTTTGCTTTGTAGACGGTTCCGCGTGAGACCCCCATCTCGCGGGCGATGTCTGTCGGGGAGAGGCCGTCCGACAGCTTTGCCTGAATAGCCGCCATATCGATCTTGGGTTTGCGTCCACGGTAGACGCCGCGCTGCTTTGCTGCGGCGATGCCCTCGGCCTGCCGCTCCCGGCGGAGATTGGTTTCAAACTCGGCGAACACGCCCAGCATGTCGAAGAACGCTTTGCCCGTCGCCGTGGAGGTATCCACGGGCTGCTCGGTGGCCGCCAGATGCGCGCCCTTTTCTTTCAACCGCGCAACGATGGTCTGAAGATCCTGCATCGAGCGCGCCAGCCGGTCGATCCGTGTGACCACCAGGGTTTCACCTGGATGGATGAAGTCGAGGATGGTTTTCAATTCAGGGCGGCCTTCAAGCGTCGCGCCACTGCGCTGTTCTTGGCGCACCATCCCACATCCTGCAGCTTTCAAGGAAGCGATCTGTGCATCGAGGTTCTGATCGACGGTCGATGTTCGGGCATAGCCGATTTTGGGGCTCGATCTGTTCATTTTGGGTGTGCCCTGGACATCCCCTGTTCATTATCGCGAGACAGACCCAAAGTGAACACAAAATTCACCGGTTTCCGCGTTCATGGGAGGTGTCGTTATGGGTATACCCATAATGGCACTCAGGCCGCCATACGCTCGTAATCGATCCGGGTCGCCAAATCGATATCGTAGCGGCCATAGGGGGTGATATGCGCATAGATCAACGGCGTCAGGCCGCGATAGTCCTCTGGAGACAGTCGGTCCTGCCAATTCGGGTCCGACAGGACCGATTGGACCATGCGCGTGTTCACATAAACCATCGCCGCCTGGACCAGTTGCAGCGCCAGGGCGGAGATTTCCTGATCGGCGATCCGGTTCGAGGCAATCTCGCCGCCCTTGCCGAAGAAGACGAAGCCGTTCGCACTATTCCAGTTCTCGACAACGTTCAGGCCTTCGTGGATTTCCCGGCGAAGGGCTTCCGATCGCAGATAGCGGCACAGGAAGATCGTCTTGATGGCACGGCCCAACTCGGCCAGCGCTTTGTAGGTCGGGTGCATCACGTCGGTCCGGGCAAACCGGCGCAGGATGGCCTCTGGGTCGGCGGTACCATGTTGCATGGCGGCGGCGTATTTGACCATTTCGTCGTATTGCCGCTCGATCTCGGCCCAGTCCACCACGTTCGACAAGATCGGTGCCAGATGCGGCAAGTGCGTCCGCATGCCCGCGGCGGGAAGAACCAGCTTTTGGCGGGCAATCGCCTTCAGGCGTGGCGCCAATTCGAACCCGAGCAGATGACAGAAGGCAAAACCGACAGCAGTCTTACCATGGCTATCGACGTATTGGCGCTGGATCTCCATGTCGGTGCAGTGGCGGAGCACCCCCTCGATCATCGCCGCCACCTCGGAGGACGAACACCTCTTGAGCTGCGAATAGATGCAGGTCGCCTGACGCTCGACATGCCAGTAGATCATCACCCCGCGCCCACCGTAGCGCGCGTGCCATTCCGTCATCAGGTTGCGGTCCCAGGCTCCGAACTTGGTGGAATCCGAACCGCAGGCCGTGCCCGCCTCGCCCCAGATCGCCGGAGTGCGGATCGCCAGTGTCGCGTTTGCCACGCGTGCCGCNNGCGGCACGCAGCGCGCTCGGGTCAATATAGCGGCGGTGGATATGGAGCAGCTCGTCATAGCCAATGTCGCCGACACCGGCAGCGACGCGTTTGATCCCGGCATTGGTTCCCGCGGCATAGAGCGCCAGCAGCAATCGCCGGTCCCGGTCTGCGTGGGCCAAGGCTTCGCGGCTGGCGGACGTCTCGAAGCAATCCAGAAACCCCGTGTCCAATGCCGTTTCCTTCAGGACATCGAGCAGGCCGGTCATCGGCCAGACGCGTTCGACCTCGCGCTTGAGAGCGCCCAGCCCCGGTGGCTCAGGCGCGGGTGCGAAGGGGGTGATTCTGATCCGGTTCTCCCCGGATGTTCGTAACCGCAGATGATCGTTTTCCGGCAGGGTCCGGTTCAGAAGGTGAAGCTCGCGCGTCAGCTCATCGCGCACCTGCGAAACAAACGCTCCGGCATCTTGGGTGAGGCCAAGACGCTGATAATATGTGTGTCTTAGCGCCTCGAAATCGGTCGGTAAGTCATCGTCCGGGTTGCGATAGCGGTCAGCGCCATCGACCCGGATTTCCTTCGCGCGCACCCGCTCACGCAACTGTGCCAATACGCAGAGCTCGAAGGTAATCACGTTCAGACTGCCGGACGCATCGATGACGGCCTCGCGCCATTTGGCGGGAATGGAACCCGGAGGACCCAGATCGGCAGGCACGACCCGTCGTCCATCCTGTTGCCACCGCTCGATCAAATTGAGTGCATCCAGGATCGGACACCAGCTTGCGTTGTTCGATCGAAACCGCAGCGCGGCAAGAAGCGGCGGAACCATCCGCCGGTAGTGGCTGGCGTAGGAGCCGCGGATCGCCGTTTGAATTCGCCGGTCCAGCGTGCCCTTGGCGCGGTCTTCTTCAATTACGGCCTTCAGCTTGGCCACGCTCGCGACAGGATAAATGACCTCAAGCACCCGGCCCTCGGGTTCATCCACCGCTGCAATAGCCATATCGACCAGCAGGCGTTCCTTGCCATGGACCCGCTCGATATCCCGCGCAATCGCCCCCACTACCCGGCGGCGCGACCTTGTCTGCATCCGGTGGATGATCTCAAGCAGCAGGTCGATCAGCGCGTCGATCATTTCGCCACGGCGATGCATGAGATTGAGCGCAAAAAGACCCAACCGGCGCGTGTCGCCATGACGGCGCATCTCGGACGCGGTCTCACCATCGACGCGGCGGGACAGTCGCTGGACCAGGGCGGGATCGACATCCTCCATGATCTGGAATGGTAGATCGAGCGCATTCACGAATGCCAATCGCGTTGTCGCCGCCAGGATGTTTTCCAAAGTGCCGGCACCCGCATCCGCCTTCAAACTCAGAAACCCCGTGGCGCACTTGGGATCGGCCAGGCTGGCCTCCAGTTTCCGACGGGCCGATCCGGACAAGCTGTCTGCAATCCTCTGGAGCAGGTGTTCAACGACATCATGCCTTGAACCGCGGACAAGCCGCTCCATGATCTTGTCCGACGGAACGAAGAACCCCTGCGCGCGGCTTTTGCGATACCCAAGCTCGACCTGATCCTCAATCTTCCCGAAGGACCCCCGAAACACGATCGCCAGTTCATTCCGCAATGCTTGCCGATCTCGATCAGTGGCACGTCGAATATCCAAATGCCGCAAGATTGCTGCCCGGTGCCTGCGCGCCGTCACATGACCGTACTCGAAATCCCGCTTTTCCGGCGCGGCGATCCCCAGCTGCGTGGCAAGGTAGCGCAAGACATCGGCCTGGACATCGCCCGACCGGGACGGAAATCGCGCCCACGCTCGGAAGAAGCTCAGCTGAAAAGCAAACCAGACCCGGCCGGAACGATTGACCCCCCCGATCAATCCGGTGTCATCAAAGGACAGGCTCCAAACTTCGACAAAAGACCGTTCCAAATCGTCATCCCCCCAACAACGCCAGAAACAGCCTCCCGTCTTCAAGCTGTCCGGTCAACAGACAGTTTGTTCATGGCGTGTTCTCTCAAATGTCCACATATGCACGCTCGGGCCTGTTGGGCCTTTCTCATGGCGCGCCGCCAAGATCTGGACGAACAGGTGGGCAAATCGCCTGCTTCCCCTCGAAAACGACCGGCTTTGCGGAGTTTGCGCTTCCCTGTCCGCTGTGTCCCATGATACCGCCCAAGGAACCGGCCATCATGGCGGAGCGTATTGCGCTTCGGCATGTGCAAGAATATGATATCTTGCGGTTTCTATCGCTATCCTTAGCGGTCATTGAAGCGGATAGAAAGATAGACAGATGAGCATCCCCGACGCTGGTGAGACGATAGGCTTGTTCGAGCCCCTCATGGTCTCGGAAGGCTCACCCGCGCGCGCGGGCTTGAACGATCTCGTGAACCGCCCCGGGTTTACCGGAGAGTTTCTGGTTCAATGATTACGCTGCTTTTCCGACGGCGTTCAAGCTTGCATAGAAGACCTCCTCTGCTTCGTTCGGAGTAGCGTAGCCGATGGCGCTGTGCAGGCGCGTCCTGTTATACCAATCGACCCATTTCAGGGTTTCCCACCCGACCTGACCAACGGACTTCCAGGGGCCGAGGAACTTGATGACCTCGGTCTTGAAGAGGCCTATGATGCTTTCGGCCAGGGCGTTGTTGTAGCTGTCACCGGTGAGCCATTGATGCGCCATTGGTTCAAGCACAATGGCGAACGCCCACCGAGGTATCGATCCCGGCCTCGGCCAGCCGTTCGGTGTATCGGATCGACAGGTATTGGCTGCCCCGATCGCTGTGATGGATCAGCTTGCCCGCCTCCGACGTTACCCTCTGGCAGATGGCCTGGTTCAGGGCATCGAGAACGGTGAGCGATCAGCGCGCCACTGGTTCGAGCGCGATCGCGAACGGTCGTCATCGATGTCGAGACGCGCCAACCGACAATCTTGCGGGCGAAAACGTCGATGATGAAGGGTGAGGGGCCAGTGCGCCACCGGTCCGCGCACGGCCCCGAACGAGACCATCCCTTGCCAGCTGGAGACATAGGTGAAGTCGCTCACCCAGAGCTGGTTTGGCATGTCCGCGACGAAGGCCCGGTTCACCTTGTCGTCCGGACAAGGTTGTGCCGCATCGGGATTGGTCGTTACGACCGTCTTGCCACGCACAACGCCCTGTAATCCCATGACCTTCATCAGCCTCTCCACCGTGTGAGCCGCGCGACGTCGTGACCGCTGCGGCGCAGCTGATGGTGAGCCATCAGGTCGCCATGCGTTCGAGGCCGATGGCGAACACCTTGCGCGCGCCATAGCGGCCCCGGCTGTCCTCGAAGGCCCGTCTGATGGCGACCATGTCCAGCCGATCCTGCCTGGCCCGGTCCGACGCCAGGTCCGGATCGCGCTCCACAGCTTTGAAAGCGTAATACGTCGATGGCGCGATCCCCAGAACCCGGCAGATCGGGTTCGCCATTGTGCTTGAACCAATGGCGCATCAATGGCTCACCACCAAAGACATTACGGTGGTTATCAATGAAAGCGATCATTTTCGAAACGGGCGGTCGAGCTCCGCCGCCGCGAAATATGCGTTCGCCAATGTCACTCGGACCATTGGCGTTCCATTGGCTCACCCTTCTTCAGGATCTCGTTGGCCTGGCGCAGTTCACGGACCTCGCGCTCCAGATCGTTCGCCATTGTCACTCGGACCAATGGCGTTCCAATGGCTCACTGCGATCCTTCTCGGCGCTCGTCAGCCCGGCCCGCTGGCCAGCATCGCGTTCGGCCTGCTGACACCAGACACGCAGGCTGTCAGGCGAGCAGCCAAGCTTCGGCGCAATCGCCTTGTAGGCAGCCCTGTCGCTGGCGTAGCCGCCGCGGTTCTCTCGGAAAAGCCGAACGCCGCGTTCGCGAAGCTCGGCCGGATAGGCGGGGGTGAATCTCTGCTTTGTCATAGGGCTCATCCTTTGAGTGTTTTACTCTCCGGTAAACCCGGGGCGGTTCAGAATACCGATACTGCGAGCTTTGCGCTACTGGCCGGGGAAGCCGGGTTTGACCCGATCGAGGATCGACTGCGGGCGAACGTCCGCGCGACCATCGAGGCCGTGTTCGAAGAGGAGCTGGCCCTCTTTCTTGGTCGGCTTCGTTACGGTCGAGGCGACGGCCTTGCGAAGGGGTATCGCCACGGGCACCGCGAACGACAACTCGCCGGCACCTTCGGGACCGAGACGGTGCGGGTGCCGCGCGCCCGGATCGAGGACGACACTGGCAAGGTGACGGAATGGCGGTCGAAGGCGTTGCCCCGTTACCAGCGGCTGACGAAGAAGGCTGCCCCCGGCACCGGAAAGACCCAGACCGCACGGCTCTGGGCCTATGCCCGTGACGAACGGCCCTGGGGCGGCGAGGCGCCGCCCGCCAGTTGGTATCGGTTCTCGCCCGACCGAAAGGGCGAGCATCCCAAGGATCATCTCGCCCGGTTCCGCGGCTGGATGCACGCCGATGGCTATGCCGGGTTCGAGAACTTGTATCGCTCCGGTTCAATCCGCGAGGTCGCCTGCCTGGCCCATGTGCGGCGCAAGTTCGTCG
>DNSZ01000229.1 GCA_003500165.1 Paracoccaceae bacterium | reverse complement strand
CATTGCGCCTTGGTATCAGGCCGAGGCCCGCCGGATCAGATGGGCCGGGATCAGCGTCTCTTCCCGTCTTGCGAACCGGCCACCCGATTCGATCAGGGAAAACAGCGTTTCCATACATTTGTCGGCCACCGCCTCATAGTCATGGGCGGCCGTTGTCAGCGACGGGCAGGTAAAGCGCGAGAACGGGTGACCGTCATGCGACGCCACCCGAAGCGCGCAGCCATCGCCGCGGCCGACCCGCAAGCCGCGCTCGTAACACGCCGCCAGCAGACCGATGGCCAGGCGGTCGTTGCTGCACAGGATCGTGTCGGTGGCAAATCCGCCTGCCGCAAACACCGCATGCGCGCCGCGGCGGCCGATCTCCTCGAAGCCCCAGCCGGAACCGTCGACCTGCACCACGCGCGGCTCGTGGCCGGCCGCTTCCATGGTCTGCAGATAGGCGATGCGGCGCTTGTTGGCATTGGGGTTCGACGGGGTCCGCATCTCGAAAAAGCACGGCGGCGATCCGGTCTTGCAAAGATAGTCGACGGTCTGCTTGACAAAGCTGAAATTGTCAGACCCGACAAAGGCTTCGCCCATTGCCTCGACATTGCTGTCGAACAGCACGGTAGGCACCGCGGCGCAGAAGCGCGCGATCGCCCGGCGGTCCGAAAGCCGTCCCAGCGGGGCAAGAAACACGCCGGCGGGCTTCAGCGCGGCAAGCCCCTCCAGGATCTCGATCTCGAGTTTCAACTCGCCATGGGCGCTGTACAGGATCGGCGAGAATCCGGCCTCGATGCAGCGGCGTTCGATCATCCGCGCGATCTCGGCAAAGAACGGGTCGGCCAGATAGGGGACCACGATGCCGACATTCTTGGTCA
This sequence comes from Paracoccaceae bacterium, assembly GCA_003500165.1. Classification (GTDB taxonomy): domain Bacteria; phylum Pseudomonadota; class Alphaproteobacteria; order Rhodobacterales; family Rhodobacteraceae; genus UBA10424. The sequence continues at coordinate 5,822 of DNSZ01000229.1, read as the reverse complement.
GGCTCCGGTTCTGGTTCACCGCATAGATGTTCGGACGAAAGTCGTAGCGCTCGAGCGCCGCCTCGATCCGCTGCCGCGTCTTGGTCCGCACGCTGGCAGGGTCGTTGAAATACTTCGAGACGGTGGGGCGCGAGATGCCGCTCAGCGTGGCAAACTCCTCCATGTTCCTGATCTTGTGCTGGCGCATTTCGTTGCCGTGCGTTCTGGGTTCGGGCGGGCTGCGGGTGATCCGGTCACCGCCCATGAGAACCCGAAAAACCTGACGCGAGTAAAGATTTTTCTTGGCCGACGGTGGCGTGCCGCCGCTCTTGCCGGCATTGTCGGCCGGCGATGGCGCATGAACCGGGCGGCCGGGCCGGGTTGGCAAGACGTGGATCGCCGGCATGGGGGCAGGGCATGTATCTTGGAATCGATCTTGGAACCTCTGCGGTCAAGGTCTGCGTCATCGGCGCGCAGCAGGATGTCGCGGCGACCGCCTCGGCGCCGCTTGCGGCATCGCACCCTTTCGACGGGGCCAGCGAACAGGACTGCGCGGCGTGGTGGGCGGCGACCTGCCAGGCGCTGGGCGCCATCGACCCCGAGATACGGCGTCAGCTGCGGTCGGTCGGGCTGTCGGGCCAGATGCATGGCGCCGTCCTTCTGGACGCGGATCGCCAGCCCATTCGTCCCGCCATCCTGTGGAACGATTCAAGGGCCGCCGCCGAGGCGGCCGAGATGCTGGTCGCCGAACCCGATGCCGGGATGATCGCCGGCGTCCTGCCGATGCCGGGCTTCACCGCGCCCAAACTGCTGTGGCTTGCCCGGCACGAACCGCAGAACCACGCCCGCATCGCCCATATCCTGCTGCCCAAGGACTATCTCGGCCTGCGCCTGCATGGCCGGCTTGTCACCGACCCGTCGGATGCGGCCGGCACATCCTGGTTCGACGAGCGGACGCGGCGCTGGTCCGGGCGGCTGTGCCGGATCAGCGCCACCGACATCGCCTGGCTGCCCGAGGTCTGCCACGGCACCGATATCGCCGGTCCGCTGCTGCCCGACGCGGCCGCAGCGTTGGGGCTGCCGGCCGGCGTGCCGGTGGCGGTCGGCGCGGGCGATGTCGCCGCCGGCGCCGTCGGCATCGGCGCCGTCGTGGCGGGGGATGCCTTCATTTCGCTGGGCACCTCCGGCCAGCTTTTCGTCACCACGGCAGCCTATCGGCCGAACCCGCAAAGCCGGATACACGCCTATGCCCATACCGTCCCGGACCGCTGGTTCCAGATGGCCGCCATGCTGAACGGCGCCCGGCCGATCGCCTGGCTTGCCGGTCTCCTGGGTCAGCCGATCGCGGCCCTGCTGGCCGAGGCCGAGGCCGCGCCGCCCGGGCCGCTGTTCCTGCCCTACCTCACCGGGGAACGGACGCCGCATGGCGATTCCGCGATCCGCGCCGGGTTCTGCGGACTGGGCGAAGCCACGACACCGGGCAGCCTGATGCGCGCGGTGGTGGAGGCCATCGCCTTCAGCTTTGCCGATGCAACCCGGGTCCTGTCCGAGGCGGGCACGGAACTCGACACACTGCTTGCGATCGGCGGCGGCACCCGCAGCGCGTTTCTGATGCAGAGCATCGCCGATGCCACCGGATGCCGGCTGGCCCAAAGCGACGGCGCCGATATCGGGCCGGCACTGGGTGCGGCAAGGCTCGGCCGTGTCGCCGCCGGCGAAGGCACGCCATCGGCCGTCATGCGCAAACCCGATATCCGGAAATGGTTCGAACCGCGCGCCGCCGAGGCCGAACGGACAAGATCGCGGCTGAAGGCATACCGGGCGCTCTACCCGGCGCTCAAATCGGTGCAGGCCACCATGACCTGAACATGGCGTGCCGACCGGTGCGGGCGAGGTCGCGCGCCAGCGCGGACGAGCTATCCCCGCCCGCGCGCCATGAAGGCCAGCCTTTCGAACAGCGCCACATCCTGTTCGTTCTTCAACAGCGCGCCGTGCAGTTTCGGCAACGCGTCCCTGGCCGGGCGTTTCAGCTCTTCGGGGCCCAGATCCTCGGCCAGCAACAGCTTGAGCCAGTCCAGCACCTCCGATGTCGAGGGCCGCTTCTTCAGCCCCGGGGTTTCGCGGATCTCGAGGAATGTCTCCAGCGCGGCCGACAGCAGCGCCGGCTTGATCCCCGGGTAATGCACGGCGACGATCTGGCGAAGCGTCTCGGCATCGGGAAACCTGATGTAGTGAAAGAAGCAGCGACGCAGGAACGCGTCCGGCAATTCCTTTTCATTGTTCGAGGTGATGATGACGATCGGCCGGGTCCGGGCCTGCACCATCTCGCCGGTTTCGTAGACGTGAAACTCCATCCGGTCGAGCTCCTGCAACAGGTCGTTCGGGAACTCGATATCGGCCTTGTCGATCTCGTCGATCAGCAGCACCACCTTGCCGTCGGCCGCGAACGCCTCCCACAGCTTGCCGCGCCGGATGTAGTTGGCGATGTCGTGGACCCGTTCGTCGCCCAGCTGGCTGTCGCGCAGCCGGCTGACCGCGTCGTATTCATAGAGCCCCTGCGCCGCCCGGGTGGTCGACTTGACGTGCCATTCGATGATCGGCAGGTCCAGGGCCGCGGCGATCTGACGGGCGAGCTCGGTCTTGCCGGTGCCCGGCTCGCCCTTGACAAGAAGCGGCCGTTCGAGGGCGATCGCGGCGTTCACGGCCATCCGCAGATCGTCCCCGGCGACATAGTCCGGTGTTCCGTCGAACCGCATCGGCTGCCCCTTCCCCGTGCTGCGCCGGCGAAGCCTAGCACGCGGCCGGGCACCCGCAAGGGCGCGGATTTTGGGGTGACAACGGCCCTGCGCTGCTGTAGGCGGTCGGTCGATCAAGGGGATGGTCCTCGGAACGGTCCCATGGAGGTTCACCGGATGAAAGCTGAACTGTTCCTGCCGAAGGATTATCGACCGGCGGAGGACGAGCCTTTCATGAACGACCGCCAGCTCGAGTATTTCAGGCGCAAGCTGCAGACTTGGAAATCGGACATCATGGCCGAAAACCGTGAGATGCTCGAATCCCTGCAGGAGGCCACCCGCGCCTATCCCGACATGGCCGACCGCGCCGCCGAAGAGGCCGGGCGCGCGCTCGAGCTGCGCACCCGCGACCGCCAGCGCAAGCTGATCGCCAAGATCGATGCTGCCCTGCGCCGAATCGACGATGGGTCCTATGGCTATTGCGACGCCACCGGCGAGCCGATCTCGTTGAAACGGCTCGATGCCCGCCCGATCGCGACGCTGAGCCTGGAGGCGCAGGAGCGCCACGAACGTCGCGAAAAGGTGCATCGCGACGACTGACCGCGCGGGACCGAAGATGGGCCAGCCGCTTGACATCGCTATCGCCGGGGCCGGGATCGCCGGCCTGTCGCTGGCAATCGCCCTGGCGCAGCGCGGCCAGTCGGTCACCGTCTACGAACAATCCGGCGCGATCACCGAGGTTGGCGCCGGGCTGCAGATTTCGCCCAACGGCTCGGCCGTGCTGGCCGGTCTCGGGCTGGGCGATGCGGCGCTGGCGCTCGGCATGCGCGGCACCGCGATCGAACTCTACAGCCATGACAGCGACCAGCGGGTCCTGCGGCTTGACCTGACCCGCGCGCGGCACGGCAATCCGCATCCCTATCTGTTCCTGCATCGGGCCGATCTGATCGGCTTGCTCAAGGAGCGGGCCGAGGCCGCCGGCGTGCGCGTCCAACTGGATCGCCGGATCGATCCGGCGGCCGGCATCCCCGACGGGGCCGATCTGCTGGTCGGTGCGGACGGTCTGCATTCGGCAGTCCGTTCGGTGCTCAATGGCAGCATGGCGCCGTTCTTCACCGGGCAGGTGGCGTGGCGCGCATTGGTGCCTGGCGACGGCGCGGCGCCGCCGGTGGCGCGGGTCTGGATGGCACCGAAGCGCCATATCGTCGCCTATCCGCTGCGCGGCGGCGCGCTGGTCAATCTGGTTGCGGTCGAGGAACGCCGGTCCTGGGTGGCCGAGGGATGGTTCCACCCCGACGAGCCCGACAATCTGCGCGAGGCCTTTGCCGGTTTCCCGCCCGCCGTCGGGACGCTGCTGGAGCGCTGCAAATCGGTGTTCGTTTGGGGTCTGTTCCGCCACCAGGTCGCCGGCACCTGGCATGACGGGCGGATGGCGATTCTGGGCGATGCGGTTCATCCCACCCTGCCTTTCCTGGCCCAGGGGGCGAACATGGCGCTGGAGGATGCGTGGGTTCTGGCCGCCGCGCTGGCGCCGCATGGCCAGGCGGTGGCCCGCGACGATCTGCCGGCCGCGCTGTCGCGCTATCAGGCGGCGCGGATCAAGCGGGTGACCCGCATCGTCGATGCGGCCGAGGACAATGCGCGCGCCTATCATCTGCAGAACCCGGCCGCGCGGCTGGCGCTGCATACCGGGCTGCGGGTGGCCAGCATGGTGGCGCCGGGCGCGGTTCTGGGACGGTTCGACTGGCTTTACGGGGCCGACGTGACCCGGGCCTGACGCGACGGTCGCCGCGGAAACCCCGCCTTAACCCTTTTGCGCCACAGTGCATCGACATCGGACAAGGATGGCCGGTGTCATGTTTCTTTCTCCCTGTCGACTGGCCGTGCCCCCGGGCACGGCGCCTTTTCCGCAACAGGCGCCTTTGTGGTGCCGGTTGAGGGGATCGAACCCCCGACCTTCGGTTTACAAAACCGCTGCTCTACCAGCTGAGCTAAACCGGCGACGGCACCCGCTTAGCCAGCCGGCGCGCGCCACGCAAGAGTGCGGGGATTTCGCTGGCGCAATCATCGCTGTATACAGGGAGGTTCCATGGCTCAGCCAGCGCTAACCCAGCCGGCAGCCGCGCAGGCCACGGCGGACCCGATGCAGGTTTATTATCTTCTCGGCGGACCCGGCACGGATGCCGACCAGGTGTTCGGCGCGCTGATGCGGCGCGAGGCCGCGCTCGCCAAGGCGGGCGTCATGCTGCCGCGCCCGCGACGGTTGCGCAAGGCGCTGGCCGCCTGCGGTGCCGAAACGGAAGCGCCGGAGGACGCGCCGGCGCCGCTGCTGGCCCATCTGCATGTCAGCGAAGCCACGCGCCGGCTGGTGCTGTTCAGCGAAAGCCTGCTGGGCGGGCCGGGCCAGGCCGCGAAAGGAAACCTGATCTATCCGTTCATCGCCGCGCGCGCCCGCCAGCTGCGCGACGCCGTGGCCGGCAGCGCGGCGGCCTTCGTGCTGACCCTGCGCAATCCCGCGACGCTGCTGCCGGCGCTGGCCCGGGCCGCCCGCGTCGAGGATCAGCAGGCCTTTCTGGCCGGGCTGGAGCCGAAGGCGCTGCACTGGCTGCACACGTTGCGCCGGTTGCGCACCCATGCGGCCGAGGTTCCGGTGATCGTCTGGTGTCACGAGGACACGCCGCTTCTTTGGCCCGACCTGATCGCGATGCTGGACGGCAGCGAGTCCGCGGAGGGCGAGCCGGCCGCCGACATTCCCGGGGTCGCGGCCGTCGATAGCGGCTGGATGGACTATCTGCGCACGCTGCTGACCGAACGCGGGGCCGCGCAGCTGGGCCCCACTTTGGCCGATTTGCCGGCGGCCGACCGGGCCGCGCAACGTCGCGCCGTCGCCGCGGCGCTGGCTGCCCATGGCAGGCCCGACATGATGGAGAGCGATCTTTCGGCCACCGGCTGGACCCAGGCCGAGGTCGACGAGATCACCGCCGGGTATCACGCCGATCTGAAAGCGATCGCCGAGCTCGATGGTGTCACGCTGATGTCGCCGTGGCGAAGCCGCGTCTGATACCAAAGCGCAATGAGCGTGACTCATTGCGCCGGTCCGCCTCCCGC
>DNSZ01000082.1 GCA_003500165.1 Paracoccaceae bacterium | reverse complement strand
CGCCGCGCGCGCGGCGATCAGGGTCTGCCGGCGGACCGGCTGCTCGATCAGGCCCAGCACCGGGTCGGCGGCGTTCGCCTCTGCCTCCTCGGCGAAATACATCCGTGTGTGCAGGCCCAGATTGATGCCCCTTGCGACGATCCACAGGCTGAGATGCGGCGCCTGCATCCGCCCGCCCGGGCCCGGTACAGCCCCCGGCTTCACGGTGTCGAAACCGAACAGCCCGGTGTCGAAATCGGTNNATCGCGCAGCGGCGCGCCGGCGGCGTCATGGATCGTCCCCTCGACACGGATGCGCTCGCCGGCCGCATGCTGCCCGGCAATGTCGTGGCCAAGCTCGCGGTCGAAGATCGAGAACCCCGCCGCCCCCGGCGCCAGCCCGATATGAACATAGGGCCCCGCCGTCTGCGACGGGGTTTCGGATAGGTAGTCCAGCCGTTGCACCATGGTCTAGTCCCCCTCGGTCCGGTTCTCGAACAGGGTCGCCCGCCGCCCACGCAGAACGATATCGAACCGCCAGGCCAGCGCGTCGAACGGCTCGGCCGCCTTCAGGTCCAGGGGTGCCACCAGGCGCGAAAGCGCGGCCGGATCGGGGATCGCGTTCGCAATCGGGCAATGGGCGATCAGCGGGTCGCCTTCGAAATACATCTGGGTGATCAGCCGCTGCGCAAAGCCCCGCCCGAACACCGAGAAGTGGATATGCGCCGGGCGCCAGCTGTTCGACCAGTTGCGCCAGGGATAGGCGCCGGGCTTCACCGTGCGGAACACGTAACGGCCCTCGGCATCGGTCAGCGCCCGGCCGCAGCCGCCGAAATTCGGGTCGATGGGCGCCAGATAGGTGTCGTTGCGGTGCCGGTACCGGCCGCCCGCATTGGCCTGCCAGATCTCGACCAGCGTGTGCGGCACCGGGCGGCCGTTTTCATCCAGCACCCGGCCATGCACCAGGATGCGCTCCCCCACCGGGGCCCCGTCAGCGGCGAAATTCGTCAGCAGATCGGCATCGCCGCGCGGAATGTCTGCGGGCGTAAACACCGGCCCGGTGATCTCGGACAGGGTGTTGCCGAACGACACCGGTGCCAGCCGGGGCGAGCGGGCGACCGAGCTTTTGTAATCGGGCGCATGGGCCGGCGGATGCAGCCCCCGGTTGCGCTGGTAATAGGGCGCGGTTGTCATCCCTCCCCCTCCATCTCGGCATAGGTTTGTTTCGCCAGCCGGATCGCCTCGTTCGCGCGCGGCACCCCGGCATAGATCGCGGCGTGCAGGAACGCCTCCATCACATCGGCCTGGCTGGCCCCGGTGTTTCGTGTGGCCCGGACATGCATCGGGATTTCCGCGAAGTTCCCGGTCGCCGCCAGCACCGCCAGCGTCAGCATCGAGCGTTCGCGGCGGCTGATCCGGTCGCTGGCCCAGACCGTGCCCCAGGCCGATTCGACGATCAGCTCCTGGAACGGGGCATCGAACGGGGTCTTCGCCGCCTCGGCCCGGTCGACATGGGCGTCGCCCAGCACCGCCCGGCGTACCGCCATGCCGGTGTCGCGGCGATCGCTCACGACCCGGCCTCCACCGCGTCGAGGAAGCCACCGATCAGGGCGGCCGTCACCCCGGGCTGCTCGATACAGGGCAGATGGCCCGCATCCGCGACGATCTCGAACCGGGCGCCGGGGATCAGCCCGGCCATTTCCTCGACCAGATCGGGCGGGGTGGAGCCGTCCTGATCGCCCACGATGCACAGCGTCGGCACCGAAACCGCCTGCGCGGCGCGGGTGAAATCGGCATCGCGGATCGCCCGGCACATGCCCAGATAGCCGGGCACCGGCGTCCGGATCAGCATGTTGCGCGCGCCGGCCAGATCGGCCGGGCGGGTGGCGTGGAATTCGGGCGTGAACCAACGAACAAGCGTCGCCTCCGCCGCAGCCGCGATCCCGCCCGATTCGATCGTTGCGATGCGTTCGTCCCACATGGCGGGCGTGCCGATCCGGTGGCCGGTGTCCATCAGGATCAGCCCGCGGATCAGATCGGGCCGCGCCGCCGACAGCCCCAGCGCGATCTGGCCGCCCACCGACAGCCCGCAGATCACCGCCGGGCCGGTGGCCAGCCCGTCGAGCAGCGCGGCCAGATCGGCGACATGCGCATCCATGGTGATGGGCCCGAGATCCGACAGGCCATGGCCGCGCTTGTCATAGCGAATCACTTCGGCCCGCTGGGTCAGCGCCGGCAGCACCGCGTCCCAGATGCGAAAATCCGACCCCAGCGAATTGACGAACACGATCGGCGGGCCGGCCCCCGCCCGATCGGTGTGAAGCGTGATGCCATTGGCGGCGGTGAACTGCATCCGATCCTCCCTGCAGCCAGTCTGTCAGGCACGCCCCGCACTGGAAAGGGGCGTCAATAGGGCAGGCCGACATAGTTTTCTGCCAGTGCGGTCTGGGCGGCGGTCGAGTGTTCCAGCCAGTTGAGCTCCGCCTCCTGCATGCGTTGGCCAAAGGCGCCCTGATCGGGGAAGCGGTGCATCAGCGTCGTCAGCGACCAGGAAAACCGCGATGCCTTCCAGACCCGCGCCAGCGCCCGGTCGGAATAGTTGTCCAAGAGCCCGTCGCCATCGCCCGCGTAATGCGCGATCAGCGCCTCGGACAGGTAATGGATGTCCGACGCTGCCAGGTTCAATCCCTTCGCCCCGGTCGGCGGCACGATATGGGCGGCATCGCCGGCCAGAAACAGCCGCCCCCAGCGCATCGGCTCGGCGATGAAGCTGCGCAGGGGGGCGATGCTTTTCTCCACCGACGGGCCGGTGACCAGCGCCTCGGCGATCCTGGCCGGCAGGCGGGCGCGCAACTCGTCCCAGAACCGGCTGTCGGGCCAGCCCGCCACCGAATCGTCAAGCGGCACCTGGACGTAATAGCGCGACAGGTTCTCGTGCCGCATCGAACACAGGGCGAAGCCGCGTTCGTGATTGGCATAGATCAGCTCGTCATTCACCGGCGGGGTTTCCGACAGCACGCCGAGCCAGCCGAACGGATAGACCCGTTCATATTCCCTGCGCACGGCCCGCGGGATCGTCCGCCGGCTGACGCCATGGAACCCGTCGCAGCCGGCGACGAAATCGCAGGCAATGCGCCGCGCCGCGCCGTTCTGGCGGAAGGTCACGGCGGGGGCCGCCGTGTCGACCCCTTCGATCGCGACATCGTCGATTTCGTGCAGGGTGGTGCCGCCCGCTTCGTCGCGCGCCGCATACAGGTCATGCGTCACCTCGGTCTGGCCATAGACCATCACCGACCGCCCGGTCAGCGCCTGAAAATCGATGCGGAACTCGCGGCCGGCCGCGGCCAGGACGGTGCCGGTGTGGCGGAACCCTTCGCGATCCATCCGGTCGCCCACGCCGGCGCGGCGCAGCAGGTCGCACAGCCCATCCTCCAGCACGCCGGCGCGGATGCGCGCCAGCACATGGGCGCGGCTGCGCCGTTCCAGCACGATCGTGTCGATCCCCGCGCGATGCAGAAGCTGGCCCACCAGCAGACCCGACGGGCCACCGCCGACGATGCAGACCTGTGTGCGCATGGTGCCGTCCCCCTTGCCCCCCGCTATCCGGCGAGTGTTCCGGCGCGGACGCGGCGAATCAAGGGCGTTGACGCGGCCCGACCGGACCGCCAATCGGATCGCGATGGAACGGACCACGCTGTTGATCCTCGGCGCGTCGGGCCGGCTGGGCCGCATGCTGCAGCTTGCCTGGCGGCAGGCTGCGCCGGCCGGGCTGCGCTGCGTCTGGCAGGACCGCCATGCCGGCGGACCGGACCGCATCGTCTGGGACCCGCTGGGCGGCGCCGCGGTCACTTCGGTGCTGCCCCGGGCGGATGCGGTGCTGAACCTGCTTGGGGTGACCGCAGGCGATCCTGCTGCACTGGCGCTCAACACCCCGCTGGCCCTGGCGGGGGTCGAAGCGGCCCGCGCATTGGGCGCGCGGCGCTGTCTGGTCGCCTCGTCTGCGGCGGTCTACGGCCCCGCCGAGGCGGCTGCCGAGGGTCGCGCCGCCTCTCCCGCTACCGCCTATGGCCAGGCCAAGGCGGCGATGGAGGCCGCGCTGCGGGGCGCCCCCTGGGTGACCCTGCTGCGCATCGGCAATGTCGCCGGGGCCGACGCGCTGCTGGGCGGGGCGCGACCGGGAAGCGGGCCTGTCCTGCTGGACCGGTTCGCCGACGGAGCCGGACCGGTGCGCAGCTATATCGGGCCGCGCGACCTGGCCCATGTGCTGGCCGCGCTGGCCATGGCGGCCGATCTTCCCGATACGCTCAATATTTCAGCACCGGGCGCGGTGGCGATGGTCGACCTGCTGACGGCCGCCCGCCTGGACTGGCGCTGGCGGCCGGCACCGCCCGATGCCGTGCAGCGCGTCACGCTCGACACGGCGCGGCTGCAACGCCATGTGCCGCTGCCGGCCCGGGCCGCCGATCCCGCCGAGATCGTGCGCCAGTGGCAAGCGACGCGGCGGCCGGCATGACACCGGGCAAGCGCCTGATGGATATCGGGCTCGCGCTGGTGCTGGGCACATTCCTGCTGCCCGTGCTGGCGATCCTGATGCTGGTCATCGCGCTGCGCGACGGGCGGCCGGTGCTGTACGGGTCCGAACGGATGCGGGCGCCCGGGCGGCCTTTCACCCTGTGGAAGCTGCGCACGATGACCGTCGACGCGGCGGATTCAGGCGTTTCGGGCGGCGACAAGGCAGCCCGCATCACGCCAACCGGGCGCTTGCTGCGCCGCACCCGGCTCGACGAGCTGCCGCAACTGTGGAACATCCTGCGCGGCGATCTCAGCTTTGTCGGGCCCCGCCCACCGCTGCGCCAGTATGTCGAGCGGTTTCCCGCGCTTTATGCCGAGGTGCTGCAAAGCCGGCCCGGTGTGACCGGCCTTGCCACGCTGACCTATCACCGGCACGAAGAAAGGCTTCTGGCGCGCTGCGCCACGGCGGCCGAAACCGACGCCGTCTATGCAAGGGCCTGCATCCCGCGGAAGGCGCGCCTCGATCTCATCTATCGGCAGAACCGGACCCTGTGCTGGGACCTGGTGCTGATCGCCCGGACGGCCGGCCGTGTGTTGCCCGGATCACATGTCGGCGCGAGGGCGCGACCAGGCCGGTAGCGGCGCGCATTCCGCCATGCTAACATTAAACCGGGAATAGGTGTGGTGCAGATGTTGGGCTGGATCGAGGCAAGAACGCGGACCCAGAAGGGCGCATTGCTGGTCGCGATCGATCTTTTTCTGATTCCGGTTGCGGGTCTGCTGGCGCTTGCCCTTTTCCTGGGCCTCAGCGTCCTCCCCACGGCAAGCGGGGCCCTGGCGATCCTGCCGCCAATCGCCCTGCTGTCGGCGTGCTGTTCGGTTCTTCTGGGTATCCCGCGGATTCAGCTAAGCACCTTCGAGATGGCCGCAACGGGGCGCGCCGCGCTGCTGGCCGCCAGCACCGCCAGCTGCGCCGCAATCCTTGGATGGCTTGCCGGCCTCGCGGTTCCGCCGGGCGCCTATGTCACCTTCGGGCTCCTGTTCTTTCTTCTGTCGGTCGTCACCCGGCTGGCGCTGCGCGGCCTGATCCGGTATCTGAAAAACCGGGCGACGCCGCGCTTGCCAGTGGTCATCTATGGCGCGGGCACCACGGGGGTTCAGCTGGCGCAGGCGCTGAAGGACCATGATCACATCATGCCCATCGCCCTGGTCGACGACAACCCGGCCCTGCAAGGGCTGCAGGTGGCCGGGCTGACGGTTCTGCACCCCGCCCGCTTGCCCCGATTCGCCGAACCGCGCGGCGTTCGACGGGTTCTGTTGGCGATGCCTTCGGTCCCGCGCGGCCGTCAGGCGCAGATCGCCACGCAGCTGCAGGGACAGGGATTCGAGGTCCAGGCGCTGCCATCCTTTGCCCAGCTGGTCGGCACCGAGACGTTGATCGACAAGCTGACACCGGTTTCGCCCGACACGTTGCTGGGGCGCGATTCGCACCGGATCGATGTGGTATCGATGGGCGGCATCTATGCCGGCAAATCGGTTCTGATTTCCGGTGCCGGCGGCTCGATCGGATCGGAACTGTGTCGCCAGCTCATCGGTCTGCGGCCGCGCAGGCTGATCCTTTTCGAGTTGAGCGAACTGGCGCTTTACGAAGTCGAGCGGGAGTTGCGTGTCCTGATGGGCTCCGAAGGGACGGAGATCGTGCCGATTCTGGGAAGCGTGACCGATCCGCGTCATGTCCAGCGGGTCATCGAGACGCATGGCGTCGAGGTGATCCTGCATGCCGCCGCGTACAAGCACGTCCCTCTCGTCGAAGCCAATCCGCTGGCGGGCCTGGCCAACAACGTGCTGGGCACGCACACGCTTGCAGGCGCGGCGCGGAAATTCGGCGTGGAGCGTTTCATCCTCATTTCGACCGACAAGGCCGTTCGCCCCGCAAGTGTCATGGGTGCATCGAAGCGCCTGTCCGAGATGGTGGTCCGCGATCTGGCGCTGCGCAGCCAAAGCACGATTTTTGCCACCGTCCGGTTCGGCAACGTTCTCGGCTCGTCGGGATCGGTCATCCCGCTGTTCCAGGCACAGATTGCCGCCGGCGGTCCGATCACCCTGACGCATGAGCAAATAACGCGCTATTTCATGACCATCGAGGAAGCGGTGCGTCTGGTCCTGAGGGCCGGCGCGCTGGCGAATGGCGGCGAGATCTTCGTGCTCGACATGGGGGCGCCGGTGGCGATTCGCGACCTGGCGCGCCGCATCGTCGAGGCATCGGGACACACGGTCCGCGATGAAGCCAACCCGAATGGCGACATCGAGATCGTGACGACCGGCCTGCGCCCGGGCGAGAAACTGCACGAGGAACTGACCAGCGGGTCGGGACTGACGGTGACGACACACCCCAAGATCATGACCGCGCGCGAACCGGGCCTGACCGAGATCGAGGTCGCATCCGCCTTGCGCGCGCTTCGCAGTGCCGTGGGTGCCGGCGACAACCAGGCCGCACGCCAGGTTCTGGCCCGCTGGGTGGCGCATTACAATGTGCCCGATGCTGCGCAAGCGGGATCGCAGGGGCCCGGTTGAACGCAGCCAGCGATCGTGATCTACCCGATATGACACGCGCGGGGAACGTGGGGGCCGGATTGACGGGTTGGACAGCGATTCGGCGAAGCGGATCCTGCGCCGCCGCCTTGGGAATCACGCTGGCGGTGGCGGCTGGCGCCCAGGCGCAAGAACGCAGCCGGCCGACACTGAACTTCTATGGCGTCACCGGTCTGATCGACATGCCGAGCGCCGAAAGCCAGCCCAATGGCCAGATCAGTACGACGATATCGAACTTTGGCGGGATCACGCGGACCACCCTGGCGTTCCAGATCGCACCGCGCCTGTCGGGCGCGTTTCGCTACAGCGCGATCCAGGACTGGAATTCGGGGGGCTTCGCAACCTATTACGACCGCGGTTTCGACCTGCGTTTGCGCGCCATCGACGAGGGGCAGTGGGCCAGCTGGGTGCCGGCGGTCACGATCGGCCTGCAGGATTTCGCCGGAACAGGGCTCTATTCCGGCGAGTACATCGTCGCCACCAAGCATCTGACCGACCAGTTGAAGATCACCGCCGGGCTTGGCTGGGGCCGGCTGGGAAGTTCCGGCGCGTTCGGCAACACCGGCACCCGCCCGCCGATCGACATCGGCGAGGGCGGCAACCCCAACACCAGTCAGTGGTTTCGCGGGCCGGTCGCCCCGTTCGGTGGCATCGAATGGCAACCGACCGACCGGCTGACGCTGAAGGCCGAATACTCCTCGGACGCCTATACCCTCGAATCGGACGAACGCGGGGTCTTCGACCGCAACTCCTCGTTCAATTTCGGCGCCACCTACGAGGTCGCCGACGGCTTTGCGATCGGCGCCTATTCGATGTATGGCAGCGAACTCGGCGTCTTCGCCAAGCTGAGTTTCAATCCAAACGATCCGCCCAACCCGGGCAGTATCGAACCTGCCCCCGCCCCGGTCGCCGTCCGCGTGCGGCGTGCCGACGATCCCGGCGCCTGGTCCACAGCCTGGACACAAGAGGCCAATGCCGATGCGATCATCGCCGCCGATATCGAGACCTGGCTGGCGCGGGAGGGCATGGCGCTGGAAGCCTTCGAGGTCAACGCGACCGAGGCCACGCTCTGGCTTCAGAACGACCGCTACAATGTCGCGGCACAGGCGATCGGGCGCGCCGCACGCATCCTGACCCGCACCTTGCCCGCCTCGGTCGAGGTCTTTCACATCATCCCCGTCCATCGCGGCCTTCCGATATCGCGCATCACGCTGCAGCGGTCGGATGTCGAGGAGCTGGCGAACGCGCTCAATGGCGGGGCCCAGATCGTGGAGCGTGCCGTCTTTTCGGACCCGGGCCCGCGGCCGGCATGGTCGGCCTATGCAGACGGCCGCTACAGCAAGTTTCATTGGGGTCTCGAACCCGACCTGGAGCTGAGCTTCTTCGATCCCGAACAGCCCGTTCGTGGTGATCTCGACCTGCGTCTATGGGGTCGCTACGAGGCTTTGCCCGGCCTGGTGCTGAACGGCGCGGTTGCCGGGCGCATTGTCGGCAACCTCGACCAGATCGATCGGACTTCGAATTCGGAACTGCCGCGCGTTCGGTCGGATTTCGCGCTTTACGCCAGGGAAGGGGATCCCGGCCTTTCCGAGCTGACGGCGGCCTACTTCTTCAAGCCCGGGCGCAACCTGTATGGCCGGGCCACGGTTGGCTATCTCGAACCGATGTTCGGCGGCGTGTCGACGGAACTGCTGTGGAAACCGGTCGAGTCGCGCCTGGCCCTGGGGGCGGAACTGAACTACGCCGTCCAGCGCGACTATGACATGCAGCTTGGCTTTCAGGATTACGACGTCGTTACCGGCCACCTGACCGCCTATTACGGGTTCGGAAACGGCTACGAAGCCCAGATCGCCGCCGGGCGCTATCTGGCGGGCGACTGGGGCACCACGGTCGCGTTCCGCCGCACCTTTCGCAATGGCTGGCAGCTGGGCGCCTTTGCGACCTTTACCGATGTTTCGGCCGAGCAGTTCGGCGAAGGCTCGTTCGACAAGGGCATCGAGCTGACGGTCCCGCTGTCCTGGTTCATCGGGCAGCCGAGCCGCCGGAAATCCAGAACCGTCCTGCGCTCTCTGGCCCGCGATGGCGGCCAGCCGCTGATCGTCGCGGACCGCCTGTATCCGCTGGTGCGCGATTACCAGGAATATTGGATCGACGATACCAGCGCGAGGTTCTGGCGATGAGATGGTCGCTGATCGCCGTTGCCAGCCTGCTGGGGCTGACCGCCTGCGGCAACTCGCAGGACGGGTTCGAAGGCTACGACGCCATTCGACAATATGTGCGGGCGCAAACAGCCCCCCCGCCGCAGCCGCTGACCCGCGCCATGATCGGCGACTTCACCGATCCGTTGCTGTACGCCGCCCTGCCATCGCGCAATGCCGAGGCGTTTCTGGGCATCGCCATGGTCGACGGCCCGATCGTGACCTGGTGGACGCAAAACCAAGTTGCGCTGATCCTGCGCGACGGTGCGCTGATCGGCACGCGCGGCCTGGGCGAAGACCTGATGGCCAGCTCGGCGCCCGACTTGCGGGTGGCACGCGGCACCTCGCGGCGCATCAACCAGTATATCGGGCCCGATGATACCACGCTGACGCTCGCCTGGGCATGCGAAGTCACCGAATTGGGGATGGAGACGGTCGCGCTGCTCGGTCAGGCGTGGACCGGCAAGCGGGTCGACGAAACCTGCGACGGGTCGGCCGGCAAGCTGGTCAACAGTTACTGGCTGGACCGCGATGGCAGCATCCGCCAGGCGCGCCAGTGGGTCAGCCCGAGTGTCGGATATATCACGATCCAGCGCCTTATCGATTGACGTGCATTTTTGGGGCTTCCCATGCCATGGGCTGCCTGCTATTTATGATCAAAGCCGCATCTTACCGTTGGAGAGACGCCATGAAGAAGACGATTGCCATCACCGCCGCCGCCCTGATGTTGCCCGCCATGGTTTCGGCGCAGGAAGTCGCGCCAGCGGCCCCCGCCGGAACGGCCGGTGGCGTTGCCGTCCCCGTTGCATCGACCGCGTCGGTCGGTCTGACCGCTGGTGCCATCGCCGGCGGCGTCATTGCCGTCGGCGCGATCATCGCCGCTTCGAGCAGTGGCGGCAACTCGGCGACCACCACCCGGTAGTCGCGTCAGGTTGACGACACAGGGCCTGCCGGTCTCCGGCGGGCCCTTTTCGTTTCTGCCTCATGACGGCTTCTGGGCCCGGTCGCCCACTCCAAGCCGCTTGATCCGGTCGCGCAGGCTCTGGATCACCACATACAGCACCGGGATCAGGACGACCCCCAGAACGGTGGCCGCAAGCATGCCGCCAAACACGGCGATCCCGATCGCCTGCTGGCTGGCCGCGCCGGCACCCGACGCGACCACCAGCGGCACGACCCCCAGCAGAAACGACAGCGCCGTCATCATCACGGCGCGGAAACGCTGGCCTGCGGCGGTCACGGCGGCCTCGCGCATTGCCATGCCCCGGGCATGGCGTTCCATCGCGAACTCGACGATCAGGATGGCGTTCTTCGCCCCCAGCCCGATCAGCATGATCATCCCGATCTGGGTGTACAGATTGATGTCGCTGCCCACCAGCCCCACCGCCGCGATCGCCCCGAACAGCGCCACCGTCACCGACAGCAGGATCGCCACCGGCATGGTCCAGCTCTCGTACTGGGCGACCAGGAACAGATAGCCGAACAGCACCGCCATGGCGAGGATCACAATCACCAGCCCGGCGCCTTCCAGCTGCTGCTGGGCGGTGCCGGTCCATTCATACCCATAGCCGGGCGGCAGGGCGGTTTCCGCCTCCTCCTGCAAGACCGTGATCGCGTCGCCGGTGGACAGGCCCGGCGCGGGAACGCCGGTGACGCTGGCCGCGCGGAACAGGTTGAAACGGGTCAGCACGACAGGGCCCAGAATCCGCTCGACATCGACCAGCGTCGACAGCGGCACCATGTTCCCGGTTTCCGACCGGACATAGAGGTTGCCAATGTCTTCGATCTTGTCGCGATAGCTGCCATCGGCCTGGATCAGCACCTTGTAGACCCGGCCGAACAGGTTGAAGTCGTTGACATAGTACGACCCCAGCTGGGCCTGCAGGGTCTGGAATACCGCAGACACCGGCACATCCAGCGTCTTCGCCTTGTCCCGGTCCAGATCGACGAAGACCTGGGGCACATTCGCCCGAAACGTGGAATAGGCCTGCGCCAGTTCGGGCCGCTGGTTGGCGGCATAGACCAGCGAACCGATCGCGGCCGACAGGTCCTGCGCGGTGCCGCCGCCAGTCTGTTGGACCATCATTTCGACGCCCGCGCTCATCCCCAACCCGGGGATCGGCGGCGGGTTGAAGGCGATGACGCTGGCCGCGGCCTCCTGATTGGCGATCGCAAGGACCTCGGACAGGATATCGAAGGCATCCTTGTCCCGCGCGTCCCAGCCGGTGAGGGTGACGATGATCATCGCCCCGTTCGAGCCTGCGCCGGAAAGCATGCTGAACCCGTTCACAAGGATGGTGTTCTCGACCCCGTCCAGCGCCAGAATCTGTTCGTTAAGCCGATCGGTCACACGCTCGGTCCGACCCAGCGCCGCGGCATCGGGCAACTGGATGTCGACGAACAGATAGCCGTTATCCTCCAGCGGCAAAAAGCCCGCGGGGATCCGCTGCAACAGCGCGCCCGACGCCGCGATCAGCGCCGCGATCAACACCACGCCCAGTATCGACACCCGGACAAGGCGCGCGACGATGGCGACATAGCCGCTGCGCGCCGTATCGATGACCCGCTCGAACGCCGCGACAAACCCCCTTGGCGGCCCGGCGCGGGGCCGAAGAACCAGCGCGGCCAGCGCCGGCGACAGCGTCAGCGCATTGATCGACGAGATCACCACGGCCACCGATATCGTCACCGCGAACTGCGAATAGAGCTCGCCCGCGATGCCAGGCATGAAGGTCACCGGCACGAACACCGCCAGCAGCACCAGCGTCGTCGAGATCACCGGTCCGGTGATCTGGCCCATCGCCTTGGCCGTGGCCTCGGGCGGGGACAAGCCCTCCTCGGCGATGATCCGCTCGACATTCTCGACCACGACGATGGCGTCATCGACGACGATCCCGATGGCCAGCACCAGCGCGAACAGCGAAATCGTGTTCAGCGACATGCCGAAGGCGAGCAGCAGCGCGAAGGTGCCGATCAGCGAGACCGGAATCGCCACCGCCGGGATGATCGTCGCCCGCAACGAGCCCAGGAAGACGAACACCACCGCGATCACCAGCGTGAATGTCAGGATCAGCGTCGAGATCACGTCGTTGAGCGACTGTTCGACGAAATCGGTGGAGTTGAACGGCACCTCATAGGCGACATCGTCGGGAAAGCTGCGCGACAGCCGCTCGAGCTCGGCCAGCACCCGCTCGGACACCGCCAGCGAGTTCGCCCCCGGCGCCTGATAGACCGCCAGCACCGTGGCGGCCCTGCCGTCGAAGCGGCCCGACGCGTTGTAGTAATTCGCCCCGAGCTCGATTCGGGCAATATCCCCGACCCGAACGACCGATCCCGCATCGCCGGTGCGGATGATGATGTTGGCGAATTCCTCGGCGGTGACCAGCCGCCCCCGGGCCTTCACCGTGTACTGGAATTGCTGATCGCCCGCCACCGGCGGCGTGCCGATCTGGCCGGCCGGCACCTCCAGATTCTGGTCGCGGATCGCTGCAATCAGATCACTCGGGGTGATGCCCAGCCCGGTCATCTTTTCCGGATCCATCCAGATCCGCATCGCATATTCGAAATTTGTCAGGATATCGGCCTTGCCGACACCGTTCACCCGCGCCAGCGCGTCCTTCAGATTGATCGACGCATAGTTCGACAGGAACACCTCGTCATAGGTGCCGTTGGGCGATGTCAGGACCGCCACCAGCAGCATGTTGGTCGATGATTTCTGGGTGACCACGCCGTTATCGGTGACCTCGGACGGCAGGCTGGCCATCGCCTGGGCTGCCCGGTTCTGCACATTGACCGACGCCATGTCGGGGTCGGTCCCGACCGCGAAGGTGATGTTCAGCGAATAGGAGCCGTTATCGGCCGAGGTGGACTGCATGTAGAGCATGTCGTCGACGCCGTTGACCTGCGCCTCGATCGGCGCGGCGACGGTGTTTTCCACCGTGGTCGCGCTGGCACCGGTATAGTTTGCCGAGACGTTGACGACCGGGGGCGTGATGTTCGGGAACTGTTCGACCGGCAGGACGGCATAGGCGATGGCGCCCATGATGGTCAGCACCAGCGATATGACCATCGCCATTTTGGGGCGCGCGATGAAGATCGACGAGAACATGCGCGCCTACTCCACCGGGCTGCCGGCGATCACGGCATCGACCGGCACGCCCGGGCGCACCCGCTGCAAGCCGTCGACGATCACCTGTTCGCCTTCACGCAACCCGTCGGTGACGATCATGTCGGTCTCGACCGTATCGCCGGTGGTCACATAGCGCTGCTCCACCATGCCCTGCGCATTGACGACCAGAACAAAATCGCCCTGCTGGTCGCGCTGCACCGAGGCTTGCGGGACCAGCAGCCGTTCGACCGGGGCGCGGGCCTCGATCCGGACGGTCAGAAAGGCGCCGTCGAAGATCAGCCGATCGGTGTTGGCGAATTCCGCGCGGATCGTCACCGTTCCGGTTGTCGGGTCGACGCGGTTGTCGGCAAAGGCGATCGTCCCCGTTTCGCCCAGATCGGTGCCATTGGGCAGGGTGGCATGAACCGCCGGACCATCGGCCATGTTGGCACCGTTGCCGGCGTTTTCCTGGATTTCCTGCAACAACGTAACCATCTGGCGCTCGGACAGCGAAAAGGCGACGAAGATCGGCGCCTCGCGCACCAGGGTCACCAGCGGTCCCGTCGTCGGGCCGACCAGATCGCCCTCGCTGCGGTCGATCCGGCCGACCCGCCCGCCGAAAGGCGCCGTGACCTCGGTATAGCCAAGGTCGAGTTCGGCCTGCCGCAGGGCCGCATCGGCCGCCTTCACCGCGGCCTCGGCGCTTTGCTGATCGGCCCGCGCGACGTCGAGTTCGGATTGCGGGCTCGACCCGCGCTGCACCAGCTCCTCCGTACGGCGCAGTTCGATCCCGGCCAGTTCCAGGCTGGCCCTCGCGCTGGCAAGATCGGCCTCGCGCGCGGCGACCGCAGCCTGATAGGTGTCGGGCTCGATCCGGAACAGCACGTCGCCTGCCGCCACCTCGGCGCCGTTTTCGACCCTGACTTCCTGCAGGAAGCCGCTGACGCGGGCCACCAGATCGACCTTGTCGATCGCTTCGCCGCGGCCGATGAAACTGACTTCCTGGGTGATTTCCCTGGAATAGGC
>DNSZ01000178.1 GCA_003500165.1 Paracoccaceae bacterium | reverse complement strand
TCGTCGCCGGGCATCTTCGCCAGCATCGAGCCCTTGCCGTGCACCACCTCGTCATGGCTGATCGGCAGGATGAAGTTCTCGGTAAAGGCATAGGTCAGCCCGAACGTCATCTGGTGATGATGATGGCGCCGGTGCACCGGCTCGCGCCGGATATAGTCGAGCGCATCGTTCATCCAGCCCATGTTCCACTTGAAGCCGAAACCAAGGCCGCCCTCGTGGACGGGGCGCGAGACGCCCGGGAAGGCGGTGCTTTCCTCGGCCGCGGTCAGGATGCCCGGCACCTCGCCATAGACGGTGCGGTTCATCGTCTGCAGCATCGCGATGGCTTCCAGATTCTCGCGCCCGCCATGGATGTTCGGCACCCATTGATCGGCAGGCCGGGAATAGTCGCGGTAGAGCATCGAGGCGACGGCATCCACCCGCAGCCCGTCCAGATGGTATTCCTCCAGCCAGTAAAGCGCGTTGGCGGTCAGATAATTGGCCACCTCGCGGCGGCCGAAATTGTAGATCAGCGTGTTCCAGTCGTGGTGAAAGCCTTCGCGCGGGTCGGCATATTCGTAAAGTGCGGTGCCGTCGAACTGCCCGAGCCCGTGCGCATCGGCGGGGAAATGGCCCGGCACCCAGTCGAGGATCACGCCCAGCCCCGCGCGATGCGCGGCATCGACCAGATCGCGGAACTCATGCGGCGGTCCGTGGCGGATGGTCGGGGCATACATGCCGACCGGCTGATAGCCCCAGGAGCCATCGAAGGGATGTTCGGCCAGCGGCATCAGCTCGATATGGGTGAAACCGAGGCCGACGGCGTAATCGACCAGCTCTTCGGCCGCCTCCCGGTAGGAGATGTGCCGCCCGCCGTCCTTGCGCCGCCACGAGCCCAGATGCACCTCGTAGATCGCGATCGGCGCATTGCGGCCATTCTTCGCGCCCCGCCCTGCCATCCAGGCGGCGTCGTGCCAGCCATAGCCGGCGATGTCGCGAACGACCGATGCCGTGCGCGGCGGATGCTCGGCGCCGAAGCCGACCGGATCGGCCTTCAGCGGGCGCGGCAGGCCGTCCGGGCCGAGAAGCTCGTATTTGTAGGCCGCGCCGTCGCCGATGCCGGGCAGGAATATCTCCCACACGCCGGTCGATCCGCGCCGCCGCATCGCATGGCGCCGGCCGTCCCAGCCGTTGAAATCCCCCACGACCGAGACCCTTTGCGCGTTCGGCGCCCAGACCGCGAAATGGGTGCCATCCACGCCCTCATGCCGCATCACATGGGCGCCAAGTGCCGTCCACAGCCGCCGATGCGTGCCCTCGCCGATCAGGTATTCGTCGATCTCGCCCAGCACCGGGCCGAACCGATAGGGATCGTCATGGTCGAACGGAATGCCGTCGGGCGTCTCGCCTGTCAGCCGATAGGGGCCATCGCCTGGCACGGGGCCCCGAAACAGGCCAGGATGCCCCGGCACTGCGGCCAGCCCAAAGGTGTCGCCGCCAGCCCTTGCGGACAGGGCCGCCGCCCTTGGATCAAAGGCGGTGACATACCGTAACCCACTCATGTCATGCGGGCCCAGAACCGCAAACGGGTCATCATGGCGGCCAGCGCACAGCGCCTGCAGCGCCGGGTCGGTCGGTCGGGCGGCGGCGCTCAAAGCTCTACCGGCGCGGCGTCCCAGACATCCCGCATATAGCCGCGGATCGCCCGATCGGCGCTGAACCAGCCCGAACCGGCGGTGTTGTGGGCGGCCGCCCGCACCCACCGCGCGGGATCGGCAAAGGCGCGGTCGACCTCGCGCTGGGCGCGCCAGAAATCGCTGAAATCCGAGGCAACGAGGAAATAGTCGGGCCCCGAGATGTTGTCGGCGATCCCGCGATAGCGCCCGGGATCGGGTGCCGAAAACGTGCCGTTGCGCAAGGTCTCGAGGGCGCGGGCCAGCCGCGGATCGTCGGCGATGGCCCGGGCGGCATGGTCCGGCATTGCGCGGCGTTCCAGAACCTCGTCGGCGGTCATCCCGAACAGAAAGAAGTTCTCTGCCCCCACCCGCTCGCGGATTTCCACATTGGCGCCGTCAAGCGTGCCGATGGTCAGCGCGCCGTTCAGCGCCATCTTCATGTTGCCGGTCCCCGACGCTTCCTTGCCGGCGGTCGAGATCTGTTCTGACAGGTCCGCGGCCGGGATCAGCCGCTCGGCCAGGCTGACATTGTAGTTCGGCAGAAAGGCGACCTGCAGCCACGGGCTGGTGACCGGATCGGCGTTGATCACCGCGGCGACATCGTTGATCAGCCGGATGATCTGCTTGGCAAAGGCATAGCCCGGCGCCGCCTTGCCGGCGAATATCTTGACCCGCGGCACCCGTTCGGCATTCGGCGCGTCATGGATGTCCTGCCACAGCGCGATCGCTTCCAGGATGTTCAGATGCTGACGCTTGTATTCGTGGATGCGCTTGATCTGGATATCGATCATCGCGGCGGGGTCGATATGCACGCCATGGGCGCGCGCCAGCCAGCCCGCCAGATCGCGCTTGTTGGCGTGTTTCACCGCCGCATACGCATCCAGGAAGCCCGCATCGTCGAAATGCGGCTCGAGCTCCGCCAGCCGTTCCAGATTGGCCAGCCAGCCGTTGCCGATCGTCTCGCCGATCAGGCTCGACAGCCGCGGATTGGCCGACATCAGCCAGCGGCGCGGGGTGATGCCGTTGGTCTCGTTGACGATGCGATCGGGATAGAGCCGGTTCAATTCGGCGAACACCGTGTCCTTCATCAGCCGCGTATGCAGCTTCGAGACCCCGTTCACCCGATGCGCCATGACAAAGGCCAGCGGCCCCATCTGCACCTCGCCATGCGCCCGCAGCGCCACCTGCCGGGACGGGTGTTTCGCTTCATGGGCCGCGTCGAGCCGCTCGATCAGCTGCATGTGGCGGGGCAACAGCCGGCGCATCAGATCCTCGGGCCAGCGTTCCAGCGCCTCGGGCAGCAGGGTGTGATTGGTGTAGGCCAGGCAGCCGCGGGCGATCTCGACCGCCTCGTCGAACGAGAAATGCCGCTCGTCATGCAGCAACCGGACCAGTTCGGGGCCGGCGATGGCGGGATGGGTGTCGTTCAGCTGGATCGCGGCCTTGGTCGGCAATTTGCGCAGATCGTCATGGGTGCGTTCGAACCGGCGCAGAATGTCGCGCAGCGACGCGGCGGTGAAGAAATACTCCTGTTTCAGCCGCAATTCCTTGCCGCTTTCGGTGGTGTCGTCGGGATAGAGAACCCGGGTGATCGCCCGCGCCAGCGCCTCGGGCTCGGCGGCGGCGGCGAAATCGCCGGCGTTGAACCGGGCCAGGTCGAAGATTTCGGTCGGCCGGGCCGACCACAGCCGAAGCGTGTTGGCCCAGCGGCCGCGCCAGCCGACGATCGGCGTGTCATGGGCCTGGGCGATCACCGCCTCGTCGGGTGTCCAGCGGGCGGCGGTGCCGATCTCCTCGACCTTGCCGCCAAAGCCGATCTCGAATTTCAGCTCGGGCCGCTCGAACGCCCAGGGATCGACCGTCTGCAGCCAGGTCTCGGGCGATTCGACCTGCCGCCCGTCGACGAAGCTTTGCCGGAACAGGCCGTATTCGTAGCGGATGCCATAGCCATGGGCGGGGATTTTCAGCGTCGACATCGATTCGAGAAAACAGGCAGCGAGCCGCCCCAGCCCGCCATTGCCCAGCGCCGAATCGGGTTCGTCATGCAGCAGCGGCCCCAGCTCGATCCCCAGTTCACGGGTCACCGACTGGACCCGTTCGGTCAGCCGCAGATTGGTGATCGCATCCTCCAGCAGACGGCCAAGCAGAAACTCCATCGACAGGTANNCTCAGCGCCATCCGCCAATCGTAAAGCTGCGCATGCGCGGCATCCTTGGCCATGGTGTAGGTCAGATGGCGCAGCACCGCGTTGCGCAGGTGCTGGGTCGGCATGGTCAGATCGTTCGGCATGGCTTCCGGTCCGGTTCTCGGTTGGCGACCGCCCCGCGGCCTTGGCGGCAGTATCGGCGTCCGGCGCGGCGGGGGCAAGCCGCTGGCGATGGCGGGCCGCCGCGATGCGTCCACACGCGCATCAACGGACCCGCGCGGGGCTAGCGCGCCCGGATCATCCCGACGATGTCGAAGGTCCGGTTCAGGATCGGGTCGGCGATCGCCGCGGCCTTCTCGGCGCCGGCGGCGATGATCCGGTCGATCTCGGCCGGGTCGGCCATCAGCCGCGCCATTTCCGCGGAAAGCGGCTCGAGCCGTGCCACCGCCAGATCGGCAAGCGCCGGCTTGAAGGTGGAAAACGCCGCGCCGCCGTAGTCTGCGATCACCGCCTCGGGCGTGGTATCGGCGAGGGCGGCATAGATGTTGACCAGGTTGCGCGCCTCGGCCCGGTCCTTCAGCCCGTCAAGCGCGCCTGGCAGCGGCTCGGGGTCGGTCCGCGCCTTGCGGATCTTCTTCGCGATGGTGTCGGCGTCGTCCATCAGATTGATCCTGCTCATATCCGACGGATCCGATTTCGACATCTTCTTGGTGCCGTCGCGCAGGCTCATCACGCGGGTCGCCACGCCCTCGATCACCGGCTCGACCACGGGAAAGAAATCCACCCCGTAATCGGTGTTGAACTTGATCGCGATGTCGCGGGTCAGCTCCAGATGCTGCTTCTGATCCTCGCCCACCGGAACATGGGTGGCGTGATAGGCCAGGATGTCGGCGGCCATCAGGGTCGGATAGGCAAAAAGCCCGACGCTTGCCGCCTCGCGGTTCTTGCCCGCCTTGTCCTTGAACTGGGTCATCCGGTTCAGCCAGCCGATCCGCGCCACACAGGCAAGGATCCAGCCCAGCTCGGCATGGGCGGTCACCTGGCTCTGGTTGAACAGGATCGACCGCGCCGGGTCGATCCCCGCGGCCAGGAAGCCGGCCGCCAGCTCGCGGGTGGCGTGGCGCAGCCTGGCAGGATCCTGCCAGACCGTGATCGCGTGCAGATCGACGATGCAATAGATCGTCTCGATGCCGGCCTCCTGCATCTCGACAAACCGCTTGATCGCCCCAAGGTAGTTGCCCAGGGTCAGCCCGCCCGATGGCTGGACGCCCGAAAACACCCGCTTCTGCCCGCCCATGCCTGCTCCTCCTTGCGC
Source organism: Paracoccaceae bacterium (assembly GCA_003500165.1). Classification (GTDB taxonomy): domain Bacteria; phylum Pseudomonadota; class Alphaproteobacteria; order Rhodobacterales; family Rhodobacteraceae; genus UBA10424. The sequence goes on along the minus strand of DNSZ01000178.1, from coordinate 7,808 downwards.
CCGCCCGCGCCGCCGGCGCGCGGGTTTATCGCGCCCGGGTCGGGGCCCGTCAACCGAGGCGCCGTTGGCGGCCTTTCTCCCCCCCAACCCTCCTTCGCCTTGGGTCAAATATCCCGGGGGGAGTCGCCCGTGCCGCGCACGGGCGACGGGGGGCAGCGCCCCCCGTGCACCGCCGCATCGCTGCGCGCGTCGCTGCCCCCGTCGTGCCCAAGGCCGCCGAGCGGGGGCTCGATGCCCCCCGAGGCGGCCGCCGCGATCCGGTCGCCGGCCGGGCGGCCCCATTGACACGGCCCCCGGCCCGATGTGACAGCCATTGCATCGGGACCGATCGCAACCAAGGAGAGGCGAATGGACTACAAGGATTTTCTGACCGACATGCGCGCCCATCTGCGCGAATTCAACAAGGTCAACCCGGAAACCGCCAAGGGGTTCGGCGCGCTGTCGAAGGCCGCCAAGGAAACCGGGCCGCTCGACCTCAAGACCAAGGAGCTGATCGCCTGCGCGATCGCCATCGCCGTGCGCTGCGAACCCTGCATCGCCTTCCATGTCGAGGCGCTGATCAAGGCCGGCGGCACCCGCGAGGAACTGGCCGACATGCTCAGCATGTGCGTCCAGATGGGCGGCGGGCCTTCGCTGATGTACACCGCGAAGGCACTTGACTGCTGGGACCAGCTGACCGCCTGATGGGCTATCGATCGGCCCGGNNGCGCAGGACCAGCCCGTGCCCGGAGAGCGCTTCATGGTGATGTGGGACGCCGATTCCGATGGGGTGGTCTCTGCCGAAGAAGCCCGGGCGCGCCGGGCGATGATCTTCGACATGTTCGACTATGAGGGCGACGGCGTCCTCTCGCCCGAGGATTACGCCGATATCGACGCCCATATCGCCGAGGACTCCCAGAAGGGGGCCGCCATGGGCGCGGGCCACGGCCAGATGGCCGGGCGCATGCAGGCGGGCATCTCGGTGGCGGCAAACGATGCCGATGGCGACGGGCTGGTCAGCCTTGCGGAATTCCTCGACGCCAGCGATGCCTGGCTGGCGGGCATGGATGTCAACGGGGATGGCCGGCTGACCGCGGCCGATTTCGGGCCCGCCGGCGCGGCGGCGGGGGGACGCCGCGCTGGACAGAGCGTCGCGCCGAACTAACCTCCGATCCGGGGCATATCGATCCCGCCCCGTGCGGGACCCCATGGCGACACGGACAAGCGACGATCAACAACAGGGAAGGGAGATCCATGCTGAAAGCTTCGATGATGGCCGCGGGCGCGGCACTGCTGCTGGGCGCCGGCGCGGCGCTGGCCGATACCGCGGGCGCGCCGCTGGCGATCGAACCCGCGGCGGAGACGCTGCAGCCGGCGGCCGCGGGCGACGCCAGCACACCGATCCGCGAAGGCGCTGCGTCGAAGGCGGCCGGGTCGGGCGGCTGCGGCTGGGGCGCCAAGACCGCCTATCTCGGCTCATAGGGTCTGCGGCGCGCCCGGTGCGCGCCGCGGCAGCATTCGGTTGCGGGGCGCGGGCATCGGATCGCGCCCCGTTTTCTTGCCGGCCAATCCCGGCAATCCCGATCTTGAACCGGCGCGCGATGAGGATGCACCATCGCGCCCGTCTTCCCTCCATGCGTCGATGCTGTTGACACAAAGGGGGAACGGGGTTAGAACATTAACAGAACCTTGCGATCGGGGGCCTGCCATGCTGACCCAGAAACAGCGCGATCTGCTGGAATTCATCCACAAGCGGATGGAACGCGACGGCGTGCCGCCCTCCTTCGAAGAGATGAAGGATGCGCTCGACCTGCGTTCCAAATCGGGCATTCACCGGCTGATCACGGCGCTCGAGGAACGCGGCTTCATCCGGCGGCTCGCCCATCGCGCCCGCGCGATCGAGATCATCCGGATGCCCGAGGGGATCGAAGGCTTCACGCCGCGCATCCTGCCCGGTGGCGCCGCGGCCGGTGCGGCCGAATTGGCCGTCGCCGTCGATGCCGCCGAATTGCCGGTGATGGGCCGGATCGCCGCCGGCACGCCGATCGAGGCGATCAGTACGGTGTCCCACCATGTCGCGGTTCCCGGCAGCATGATCGCCGCCGCGGGGCGTCATTTCGCGCTGGAGGTCAAGGGCGACTCGATGATCCGGGCCGGCATCAACGATGGCGACATCGTCGTTATCCGCGAACAGGCCGAGGCCGAGAATGGCGATATCGTCGTTGCCCTCGTCGCGGGCGAGGAGGCGACGCTGAAGCGGCTGCGCCGCCGCGGCGACATGATCGCGCTCGAGGCCGAGAATCCGGACTACGAAACCCGGGTCTATCGCGCTGGCCAGGTGCAGGTGCAGGGCCGGCTGGTCGGGCTGATCCGCAACTACTGAGCCCGCCGCAACCGCGCTTCCGAGATCGGCAGGAAAAGCCGGCTGCGGCGTAATGTCCCGGGCGCCATCACATCGTCGGCGGCGGTGCTGAACAGGATCATCTCGACCCGGCCGACGATGTCTGCCAGCAGCACGGAACCATAGCCGCCACCGGCCCGGTCGAAACGGCTGTCGGTCGAATTGTCGCGATTATCGCCCATCACGAAATAGGCCCCCGCCGACACGACGATCGGGGCGGTCGTATCCACCGCTGCCGCGCCGATCTGCAGCGTGTCGTAGGTCACGCCATTCGGCAGGGTCTCGATCTGAACCGGTTTCAGGCAATACGCCCCCGGTCCGGCATCGGGATTGGCGCAAAGCGGGCGCTGACCCAGCTGGCCCTGGGCCTCATACACCTCATGAAACATCACGCCCGGCCGCTGTTCCACGGCCTGCCCATCGAGATAAAGCCGCCCGCCCAGCATCGCGACCTCGTCGCCGGGCAGCCCGACGATGCGCTTGGCGGCATAGCCGCCATGGACGGTGTCGCGAAACACGATGACATCGCCGCGTTCGGGCAGCCCGCCGATCGGCGGCGCTTCGGGGCACCAGCCCAGAATGCAGCCGCGGAACGGCCCGCCATAGGCGAGCTTGCTGACCAGGATCGAGTCGCCGACCAGCAGCGTCGGCTTCATCGACCCGCTGGGCACCCGGAACGCCTGGTAGAGAAATGCGTGAAACCCCGCCGCCACCAGCACGGCCAGCGCGATGACCAGCATCAGCCGCACCAGGCTGATCCCGCGCCGGGGCCGGCGTTTCCGTCGGTGCTTCTGTCGCGGGTGTGCCCCGCCGGGCGCGGCCTTTGGCCGCGTCCCGCCCGGGTCGTGCACCACCGGCGCCATCAGCCCGGCGACAAGGTCAGCCGCAGCGGCACGTGATCCGAAGGCTTGTCGCGACCGCGCAAGGCGGCTTCGATCCGGACATCGGCCAGCAGGTCGGCGGCCTGCGGCGACAGCAGCGCGTGGTCGATCCGGATGCCGTCATCGCGCTCCCACGCGCCGCGCTGATAATCCCAGAAGGTGAAATGCCCGGCGCCACGGGTCTGCACCCGAAACGCATCCGTCAGCCCCAGATTCAAGATGCGGCGAAACGCCGCGCGGGTTTCGGGGCGATAAAGCGCGTCCTCGGCCCAGGCCTCGGGCCGGGCGGCATCCTCGGCCTGCGGGATCACATTGTAGTCGCCGGCCATCACCACCGGCTCTTCGGTCGCCAGCAGGGCGCGCGCGCGTTCTTCCAGCCGCGCCATCCAGGCCAGCTTGTAGTCGTATTTCGGCCCCGGCGCCGGGTTGCCATTGGGCAGGTACAAGCCGCAGACCCGCACCGCGACATCGCCGATCGCCGTCGCCTCGATCCACCTGGCCTGCCCGTCATCGGCGTCGCCCGGCAGTCCCCGCACGACATCCTCGAGCGGCAGCCGCGACAGGATGGCCACGCCGTTGAAGGATTTCTGGCCATGCGTCTCGACGCGATAGCCCCGATCCTCGAACGGCGCGCGCGGAAAGGCATCATCGGTGCATTTGATCTCTTGCAGCAGCGCGATGTCGGGCCCGTCCTCGTCCAGCCAGTCGAGCAGCGCCTGCGCCCGTGCCCGGATGCCGTTGATGTTGAAACTCGCGATCTGCATGGCCCGTCATGGACCTGACAGCGCCGCGGGGCAAGTCCCACGCCGGAACCCGGTCGGGATCTGCGCCACATATTCTTGAAAACGCAAGGAAAGCCGGGCCATTGCTCTGCCGGTTCAGTTGCTGCGCCAGCCAAAGGACATCACCACCGCGGTGCCGTTGCCGGCCTCGCCGCACATCACCCCGGCATCGCTGGGCGACAGCGCGCCGCCGGCCTCGGTCGAATGGATGACGACGGGGTTGCCCGAGGCAAGATCGACGATCCCGGTCTCGATCACGCCGCTGCCCATCGGGCCCGAGGCCGATGCGTCATGCTTCAAGACCCGCGTGCAGATCGTCGTCGGCATGTCGTTGAAGGTCAGATGAAGGCTGAGCGGCCCGGCAGTGCCGTCGATCCGGCCGGTCCCCGAATCGAGGGTCACCGCGCCCCCCCAGGGCGCCTGGATCGGCGCGGCGGGATCACCGGACAGCGCGGTCGCCACCACGCCCCCGGCCGCCACCAATGTGGGGTCGATGCGGGCGCGCGCAGCCTCGGCCGGGATGTCCGAGCCCCGGTAAAGACTATGCGTTTCGGCAACCAGCGAGGTCGCCAGCCGAACCGTCTGTTCGGTCCGCAGCGCGGTGGAGGCTTGTTGATAGAACTGCAGCCCCCCGACGATGATCCCCATGGCGATCGAGATGAACAGGACCGCCTCGATCAGCGTCACGCCGCGATATCTGGCCCGGTGTTCCATCTTGTCTCTCCATGCTGAAACCATACGGCATTTTTGCCGATTCCATCCATTACAATCGGACCCGGGCCGGCCATGGCGGGGCACCATTGGCGGCATCCCGCCCATCGGAGATACATCCCACATGTCTATTTTAATTGACACTTGACCGTGTCAGGCAAGCATGACAGTATCGATCCAGCGCCATCCCGGGCACACAATGTGGTCTTTCATTGTCCGGGCGGCGTCACGGCATGGGGCGCGCGGGACTGGCCAGCCGCCGCAGGCCGCTTCGCAAAACGGTACCGTGCACGGAGGAAATGGCATGACCGAAGACTACGACAAAGTGTGGCCCACCGGCCTCACGCTGAAAGAGGCCGAAGAGGTGCACAGCTACCTCATCGACGGCACCCGCGTGTTCGGCGCAATCGCGCTCGTCGCGCATATCCTGGTGGCCGTGTCCACCCCCTGGCTGGGCTGAGGAGGTCTGAACCATGAACAACGCGAAAATGTGGCTTGTCGTTCAGCCGACCGTCGGCATCCCGCTGTTCCTTGCGGGCGTCGCCGTGGCATCCTTTGCCGTGCACCTGGCGATCGTGACGAACACCACCTGGGTCTCGGGCTTCCTGTCCGGAACGGACATGGCGGCCGCGCCGGCTTCGGCGCAAATCGAGCACGCCGCCTATACCTACTAGGCGCGTGCCCAAGGGCGCGGCGCGTGGACAACCCCTGCGCGGGGCCACGCGCCCGCCTTCTTCACGGAATTCCGCCCGTCCGGCGCCGAAGCGCGGGGCCGGGCCGAGGATCGCGGAAAGCCCATGTTCGACTACCGCGCAGCCATTCTGAACCGCATCGCCCGAATCGGGCCGCGCTGGCTGCCCTTTGCCGATGTCGCCACCGCCGAGGTGCCGCTGACCCGGCTTTTGCGGTTGTCGCTGTTTCAGGTCACGGTCGGCATGGCGCTGGTGCTGCTGGTCGGCACGCTCAACCGGGTGATGATCGTCGAACTCAGCGTTCCGGCCTCGCTGGTGGCCGGCATGCTGGCGCTGCCGCTGGTGTTCGCGCCGTTTCGGGCGCTGATCGGCTTTCGCTCCGACATCCATAAATCGGCGCTGGGCTGGCGCCGCATCCCCTTCATCTGGAAGGGCACGATGCTGCAATTCGGCGGCTTCGCGATCATGCCCTTCGCGCTTCTGGTGCTGTCGGGCTATGGCGAGGCGGCCGATGCGCCGCGCTGGATCGGCCTGTCCTCGGCCGCGCTGGCGTTCCTGCTGGTCGGCGCCGGCGTGCACACGGTGCAGACCGTGGGGCTGGCACTTGCCACCGATCTGATGCCCGAGGAAGACCAGCCCAAGGTCGTCGGGCTGATGTATGTCATGCTGCTGTTCGGCATGGTGGTCGCCGCGCTGGTGTTCGGATATCTGCTGCGCGACTACACCCCGGGCAAGCTCATCCAGGTGATCCAGGGCGCGGCCGTGGTCACCATCGCGCTCAATCTTCTGGCCCTGTGGAAGCAGGAGCCGCGCGACCGCGAACGCGCCCGCGCCATGGAAACCGCCGAGACGCCGTTGTTCGGTACCGCGGTGCGCGGCTTTGTGTCGCGGGATGGCGCGCTGCGGCTTCTCGCGGTCATCGCGCTGGGCACTTTCGGCTTTGGCATGTGCGACGTGCTGCTGGAACCCTATGGCGGGCAGGTTCTGGGCCTGACCGTGTCGCAGACGACGAAACTGACCGCCGTCTTTGCCGGCGGCATGCTGGGCGGGTTCGCGGTGGCCTGGCGGGTGCTGGGCGCGGGCGGCTGCCCGGCCGCGGTCGCCGCCTGGGGCGCGATCATCGGCATCCCGGGCTTTGCCGCCATCATCTTTGCCGCCCATCTGGGCAGCGCGGCGCCCTTCGTTCTGGGCACGCTGGTCACCGGCTTCGGCGCCGGCCTGTTTGGCCACGGCACGCTGACCGCGACGATGCGCGCCGCGCGCCGCGACCAGATCGGTCTGGCGCTGGGCGCCTGGGGCGCGGTGCAGGCCACCGGTGCCGGGCTGGCCGTGGCGCTGGGCGGTGTCATCCGCGACGTGATCGTCGGCGCCGGCGGCACGGTCACGGACGGCGTCCTGCGCCCCGAGGCCGCCTATATCCCCGTTTTCTGGCTGGAAATCGGCTTTCTGATCGCCGCCGTTCTGGCCATCTTGCCGCTTTGGTCGGCGTCGCGGCGACAGCGGGCCAAAGCGCCCTATGTCACCCATGAAGGGTCCGCACCGGCCCCGACCCTGGCTGGCGAGTCAGATCCCACCGTCCGCGCGCGTCGCGGCTATGCAGCACTGGAGGAAACATGACCACCATCGTTACCCGGCTCTATCCGGACGCGAAGACCGCCGACAAAGCCGTCGCGGCGCTTCACGAACTTGGCCTGCCGAAAACCGCCATCAGCGTCGTCGGCGCCGGTGGCGACGCCGAGGCCGAACTGAAGGGTGCGCAGGTCCCCGAGGACTCGGCAGCGGCCTATGCCGCCAATCTGGAAGGCGACCGCAAGGTGGTCGTCGCCCGTGCGCCGTTTGCCCCGATCGGCATCGCCCTGAAATCGATCAAGGCGATGAACGGCTTTGCCTCGATCGATGCGGGCGTGGCGAATGAGAACGTGCATATCGCGATCAAGCCCGACCGGAAACTCTATCTCAGCGCCGACACCGGCCACAGCCGCCTGTTCACCAAGGCCGAGCCGGGCTATTCCAGCCGGATCGGCCTGATTTCCCAGCGGTTCGGCTTCAACATGCTCCGCAATCGGGTGTTCACCGGCAAATCGATCATCGAGCGCACCAGCGATTCGGCCATCAAGGGCGGCCGGCTGTTCACCGGAACGACGGAAAGCCTGAACCGTCCGGGCCTGGTTGCGGGCGGCGAAGTTCGCAGCGGTTCGATGGCCGGCGGCAGCACCATGAGCGGCACCGTGTTCTCGAACATGCTGAACTGGAAGACGATCTCGGACCGGCGCGAGGCCTAGGCCGAAGCCGCCGCGGGCTGCAAGGCTGCGCCGCCCCGATTGCGGGGCGGCCCGGCACGATGCGGCCCTAGGTCGCGCGC
>DNSZ01000165.1 GCA_003500165.1 Paracoccaceae bacterium | reverse complement strand
TCTGGTGCGCGACCTCGACGCCAGAACGGCGTCGAGGTCGCGCACCAGATGCAGAAGGTTGAACGCCATCACAACGTCGAACGGGCCGATCGCCACCGCCGATGCCGCATCGTGGCGCACAAAGGTCAGGTTCCTGGCACCGGCTTCGGCGGCACGCTGGCGGGCGATTGCCAGCATCGCTTCGGCGAAATCGGTGGCGACGATTTCCCCCGCGGCATCGGCCAGCCTGATCGCCGTCGTTCCGGTGCCGCACCCCAGTTCCAGCACCCGATCGCCCGGGCGCAGATGGGCGCGCATCCGCGCCAGCGTGGCCTCGTAGGCGTCGGGCGCACGCACCGGCGATTGCGCGTATTTCTCGGCAATCCGGTCCCAGAACCGGGCGTCATCGGTCATCGTCAGCCTTCCCGTTATCCGTCGTTCGGGGCGTTGGCGTCATTTCATTTCCCCCCGCAGGAGGACGGAAACGCCGAAACCCGATGTCAGCCGCGCAGAACGCCGCCGGTGGCATTCGCCACCCGGTCGATCACGCGCCGCGCCACGGCCTCGATCTCGGCCTCGGTCAGTGTCTTTTCGACGGGCTGCAGGCGCACCGTCAGGGCGACCGATTTCTTGCCCGTGCCGAATTGCGCCGTGGCGTTCGGGCCATCGAACGCATCGAACACGCGGACCCCGGCAACCAGCGTCTTGTCGGCGCCCTGCGCGGCAAGGACCAGCTGCGCGGCCTCGACCCGCGCATCGACGACGAAGGCGAAGTCGCGCTCGACCGCCTGCAGATCGTGCAGCGTCAGCGCCGGACGGGTGGTGGCGACGCTGCGCGGCTGCGGGATCGCCTGCGGGAACACCGTGAAGGCGACGGCCGGGCCCTTGATGTCAAAGCCGGCAAGCACCCTGGGGTGAACCTCGCCGAACACCGCCAGCGTGGCTTTCGGCCCCAGCCCGATCACGCCGTGCCGGCCGGGATGAAACCAGGGCGGTCCGTCGCGGCGGGTCTGGTTCCTGGCCGGCGCGCCAAGCGCCGCCAGCAGCGCCTCGGCATCGGCCTTGGCGTCGAACAGATCGGCCGGCCGGCGGGCGCCATGGACATCCTTCGGCCCCGTGGCGCCCACCAGCAGGCCGGTCGCCTCGACATGTTCTTCCCCCGGCTCGCCGCCGGAAAAGGCCGGGCCGACCTCGAACAGCGCCAGATCGCCGAATCCGCGGGCCTGGTTGCGCGCGGCGACCTGCAGCAAACCGGCCAGAAGCGCCGGCCGCAGATGGCTCATCTCGCTCGATATCGGGTTTTCCAGCATCGTCGCATCGCCGCCTTCGCCGAACAGGCGTGCCGCGGGCGCATCGATGAAGCTGTAGGTGACGCATTCGTTGTAGCCGAGGCTGGCGAGCGTCCGGCGCGCGCGCGCCTCGCGGCGTTGCATCGGGGTCAGCACCGGCCTGGGGATGCCGGGCGCAATCCGCGGCAGCGGCCTGCCCTGCAGCTTGGCCAGCGATGCGATCCGGGCGATTTCCTCCACCAGGTCCGCGGGGCCCTGGATATCGGGCCGCCAGGGCGGCACATGGGCCAGGTCGCCCTCGATCCGGAAGCCAAGCGCGGCGAGCGTGGCGCGCTGGGTTTCGGGCGGGATGTCCATGCCGACAAGCGACGCGGTGCGCCCGGTGTCGAGCGTGTAGGCCCGCGCGGTGTCGGGCACGGCGCCGGCGGTGACCACCTCGGACGGCGTGCCGCCGCACAGCTCGAGGATCATCCGCGTCGCCGCCTCGATGCCGGGGCGGGTCCATTCCGGATCGATCCCGCGCTCGAAGCGATAGCGGGCATCCGAGGTGATCTTCAGCGCCCGCCCGGTGGCCGCGGTGCGGATCGGATCGAAATAGGCGGCTTCGAGGAAGACATCCGTGGTGTCTGCCGTGACGCCGCTGGCAAGCCCGCCCATCACGCCGGCCAGGCTTTCGATGCCCGAAGCATCCGAGATCGCCGTCATGCCGGACTGCAGCACATAGATCTTGTCATCGAGCGCGGCGAATTTCTCGCCCCCCGCGGCGCGGTGCACCCGCAGCCCGCCGCGGACCCTGGCCGCGTCGAACACATGCAGGGGGCGGTTGCGGTCATGGGTGAAGAAATTGGTGATATCGACCAGGGCCGAAATCGGCCGGAGGCCGATGGCGCGCAGCCGATCCTGCAGCCATTGCGGGGACGGCCCGTTTGTGACCCCGCGGATCAGCCGGCCGCAGAACAGCGGGCACGCGTCGGCCGTGTCGGCGTCGATGGTCACCGGGATCGGGCAGGGAAAGGCCCCCGGCACGTTGACGTCGGGCGCGGGTCTGAGCGTGCCGAGGCCGCGCGCCGCCAGATCGCGGGCGATCCCCCGCACCCCCAGCGCGTCGGGCCGGTTCGGGGTCACGGCGATGTCGATCACCGGGTCGATGCGGGCAGGCTCGTGCGCCGCCAGCCAGTCGGCGAAGGGCTGGCCGACCTCGCCCGAGGGCAGCTCGACGATGCCGGCATGTTCGTCCGACAGGCCCAGCTCGCGTTCCGACAGCATCATGCCATGCGATTCGATGCCGCGGATCCTGCCGACCTGGATCGTCGTGTCGATCCCGGGGACATAGCTGCCGGGATGGGCGACGACCACGGTGATGCCGTCGCGGGCATTCGGCGCACCGCAGATGATCTGCCTTTCGCCCCGGTCGGTCGCCACCCGGCAAAGCCGCAAGCGATCGGCATCGGGATGCGCCTCGGCCTTCAGCACCCGGCCGAGCGTGAAACCACCGAGCCGCGCGGCCGGGTCCTCGACCGCCTCGACCTCGAGCCCCAGATCGGTCAGCGCCGCGGCGATCTCGGCGACGCCGGCTTCGGTCTCCAGATGGTCCTTGAGCCAGGACAGGGTGAATTTCATCGCCGCCTCCGGGTGCTTTGCGCCGGCCGGGATGTGGCAAGGTTTCGGGCGCGACGCAAGCAAGGGGCGGCCCCGGCGCACGCCGGGGCCGCGCACCGGCGCGCGCCGGTGCGCCGCTGCGCGGCAACGGTGCGTTCATTCCTCGGGAAACGGGGAAAGGCCCGCCTGCGCCTTCTTCGGCAACTTGCTCCGGATCAGCCCATAGGAAGCGCGGATGCGGTGGCATATTTCCTCGTCGGGGGCGCGGAACGGGATCAGCACCCAGGACCGGTGGAAATAGGGTGCCCGAAAGCCAACCCCGGTTTCGATCAACATCGCCGCGGTCTCCACATCCGGGGTTTTCACCGAAACGCCCTCGGCCCCGGCGCCGATGACGGCGAACAGCTTGCCGCCGACGTTCCACTGGTCGATGCCCGGTCCGAAGCTGTCCGACCAGTCGGCGCCGGGCAAGGCGCGGCAAAAGGCATTCACGGCGTCGCGGTCCATCATGTCCTCCTTTCGCGCAGGGCATCGGGCATCGCCGCCAGCACCTGAAGGCAGCGGGCCAGTTCCGCCCGGTCGACATATTCGTCGGCCTGATGCGCCTGGGCGATATGGCCCGGCCCGCACACGACCGTATCGCAGCCCAGCGACTGAAACAATCCGGCCTCGGTCCCAAAGGCGACCGCCGGCGCGGCCGGGCAGCCGAGCCCGATCAGGAGATCGCGCAGCCGGTTCTCCGGCGACGCGCCAAGCGCCGCGATATCGCCCACGGTTTCGGTCACGATCTCGGCCTCGGGCGCACGCGCCTGCATCTCGGGGCGCAGCACAAGATCGACGAAGCGGCCGATCCCATCGAGGATGAACGCCCGATCCGCATCGTCATGTGGGCGCATGTCCCACATCAGTTCGGCCCGGTCGGGGATCACGTTATGCGCGCTGCCACCCGAAAGGCGGCCGATATTGACCGTGGGCCAGGGCGGATCGAACTGCGCGCTTGCCGGTTTCCGGGCCCGTAGCCGCCCGGCCACGGCCAGCAATTCGCCGGCATAGCGCGACGCCGCCAGCACCGCGTTCACGCCCCGCTCGGGTGCCGAGCCATGGCCGGCGCGGCCGCGAAAGGTGACGGTGTATTCGCAGCACCCCTTATGCGCCTCGACCACGCCCATGCCGGTCGGCTCGCCGATCAGCGCCATCGCCGGGCCGACCTCGCGATCCGCCAGGGTGGCGACCAGCCGCTGGGCGCCGTGCATGCCGACCTCTTCGTCATGGGTCAGCGCGACCCAGATCGGCGCCGCCAGACGGTCGCCATCGACGGTGCCAAGCGTCGCCAGCACGCAGGCGACGAAGCCCTTCATGTCGCATGTGCCGCGCCCATGCAGCCGGCCGTCGCGCTCGGCCAGGCGCCAGGGGTCCGATGCCCAGTCCTGTCCGTCGACCGGCACCACATCGAGATGGCCCGACAGGATCAGCCCGCCCGGCGCATCGGGGCCGATGCGCGCCCAGATGTTGACCCGTTCGCCGGTGGCGTCGGGCATCCATTCGACCTCGGCGCCCAGATCAGCCAGCCGTTCGGCGCAATGCGCGGCGATGGCGGCATTTCCGTCGGCCGAGATGCTGGGAAAGGCGACCAGATCGGCCAGAAGCCCCGTCGCGGTCGTCACATCGGCCATCTTGTCCCCTCTGCGGATGTCAGCCCTGCTGGATATACCCGGGGCACGCATGATCTTCCAAGTTGACAGGTTGTGTTCAGCGCGCTGATCGGACGTTTCATCAGATTTCGAGGTCACGGTACCAAACCGACGCGGTGTCAAAGGTTTCCAGAACCTCTTTGACCGGATCCGCGATAACCAAATCGCGGGTTCGGCTGTCGCGCCAGATCACCGCGTCCCCAACCGCATCTTTGTTTACAACAGGGGTCCCGCTTTGAAGTGTCTCCGCAACCATGTATCCATCTTTTCCATACATCGCAGAGATATCCGTTCGATCCGCGTCCCAGCCATTGATCCACTGCAAGACATTGAGAAAATAATAGGGGGGGCCCTCGTATGGCGCATCGGTATGCTCGTCCCACAAATTCGGAACCGGGATGAAATCGGCTACGTCACCAATGACAGATCGCAAACCATCGACCAAAGCTGCGGAAACAGCAGGGGTCAATTGGTCCGCGGATGTGAACCCATCTAGAATATCCGGTAGCTCCTTGTCACCCTTTACTGAAAAACGTAACCCTGCGATCCGTTCTTTGGTTTTAGCATCCGGTCGATGGTCGGCATCATAACTTGCTCGCCTTAGCGCCAATGGTGCGCGCTTGTCCTGCCCTGTGGGGTCTTGGACACGAAACCCCACAAAACCCCTGTGACCCCGGCTGTTCATTGGAAGGGTGTAGTTCATGTGTGTACCATTTGCTGCCTAATCGGTATTGGATTTCAGAGGATGGAAATGGATGCCCGTAGCATCCATGGCCTCATAGGCTTTCTTGAAAGCTTCCGAGCAGAGAACATGTTTGGTGTAGGAATCGCGCCATAGAAAAGCGTCCTTAAGCGCTGAGGTATTTACCACACCATTTCCACTTAAGAGGTTCACGATGCTACCATCAGCACGCTCAATGGGCGCAATTTTGGTAAGCTCATGGTCCCAGCTATCGACCAGTTTTACCACATTGGCAAAGTAATAGTCGGACCCATCTAGATCGCGCTCATGGGTTTCATCCCAGATTTGCGACGCCTGAATGAACTCACAACAGTCCGGGTCCTGCGCCTCGATCATCGCTTTCAGGCGGCGATGAATCATTGGTGGATCAGATGCATCTATTGAGAAAGTCCCAATGACATCGGGTAGTTCTTTGACCTTTGGTCGAATGCTGACCAAGAGTTTCGGTATTTCCCGGCGGGCCTCGTCATTGAAACGTGGTTCCGTTTGATAGGCCATGTATCGCAGGCCATGGATTGGGTTCCAGCGGTCCTCTGGCCAGGGAAACGGGTTTCCTTTCCGCGTACTGAATCCATAGGTGATACTGAGGTCGCTGCGCTCCCCCGCCAACATGGGCCAATAAAAGCGTTCGCTGGTCACCGCTGTACCTCCTTGATGGTCTGCCGTGGGCTGATCGCACGCGACCGTTAACCGGTTCCTCCTTGCGCCAAAGGGCGCGGGCGCCTTGGGCGGTGATTGGCCGGAATGGGGTAGGAAACTTCCCAGATCGCGCGGGATGGATTGGTGTCCGGATTGGGGCGTTTCTTAACAAACGGTAAAAACGCCTTTGTAACCCGTTGATAGTGTTGGGGTGGGATGCCTGCCCGAGCTCGGGCAGGTCGTTACGGGTCCTGCCGACAGGGGCCGGTGTGGCCCCCCGCCTAATCCTTGACGATGAGCCGACGCGGCCGGCTGGCCAGCGCCTCGGCCGGGCCGTCGGCGCGGATCAGGATCGTCTCGGTGATCTCCATCCCCCAATCCGCCATCCACAGTCCGGGCATGAAGTGAAACGTCATCCCCGGTTCCAGCACGGTCGTGTCCTCGGCCCGGAAGCTGATCGTCCGCTCGCCCCAATCGGGTGGATAGCTGAGCCCCACCGGATAGCCGCAGCGCGCCGCCCGGTCGATGCCCGCGCGTTCCAGCGGCGCGGCCAGCGCATTGGCGACGTCGCAGGCCCGGTTGCCGGCGCGGGCGGCGTCGAGGCCGGCCTCCAGCCCCTCGGCCAGCGCCGCCTCGGCCCGGCGCACATGGTCCGGCGGGGTGCCCAGAAAGACCGTCCGGCAAAGCGGCGCGTGATAGCGCCGGTAACAGCCCGAAACCTCGAAGAAGGTCATCGTATCGGCGGCAAACGGGCGGCCATCCCAGGTCAGATGGGGCGCGGCGGCGTCGCTGCCCGAGGGCAAGAGCGGCACGATGGCGGCGTAATCCCCCCAGGCATCGGGCACCCCCCGGATGGCGTCGCGGAAAATCTCGGCGACCAGGTCGTTCTTCGGCAGGCCCGGTTCGACCCGGGCGACGATGCCATCGACGATCGCCTCGGAAATCCGCGCCGCCCGGCGCATGAAGGCCAGTTCGTCGTCCGACTTTGTCGTGCGGCAACGGTTCACCAGCCCGGTGGCGTCGATCAGCTCGGCCTCGGGCAACTCCTGCCGGAGCGTCAGATAGGCCTTGGCCGAGAAGTAGTAATTGTCCATCTCGACCCCGATCCGCGCCTGGCCAAGGCCAAGTTCCTTGAGCAGCCGCGCGAGATCCTCCATCGGATGGCGGTCGGGGTTCTGGACGAAGATGTCGGGATAGGCGCGCACCCGGCCGGGCGCCATCCACACGGTGCGCAGCGCGCCATGGGCGTCCTGCCGGCGGCCCCACCACACCGGGTCGGCATCGGCCAGCAGGACAACCCCCTGATGGACATAGAACGACCAGCCGTCATAGCCGGTGAGCCAGGCCATGTTCGACGGATCCTCGACGAACAGCGCATCGGCGCCGGCACGGGCCATCGCCGCACGGGCGCGCGCCAGCCGCCGGTCGTATTCGGCGCGGGAAAACGGCAGATCGATGGGTGGCATGGCACGGGCTCCTGGGCGCGGCGTTTCGCACAGGCTGCCCGCAATGCTGGCGCGCGTCCAGCCCCGCGGCACGGACGGATCGGGGCGCCGCCCGGCGCCAAGGGCGTTGCCGATTCATTCGATCTGTGATAATCCGATCACGTTCGGACTGGATGAGGGGAGGCTACCGCCATGCGCGGTTTCGGCAGAGGCAACGGGCGGCGCGGCGTGACCCTGATCGAGGCGGTTCTGTTCATCTCGATCGCGCTGGGCATCATTGTGGGCGGGCTGGTATTCTTCCAGCAGGCCAGTCTCGCACAGCGGACCCAGCAGACGGTGCGGGTGGTCCAGGCTTTGCGGGCTGAAGCCGATGCTCTCTATCGTTCCACGGGTTACGAGGACGGTGATTTGATTGGCCCTCTGGTTGCAGCGGGCGCGGTACCCAGCTCCGCCCTGACGGGCGATCCTGCCAGACCTGTGGAGTCGCCATGGGGTGGTGCGGTGAGGTTTGAAGTGCTGAATTTTACCAGTTTCGGCTTCTACATGACCCTTGAAGATATCCCGCCGAAGATATGTTCGCGGATCGCGGTCTATGACGAACATGGGCAGGGGGTTCTTGGCAACGCAATCTTCAGGATGTCAGCAAAATACGCGGGTGGCGCTAGCGCCAACTCACCACGGACCGATGTCTATGGCGATGCGGGCGCAGCCCATCGCGTATCCGATGCGGGGAGTTTCTGTGACGGTATCGAGGCGTTGACGATCTACTATAAGACATCGGACCCTCAATAGACCGCTTTCCCGAACAGCCGGTCGAGCCGATGAACGGCGATGGCGGCGTCGATACCGCCATGGGCAGGGCTTGCGTGATACCAAGGCGCGATGAGTATGACTCATCGCGCCGGTCCGCTTCCCGCCGCAGCGGGCGCGTTCTGCCAGTATGTGGAGACGATCAACATCTTCGTCGCCTTGCGCGACCAAGGCCATTGGCGGCTGGATTGCCTAAGCCACCGCGGCAGGATGTGTTCTGCAAAATTCGGGGCCGGCACCATTCGGGCAGCGATATCGGCCAGGATGAAAAACCGATCGCACAGATGTCTGGCTGTGACCCTGATCGAGGCGGTTCTGTTCATTTCGACCACGCTCTCGGCGATCGTTGGCGGCCTCGTCTTCTGCCAGCAGCCGAGCACCGCGCAACGGGCGTCCGCGCGCGGCCGGTATCCGGCGTATATATTCAAACATTGCTATCTGTCTGTATGTCTGCTAGCTGCGACATCGTGACCTGCAAACGATTCGGGAGTGTCCCATGACCCCAGAGGTGACCGCCTTCTTCGACGAAGCCACCTTCACCGTCTCCTATGTCGTCAAGGACCCGGGCGGGCGATCCTGTGCCATCGTCGATTCGGTGCTGGATTTCGACTATGCCTCGGGCCGGACCGACACCCGGTCGGCCGATGCCGTGATCGCCTTTGTCCGCGACAACGACCTGACCGTCGAATGGCTGCTGGAAACCCATGTCCATGCCGACCATCTGTCGGCCGCGCCCTATCTGCAGCGCGCGGTTGGCGGCAAGATCGGCATCGGCCGCAACATCACCGTGGTGCAGGACACCTTCGGCAAGGTGTTCAACGCCGGGACCGAATTCGAGCGCGACGGCAGCCAGTTCGACCGCCTGTTCGAGGACGGCGACAGCTTCCATATCGGCCAGCTGCGCGGCGACGTGCTGCACACGCCGGGCCACACGCCGGCCTGCCTGACCTATGTGATCGGCGATGCGGCCTTTGTCGGGGACACGCTGTTCATGCCCGATTTCGGCACCGCGCGCTGCGACTTTCCGGGCGGGTCGTCGGCCACCATGTATGACAGCGTGCAGAAGATCCTGGCGCTGCCGGACGCGACCCGCATCTTCGTCGGCCACGACTACAAGGCACCGGGCCGGGACCATTTTGCGTGGGAATCGACGGTGGGCGAGCAGAAGGCGAAGAACGTCCATGTCGGCGCCGGCAAGAGCCGCGCGGAATTCATGGCGATGCGCGATGCACGCGACGCCACGCTCGACATGCCCCGGCTGATCGTGCCCTCGCTGCAGGTGAACATGCGCGCCGGCCGGATGCCGCCGGCCGAGGATAACGGCACCACCTATCTGAAGGTGCCGGTCGACACCCTTTGATCCACCCCGCCACCCCCTGACGGAGAGCGCCCGACATGGAAATCCGCCCGATCTCGCCGCATTATGCCGCCTCGCCGCAATTGCAGCCGGCCGATATCGCCCGCGCGGCCGAGGCGGGGTACAAGACCGTGGTCTGCAACCGCCCCGACGATGAGGGCGAAGGCCAGCCCAAGGCGGCCGCGATGGCCGCGGCGGCGCGCGCGGCCGGGGTCGATTTCCGGTTCCTGCCGATCAAGCCCGGCTCGATCAGCCGTGACGCCATGGCGGCCTTCAACGACATCCTGGCCACGGCAAAGGGCCCGATCCTGGGCTATTGCCGGACCGGCAACCGGTCGGCCACGCTGTGGGCGCTGTCGAAGGCGCCGCTGCTTTCGCCCGACGCGATCTGCGCGGCGACCCGGGCGGCGGGCTTCGACCTGGCGGCCATGCGGCCGCGGCTCGAAGCCGCGTTTGCCGGCGATGCCGACCGCGCGGCGGTGATCCGCCACGATGTCGTGGTGGTCGGCGGCGGTGCCGGCGGGCTGGCCGTGATCGGATCGCTGCTGAAGCGCAAGCCGGGCCTTGATGTCGCACTGATCGAACCGCGCGAAGAGCATTTCTATCAGCCCGGCTGGACGCTGGTCGGCGCGGGCGTGTTCAAGCCGGCGGCGACGCGGCGCCGGCTGATGGACGTGGTCCCCGACGAGGTGCAGCTGATCCGTGGCGCGGTCGCGGCGTTTCGTCCCGAAGACGACGAGGTCGTGCTGGAGGATGGCCAGCGCGTGGCCTATACCGCGTTGATCGTCGCGCCGGGGCTGAAGCTCGACTGGGGCGCGGTGCCGGGGCTTGCCGAGACCCTGGGCAAGAACGGCGTGACCTCGAACTACTCCTATCGCGGCGCCCCCTATACCTGGGAGCTGGTGAAGGGCCTGAAATCGGGCAAGGCGATCTTCACCCAGCCGCCGATGCCGATCAAATGCGCCGGCGCGCCGCAAAAGGCGATGTATCTGTCGGCCGATCACTGGCGGCGCAGCGGCCGGCTGAAATCGATCGATATCGAGTTCTGCAATGCCGGCGGCGTGCTGTTCGGGGTGCCCGACTATGTGCCCGGGCTGATGAAATATGTCGAAAAATACGGCATCGATCTGTCGTTCGGCGAAAACCTCGTCGCGATCGACGGCCCGGCGCGCAAGGCCACCTTCGAGGTGACGAAGGACGGGCGGACCGAGCGGGTGGTCAAGGATTTCGACATGATCCATGTCTGCCCGCCGCAGACCGGGCCCGATTTCATCAAGGCCTCGCCGCTGGCCGATGCCGCCGGCTGGATCGAGGTCAATCCCGACACGCTGCAGCATGCGCGCTTTCCCAAGATCTGGGGGATGGGCGACGGCACCTCGACCCCCAATGCGAAAACGGCCGCCGCCGTGCGCAAACAGGCCCCGGTGGTGGCGATCAACGTGCTCAACCAGCTCAAGGGCCGCGCCGCCGTGGCCGCCTATGACGGCTATGGCTCGTGTCCGCTGACGGTGGAAAAGGGCAGGATCATCCTGGCCGAATTCGGCTATGGCGGAAAGCTGATGCCGAGCTTTCCCGAATGGATGATCGACGGCAAGCAGCCGACCCGCGCGGCCTGGCTGCTGAAGGAACGGCTGCTGCCGCCGATGTACTGGCAGGGCATGTTCAAAGGGCGCGAATGGCTCGCCCAGCCCAATGTCACCTTCAAGCCGGTCGGCGCGCCGTGACCCGCGCGCTCCTCCGCCCTTCGGGCGACGTCGCGCGCCAGCGCGGAGGAGCCGCACCGCGCACGCGCCAGGGCTGACGATGCTGAAACGCTATTTCCCGATCCTTGACTGGGCGCCCGGCTATTCACGGCACATGCTGACCGACGATCTGGTCGCCGCGGTGATCGTCACCATCATGCTGATCCCGCAATCGCTGGCCTATGCGCTGCTGGCGGGCCTGCCGGCCGAGGTCGGACTCTACGCCTCGATCGCGCCGCTTGTCGTCTATGCGGTGTTTGGCACCTCGCGCACGCTCGCCGTGGGTCCGGTGGCGGTGGCCAGCCTGATGACGGCCGCCGCGGCCGGTGAACTGGCCGCGCAGGGCAGCCCGGAATACCAGACGGCCGCCATCCTGCTGGCGTTCCTGTCGGGGCTGATGCTGGCCGGCATGGGCCTTCTGCGACTGGGATTTCTGGCCAATTTCCTGAGCCATCCGGTGATTTCGGGGTTCATCACCGCGTCCGGGCTGATCATTGCCGCAAGCCAGCTCAAGCACATTCTGGGCGTGGAGGCGCAGGGCCACAACCTCTATGAACTGCTGCTCAGCCTGGGCGCCCATCTGGGGCAGGTCAACCTGCCCACGCTGGCGATCGGGGTTTCCGCCACGGCGTTTCTGTTCTGGGCGCGATCGCGGCTGATGCCGCTCATGGCCCGGGTCGGCATCGCCGGCAAGCCGGCCGCGGTGATCGCCCGGGCCGCACCCGTGTTTGCGGTGGCCGCGACCACGGCCGCAGCCTGGGGCTGGGATCTGGCCGCAAGGGGCGTGGCGATCGTGGGCGAGGTTCCGCAGGGCCTGCCCGCGCTGGTTGTGCCGGCCTTCGACGCCGGCCTCTGGGCGCAGATCGCGATCCCGGCGCTCCTGATCTCCATCGTTGGCTATGTCGAGACCATCTCGGTCGCACAGACGCTGGCCGCCAAGCGGCGCCAGCGCATCGATCCCGATCAGGAACTGATCGCGCTGGGCGGTGCCAATGTGGCCTCGGCGGTCTCGGGCGGGTTTCCGGTGACCGGCGGTTTCGCCCGCTCGGTGGTGAATTTCGATGCCGGCGCGCAGACCCCGGCGGCCGGCGCCTATACGGCCGCCGGCATCGCCATGGCGACGTTGTTCCTGACGCCGCTGCTGTACTTCCTGCCCAAGGCGACCCTGGCGGCGACGATCATGGTCGCCGTGCTGTCGCTGGTCGATCTGGGCGCGCTGCGCCGCACCTGGGACTATTCCAAGACCGATTTCGCGGCGATGGCGGCGACCATCCTGGTGACCCTGGGTTTTGGCGTCGAGCTGGGGATCGTCGCCGGTGTGGGGCTGTCGGTGGTGCTGCATCTCTACCGCACCTCGACGCCCCATGTGGCCGTGGTCGGGCAGGTTCCCGGCACCGAGCATTTCCGCAACATCGAGCGGCACGAGGTGGTGACCGTGCCCGAGGTCTATTCGGTGCGGGTCGACGAAAGCCTCTATTTCCCCAATGCCCGGTTTCTGGAGGATCTGATCAACGACGCGGTGGCCGACGACCCGCGAATCCGCCATGTGGTGCTGATGTGCCCGGCGGTGAACCTGATCGACGCCAGCGCGCTCGAAAGCCTCGAGGCGATCAATGCGCGGCTGCGGGATGCCGGGGTCACCTTGCATCTGTCCGAGGTCAAGGGCCCGGTGATGGACCGGCTTGGGCGCTCGCACTTCCTTGACGAGCTCACCGGACAGGTGTTTCTGACCCAGTTCGACGCGCTTGCCGCGCTTGCGCCCGAGGTGACCCGCGCCACCTATGCCGCCGACCGGCGCACCGCCGCGGCGGGGATGTAGCCCCGTGAACAGGCGCGCACCGACGGATCGGGATGGACCGTTCTCTGCCACGAGCCGCGCTGCCCCCCCTTGCCATGTTCGGCCGCCGTCGTGCGCGCACCCGAAGGCAATGGCTGCGCCGAGCGCTTCATCAGAACGCTCAAGGAAAACCTGCTCTGGGTCCGCTGATTCGACAGCGTTGAAGACCTGCGCCAGGCTTTGCTGGAACTCCTACACACCAGCAACGAAAACTCGCTGATCGAACGCCACGGCCACCGTCCACCCGCAGAAATCAGACGAGAACAGAACAAGATCACGCAACAACCCGCCGAAAGCCAACGCCACGTCCCAAGACCTTGCCCCGGTACACAGGCTCTCGCCGTTGGCGGAACCGTCTAATACCAACGGCCCTAAACTT
>DNSZ01000160.1 GCA_003500165.1 Paracoccaceae bacterium | reverse complement strand
CCCCATCTTTTCAGCCATCGGGACGTTCCATCTGCTCGTTGATCTTGGCGACCATCACCGCTTCGATGACGGGCAGCAGTTCGGCCATGGCGAGCGGCGGCACGCCGAGGGCGTCACCGAGCGCGAGCGCCGCCGACATGTCCCAGCCGATCACCGCGCAGGGGAGCACGCGCAGCTGGCCGCCGAGACGGCCGACGAGGTCCCAGACCTGCCAACCCTCATAGGTCAGCGGCCGGTTCAGCCGCGCCGGGCAGTCTTCGCACGCCGTTTGGCCGGGCTCGCTGGGTTCGCAACCCTCGCAGTATCGGTCGCCCCCGCCGAAGGACCATTCGGCGAGAGCGCGGAGGCGTTTTTTTCCTGTTCCAGCAGCAGACCCTTCGAGACGTAGCTCAGCTGGAAGGCTTCGAAGATCGGCCAGACGTCGAGCAGCGCATCGATGGCCTCGGGGCTCGGGTCGATGGGCTTGCCGCCCGCATCGCCGATGCCCTCCCAGGCGAGCACCGCCCGCCGCGCCAGCGCCTTGGCGAAAGCGACGGCGCGTTCCTCGTCGCTGGCATCCTCCGGAACTGCCTCGACGACCGGGTCGCTGCGCGTCGCCACCATCAGCGCGGTGGTCAGCGGACGCAGCTGCACGCGCACACCGGGAGCGAGATCATGCCAGCGCGGTTCATTCGTCAGGTCGAGCGTCAGCATCGTCAGTACACCTCGATGTCGTTGATCAGGGTCGCCGTGCACATCCGGCCGACGACGCTGTCGCGGGCGGCCTGCCAGTCGAAAGTGGCCTGCACACCCTGTGGTCCGGAAATCTCGATCCGCGGGCGCGGCAGGTAGACGGCGTGCACGGTGAAGGTGAAGCTCTCGCCGGACGGCAGGACGTAGGCGAATTCCATCTCGCAGGGCTCGCCGTTGATCGCCTGCGTCACCAGCGTCTGGTCGGCGAAGCGCACCTCGATCCGGCCAGTGAGCGCCACGATGGACGGGTCCGCCCCGTCGATGCGGCCATCGTTCCGGATGGTCTCGATCCGGTCGAGGTTGTTGGCATAGGTGATCTCGGCCGAGACCACGTTGCCGAGGGCGGTGCCGTTCCGGGTGATTGACCCGTTGAAATGCCCGAAGCGTTTCAGCTCGAGGGCAGCCGGCGTTCCCGCGCTGGTGGTCGTGCCGACCGTCTCGCCCTGCGCCACCAGCCGGGCCGTCGCGGTCAGCAGACCGGACCGCTGCATCTGCCAGGAGATCTGGTCGAGCACGCAGCCGGAATACATCGCATAGCGCGGCACCTCCGGCATGCCGGTCTCGATCGACATGCTGGGCAGCGTCCAGGACCCGGACTGGAACTCGTGGGTGTACGGGGCCTCCACACCCGTGGTCGTGGGCGCGCCGAAGGCCGCCTTCAGCCAGAAGCCGAAGGCCTCCGCATCGAGCGGCACGACGACATCGCCGTCCGCCGTGACTGCGTCCTTGATCGGCGCCAGCGGATCGCGGCCGTAGCCGAGCAACTCCGAATTCAGCAGCGGCTGCTCCGCCCCGAGCGAGGTGCTGGCGAAGGGCATGCGCGTGAATCCGCTCGCGGGCGGCGTGCCATAGGTCGTCTCGAACGCAAGCGCCATCTGCGCCCGCGCCCCTTGGGCTCGTGCCATGGTGTTCTCCTCGGGTTGTCGGGATCAGCCGAGCGGGTCGGCCGTGGAATAGTGCAGCACCACCGGGATCACTGCGGCCTTCAGGCTGGCCGCGCCTTCGACCGGGAGGTCCACGGGGCGCGGCGCTTCCGCCTCGACCCAATCGCAGAGCCCGCCCAGCGTGCGGTCGGCGGCGAGCGCCATGCCGATGCCGGCGGTCAGCGTGTCGAAGGCGGCGTCACGGTCGGCGCCTTGCACGACCGCCTCGACTTCGGCGCGGTGCTGGTAGTGGTAGCGCAGGGGCGACAGCGTCATCTCCGGCTCTCCCGGCTCGCCGTCGCGCAGGATCAGCAGGCCCTCTGTCGGCACGCGCTCCGGCAGTACGTCGCCGCGAAGGGCGGTGGCGGGCAACACCGAGAGCCGCGCGTGCAGCGCGGCGAGGATGGTTTCGCGAGGGGTGGGCATGAAGAATGGAGCCTACGGCGTCGCCGACCAGCTCAATCTTGCCGAAATCGCTCGTCGGTAGTTCGTATCGATCTGAGGTGGAGTTTTCCGAACGTATTGCTCTGCATTGTCCCGGGCCGCCCCACAAAGTCCCGCGAGGTAGTCCACGACTTGATCTTCGGTGGGTATCTTCTCGGCGTCGCCAAACTTGGGTGGAAGCGCGGTCCAGACAACTGCGTCCAACTGCTGATACCGAAGCCACTCCGCGCAGCCCACTATTTGCGCCGGTCCATCACCACCGCGTTCTAGGGAGCCGATAAACTCTGGTTTACTCTTTGGCACGCCCTCGCGAGTGCGCAGCGCTTCCCGAGCAGCCTCAATGTCTGTGCAATCCATTAGTGCCCACAGAGAGCGCACAATTGCGCCTGCTTCGGTGAGGACTAGGGTTATGCGTCCGTCCCGTGATTGACGAGCAAACTCAACTTGGACCAGTGGCCCATCTTCGAACCACGAACCTCTAATCGGCAGGTCACGTGGGTCCCAGACCAACGAACCCCATCCAAGGCAAGCTATCCGCATTGATTCCCTCCTGCCGACGTCTGTGTGAGTTCGCTAGTCCCCTTTGTCTTTGTCGAATAGCTCAAAGACGAACGTCGATCCAATTCGCCACGATCAGCCCCGGCACGCTGTCGAGCGCCCGCTCGGCGTCTCGGTTGAGATCGAGCCGCTTCGGCAGCTTGACCTGCGGGACGAGCAGGAAGATCGGGGCGGTGACCTGGTTGCGGCCGGTCTTCGCGCGCGACGCCACCGCCTGGCCGCGTGTGTTGATGCGGGCCCGGTCGGCGACGAGCAGGCTCGGGCCCCGGCGACGGTAGACGAAGCGCAGGCGCAGGCCGCGGCGGCGCTCCCATTCGCCGGGGGTGATCTTGCCGCCGCGCAGGCCCCGTCCCGCGGCCTCGGTCGGGATCGCCAGCCAGAACCCCTCTTTCGAGCGGATCAGCGGGCCGGTGTCGTGGGCGCCGACAATGACCGGGGCCTTGGACCACACGAGCGCCGCGGCGTTCAGGCTTTCGCCAGCTTTCGGATAGGTCTGGCTCCGGATCGAATTCGCGAGCCGCCGACCGAGCCCGGCGCCGGTGATCTGGCCGCGCCAAGCGGTCTTGAGCCCGGTCCCGGCCTCGCGCATCGCGGCGGTGACAGCCTTCTCGCCCGCCTTCACCTCCGCGGCCATGGCGGCGACGAGATCGGGCGTGATGTCGAGTTTCAGCTTCATGCTGGGCGCAGATCCACGGTCCAGACGAGCCGCTCGCGGTCGCGGACGGGCTCGCCCTGAACGAGGAAGGCCTCGCCGTCGATCTCGATGCGGTCGCCGGGACGCGGGGTGGCCACCTCGGCGAGGCGCAGGTCCAGCCGGGTGGTCTCCGACCAGATGCGCGCCTCTCCGAAGCCGGTCACGTCGTCCGGCCGCCGCAGGATCGCGCGGACCAGCACCGGCGCGCCGCCCTCGGCGGTGTAGATGACGTAGCGCGCCAGATGCGCGTCGGCGAAGAGCGCATCGAGGGCGGCGGCGAAGGCGGTCATCAGAACGCCGCGTTCAGGCGCACCCGGCCGATGGTGTCGCCCGCGCCGCCAGCGACCGCCTCGACGGCGACGCCGATGAGGGTGTTGTCGGTTGCGACCGTGGTGCAGCGCTTGTTGGTGTCGTCCCAGTAGACCTTGGCGCCGACGGTCCAGGCCTGCGAGCCGATCTTGGTGAGGTCGAAGACGCCGGTAAGCGCGGCCTCGACAGTGGCGCCGCTCGCGGCATCGCCGGCCGCCACGCCGAAGATCGAGCCGACGAGCAGGCCGTCGCCGGAGGTCAGAGCGTAGGGCGCGGTCAGGGTGAGGGTGGCGCCGGGCTGGACGTAGTTCTTCATCGCGGGATCCTTTCGCGGAACGACGACGGGCGGCCCATCGGGACCGCCCGTGCGTCAGGGATCAGGGTTCAGGGGATGGCCCGGCTCACGCGCCGGGGTTCTTGTAGAGGCCGCGCCAGTCGATGGCCTTGGCGCCGAAGTCGAGGCGGCACTTGATCTCGACACCGTCGACGTCGAAACCGTTGCG
The DNA here is from genome assembly GCA_003500165.1 of Paracoccaceae bacterium. Lineage (GTDB taxonomy): Bacteria > Pseudomonadota > Alphaproteobacteria > Rhodobacterales > Rhodobacteraceae > UBA10424. The sequence goes on along the minus strand of DNSZ01000160.1, from coordinate 12,852 downwards.
CGTCTCGATGTAGGCGCCCTGCTGGCCCTCGAGATAGGCGTACTCGATGGTGTCGATCTGGTTCGGCGAGGCCGCCAGGTACCAGGCCGTCTCGCTGGCGGCGTCGAGCCGGGGCTCGGCTATGGGCGAGAGCGTGCGGATCGACTGCGGCACCACGTTGCCGCTCTGGGCGGGCACGAGGTTCTGAGCGACCAGCTGCTCGGCCTTCAACTCCAGCGCTGCCGGCACAATCAGGAAGGCGGGCCGGATGTTCAGCACCGTCTTCTTGTCGAGGCCGGTCTGCTTGCGCATCGCCGCCCGCGCGAGGCCCACACTGTCGACGCCGAGCGCCGCGCCAGTGCCGGCGAGGTTCTTGTGGGTCGCGTGGAACAGCGCGGTGCCGTCGGCCATGGCCGGGTTCGACGTCACGATATCCCAGACGACGTCAGACTCCAGCTGCGCGATGGAGTTGCCGTACATCGCTGGGATGCGCGTGAAGGCGTCGAGATCGTCGTTGATGAGCACCTGCCGGGTGATCGCGACGACGCGGCCGTAGGTCTCGATGCGGTAGCTCTCCTTGCTCTCGCCGAGGGTGCCGCGCTTGAACTCGCCGCTCTCGCCGACCTTCAGGAGTTGCGGCGCCTCGCCCAGCTGGACCCGGTGCATCGCCTTGAAGTCGGTGGCGAGCACCTGCCGGCAGAAGAGCGGGAAGGTCCGCGGATAGGCCTCGTAGGCCTGGCGCAGCGTCTTGTTGGTGACGGCCGCGAGGATCTCGGGGAAGTCCGAGGTCGAGTGCAGCGCACGCGTCGCCACCTCGTCGCGCGAAAGGCCGCGGGTGCTGGCGCCCGCGGTCTCAAGGCTTTCGCGGGCGAGTTCCATCAGCGTCATCCCGCGATACTCGCGGGCGGCGTCCTCCAACGGGAAGAGCGTCGGGCTGTAGCGGTGCAGCAGCGCGTTCGAGATCGCCTCGCGCCGCGTGACCGTGGCGTCGCGCCCGCCGAGCGGGATCGAGACATGGGGGAAGGTCCGGGTCTCGTCGACCTTGGCCGCGACCTGGTCGAGGATCAGCCGGCGGGCTTCGTCGATGGAGACGCCACGCTTGATGAGGTCGTCGGCGAAGCCGCGCTCGAGCTGGAGCTTGTCGGCCAGCCCGTGGATCGTGGAGACGCGCTCGCGCTCCTGCGCGCGGGCCTCGCTGACCAGCGCGTCGGTGTCGACGCTGCGGCTGCGGTCCTCCGACACCGGGTCGGGCGTCGGCTTCGCCTTGGGTTTGGTCTCGGCAGCGCGGGTCTGCGTGTCGGCAGNNGCCGGTCTTGTCGTCGGTCATGTTCGTCGCCTCCGGCGCTGCCGTGGGGTTGCTCTTTTGCTCGGCCGTCTCGGCCGGGGTCTCGGTCCTGTCGGTCATTGGGGTCTCTCCCTGGCTGGTGGGGGCGTCCCGGCGGTGGAGGACGCAGTCGTGATGTTCGGTGTTGGAACGGAAGCCGGCGGCGGGGTCGGCGCCCACGGGAACGGCGGAGATCTCGAACGGGGTCCAGTCCACCGCCCGCCAGAGCTCTCGCTGGCCGTCGGGCTTCGAGATCTCGAAGCGGTGGACCTGGTAGCCGATGGAGACCGCGCGGATGTGCCCGGCCTCGATGTCGCGCCAGATCGGCTCGACATCGGCGCGTTCGCTGATCCGCACCAGCGCGATGCCCTGCCCGTTCTCGATCCGCGCCGAGCCCGGCACGACCGAGCCGATCACCGCGTCGAGATCGTGCGCCTCGTGCACCTTCAGGAACGGCGCGCCCGCGTTCAGCCGCTCGAGCCGGACATGCTCGGGCGCCATGCTGAGCTCCTCGTCATGCGGCTCGCCGAAGAGCGCGGCGCGCCGCACCCGGGCGCCGGTCGACCAGATCACCTCGACGCTGCGGGTCTCCGGGTCGATGCTGTTCGGCGCAAGCTCCGCCGACCGGCGGAAGGCCGGCAGTTCGATCGTCTGCTCCATGAATGGATCCTCGTCAGGCCGCGTCCGTTTCCGGGTCTGTTTCTTCGCCTACCGCTTCGCTGCTTGAGGCGATGTCATCCGGCTCGGTGCCGGGGTCGGCCAGCGCATTGGATTGCGCGCTACCGGTCTTCGTGACCCGGCGCGGGTCGCTGTCTAGCACGAGGCCCAGCTCGTCGAGCTTGGCGTTCGTGGCCGCGATCTCGGCCAGCACCGCGTCCGGGTTGCGGCCCTGCCGGGCGATGGCTTCGGCGAGCGTCATCGTGCCGGAGCGGATGGCCAGCAGGTCCGCCATCGCATCCTTCTGCGGATCGACCGCCTCGAACTTCGGCGGCGACCACTCGACCGGCACGTCGGGCGTCGGGATGCGCCCCGCCGCCCATGCGGCCTCCGTGAACCAACGCCACACGGGCGCGCAGAACATCGGGATGAAGAGTTGCCACTGCACGGCGTCGATCATCCGGCGGAACTCCACGAGCCCGGCGCGGATCGACGAATAGTTCACCTGGGATAGATCCCCGGTCAGCAACTCGTAAGGCACCCGGAACCCGGCCGAGATGGTGTGCAGGCTCGCCCGCTTGTACTCGCCGTAGCCGCCTGTGGCCGCCGGCTGGTTGAAGCGAATGTCCTTGCCGCCGCGGGCATAGGCGATGAGGCCGGGTTCGAACTGCTCGACCCGGTTGCCGTCGGCGTCGACCACCGCGGGCGCTATGCCCTGCTGCGCCTCCTCGTCGCCGAAGACGATGGCGGTGACGCAGGCCTCGGTCTTCTTGCGCACGATCTCGGCCACCTCGTAGTCGTCGAGATCGCGCAGGGCCCGGATCACCGGTGCGCCCCACGGCACGCCGCGCGCCTGCGTGCGCTGTTTCTCGTAGACATGGGCGATCTCGGAGGCCGGGACTGCCCGGCTGGTCAGCCCGCCCGGCAGGCTCAGGCTCGCGTCGCCCGGATGCGCGCCGAAGAGCCAGTAGGCCCGGCGCCGGCCGAGCGCGTCGAACTCGATGCCCTGCACCGCCTGGCCAGACCCGAGCGCGCCGTTGCGGGTCGCATCGAGGAAGTCGGCCTCGAGCAGCTGGATCTGCACGGGCGGCATGACGCCATCGCCGGGGCGCCGCGGGCGGCGGCGCACCAGCACCTCGCCAGCCTCGACCATCTCGCGGCAGGCGAGCGTCTGCAGCCCGTAGAAGTCGAGCTGGCCGTCGGCGTCGCAGCCCCGCGCCCAGATCTCGAAGAGACGGTCGACCTCGCGGTCGAGCGCGGCGTCGCCGCTCGCGGCACGCGGCATGATCCCCGCGCCGACGATGTTGTTGACGAGCACCGAGACCGCCTTCGCGGCGTGCGGGTTGTTGCGCACGAGGTCCCGCATCCGGTCGCGCAGCAGCGCCCCGGCGCGGCCGATCTCGGCATCGGCCGAAGATCCCGGTGCATGCCAGCCATCCGTGCGCCGGCCCCGTGCCGCGCCCTCGTAGGAACGCGCAAGCCCCTCGAAGGCCTGCCGCGCGAGCACGCGACGGGTGGCGGTGCGCGGGGCGACCGAGGCGATGGCCCTGTCGAGCCAGGAGACCATCAGCGGTCCCCGCGCGAGAAGCCGGCGAAGCCCGCAATGGGCCGTGCCGTCGTCCCGGCGATCTGGCGCTCGATGGTCCGGATGCGCCCGAGCAGGTCCTCGGCCGAGCCGTAGTCCACGGTCTTGCCGTCATAGCTCACCCGCGTCGTGCCGCTCGCATAGGCGCGCCGGAGCGCCGCGAGCTCCGCTTCCGTCCAGTCCGCCATCAAAACCATCCTTCCCGCCGTCCGAGCCAATCGGACCGGCGCTTGCCTTGCGGGCTCGCGTCGGGCCGCCCGATCAGGCCGGCCGGGCTGTCCATCCCGTTCGGAACCCCGAGCTGCGCTTCGAGATCGGCCCATGTCGCCTCGGGCCAGCGATCCGCGCCCGCGATCCAGGCGGCGGCGCGGGCATAGACCCGGCAATCCAGCGCCTCGTTGCGTTCCCGCAGCTTCTGCCATTCGAGCTTTGCGAAGCCGCGGCGGTTGCGCACAGTCACCAGCTGTTCGGCCGTCAGCTGCCGGATCCATTCGGTGTCGGCCCAGCCGGGCAGATGCACCGTGCCGGGCGGGAACGCCGCGCCGTCTGCCAGCTCTTCCGTAGTCGGCCGCGCCAGCCGCAGGAATCGGTAGGTCTCGGCCTTGAACGTCGAGGTGGCCACGGTCCAGAGCCGCGCGCCGCGGCGCAGCCGCTTCCCGCCCGCGGTGGCGTCGACGAAGGTCGGCCCCGACACCGGGCTCGCCCGGTTGAAGCCTTCGAGGCCCTTCACGGGTGCCACCTGCGCGAAGCCGACCGAACGCGCCCAGCCATAGACCGCGGCCGTCTCGTAGCCCGTGTCGATGGCAAGCCGCGCCAACCCCAGCTCCGCGCCGCCGGCATGCCGCCAGCTGCGGCCGAGCAGATCGGTCAGCGCGTCCCATGCCTCTGGCCGCGCCGGCCCACCCTCGATCACGACATGATCGACGAGCCAGCTTTCGAGGCCACGGCCCCAGGCCCACACATCGACCTCGATCCGGTCCTTCTGCACGTCCGCACCCGCGGTCAGGAACAGACCCTTGTCCGGGACCGTGCCGGCCGACCAGTCCTCGCGCCGCTCCGCTATCCGCTGCCAGTCCGGCGCGTCGCCGGTCTCGATCCAGGTCTCGCCGAGCACCGTGTTGCGAAACACCCGCTCGGCCTCGTCCGAGCCCGCCGCCGTCTCCTTGTCGCGCGCGATGTCGGCCCAGCTCTTCCACCCCGGCGGCGAATAGAGCGCCGAGAGATGAAACCCCACCGTCCGCGCATCGCGGGCCTCGGCGGTCGCCCGCCATTCTCCCGCGGCCAGCATTGCCGGCTTGTGGTGTTCTTCGATCGGCTTCTCGCAGGCATCGCAATGATACGCCGCCGTCTCCGGTTTGCCCTTCTCCCAGAGCAGCCGCTCGAACCGCAGCCACTGCATCGCGCCGCAATGCGGGCACGGCACGAAGAACCGCCGCTGGTCGCTCGCCTCGTATTCGCGCTCGATCCGGCTGACGCCGCGGATGGTCGGCGTCGAGACCAGGAAGACCTTGCGCCGGTGCGCGAAGGTCAGCGAGCGCGCCTCGGCGAGCCCGACCGGGTCGCCTTCCTCGTCGGCCGAGGCCGGATAGGCGTCGACCTCGTCGAGGAAGACGTAGCGCGCGGGCATCGAGCGCAGGCCCACCGCGGAGTTCGCGCCGGTCATCACCAGCACGCCGCCCGGGAAGTCCTTCGACAGCTGCGTGTTGCCGCTGTCGCGGGCCCGCGCCGGGCGGACGCGCTCCTTCAGCGCCGGGCTCTCCTCGATCAGCGGGTCGATCCGCTGCCGCGAGTTCCGCTTGGCCAGCTCCACCGTCGGCTGGACGGCGAGCATCGGGCCGGGCGCGTGGTGGATCACGAAGCCGATCCAGTTGTTGCCGGCCTCCGTCGCGCCGACCTGCGCGGCCTTCATGAACACGACCCGCTGGGTCGGATCGCCGGGCGACAGCGCGTCCATGATCGCGCGCATGTAGGGCGTGCGCTCGGTGCGGTACCGGCCGGGCTCGGCCGAGGCGCGGCCCGAGAGCATCCGGTGCCGGTCCGCCCATTCCGAGACGGTCAGGTCCGGGTCGGGCCGCAGCCCGTTGCCCCAGGACCGCAGGATCTCGCCCGCGCCGTCGAAGTCCGTCAGTGCGTCATCATCACCTGAAGTCGGGCCGGACCTCGGCGAGTTCGTCGAGGTGGGCGCGTACATGTTTCTCCAGCACCTTCTGCATCGCGGCTGGCTCCACCGTGATCTGCTGGCCTGTCGCCTCGCTGCACGAGGCCGAGAGCTCGGCCGCCATCAGCGCCGCCGCACGCGCGGGCCAGTTCACCCACGTGTCCCGTTCCTCCCGCGCCAGCCGGAACACCAGCGACAGCGCGCGGGCCCGCTCGATCAACTCCCCCTTCAGCTTCTGCAGACGGATGCGCCGCTCCTGCGCCTTCAGCACCTCGTTCGCCGTCTTCGCCTGCAGGAAGGTCGTGCCGCCCCCGACGGCCGGGACCGCCAGCCCCTGTTCGCGCAGGGTGTCGCCGACGGCGGCCACGGCAGCCTCGGGAACAGGCTTCAGCTTCGGCGCGGGCGGCTTGCGGGTCTTGGACGGGTCCGTCGTCTCGGCACGCCTGGCGTCGCTGGCGGCCGCGTTGATGCTGCCGTCGGGATAGAGAACCAGCCGTTCGGCGGCCTTCGCCTTCTGGATCGCGCCCCGCGACAGCCCGACATGGGCGGCGTACTGGCGCTCGCTCATGCCCTGCATCGACGGCTCCGATTATCATTCAAGATCATGCGCTTATCGAGTTGATAAGCCGGGCGCGTGGAGCGAACGTCGGATCACAAGGACGATGCAACTCACCCGGAGCCAACACGATGACGACCCGCCTGAACCCGATCACGACCCCGCGCCACGAACTCCGCGCCGAGAAGGCGCGCCGGAACAAGGAAGCCGCGCTCGCAGCCTTCATCGGCAAGAAGGCCGAGATCGACGAGATGCTCGCCCGCCTGCAGGCGCTCAGCGACGACCATTTCAACTGCCATCCCGACGAGGCGGGCTGGGCCATGGTCGGCACCCTCGAACACTACGCCAGTCTTCTGAAGCGCATCACCGACAGCGCCTTCGGCGAGGGCGAACACGCCCGCTGATCTCCGGCAACGCCGGAACTCCCGCCGCGCGCCCTGCGCGGCTCGGGGTCGTAGAAGGCGCCGCATGTCGCGGGCCCGAATACGGAAACGACCCCATGACACAGATCCAGCTTTCCGACGCCCAAGCCGTCATCCTGTCCACCGCCTGCGCGCGCGAGGACGGAGCCATCTTCCCCGTCACCGCCAGCCTCAAGGGCGGCGCCGTCGGCAACGTCTGCAAGAGCCTTCTCAAGCAGGGCCTGATCGAGGAAATCCCCGCCACGGATCTCAACACGGTCTGGCGGCACGACGAGGAGCGCGGCCCGATCACGCTGCGCGCCACCCCGCTCGCCTACAGCACCCTCGGGATCACGGACGAGCAGGATGAGACACCGCCGGCGGAAACGCCGCCCGCCCCGGTCCAGCGCCGCAAGGGCACCAAGCAGGAGACGCTGATCGAGATGCTGCGCGCCGAGGGCGGCGCGACCATCGACGAGATCGTCGAAGCCACGGGATGGCAAGCTCACACTGTGCGAGGCGCCATGTCCGGCGCGCTCAAGAAGAAGCTGGGCCTGACGATCACCTCCGAGAAGGTCGAGGGGCGCGGCCGAGTCTACTGCCTGCCGCGCGACTGACGCGGCACACCACGACGGTAACGATGCCGCCGTCCCGCATGGGGCAGCGGCATTTCATCGTGCCCCGCGCACCCGGATCGCCTCGAACAGCCGCCGCAGGGCGAACGACCGCGCGATGCTCACCACAGTGAAGACCGCGCCCATCTTCAGGTTCTGCGCCAGCGTCGTCTGCAGCCCGAAGACCGGGAAGATCAGGATCTGCGTCACGACGGCGACGCCGTAACCCACCGCCACGTTGGCGATGGCCTCGACCAGCGACATGGCCCGGCTCTGCTTCATCGCGCGCCCTCATCCATCGGCCAGCAGTTGAGCTGCGAGAGTTCGGAGCGCATGCGCCGCGACCAGCGGGACCACTCCGTTGCCACAGAGCCGAAGCCGGTCCACCCGGTGGGCCAGCCCATCAGCGCCTCGACGAACAGCGGGTTCAAGCTCCGGGGCGTTTCGCAGGAACTCCCGCCAGCCGTCGGCGTCACCAGGACCTGGCGGCCAAGCAGCCCGTTCACCGGCGTGTTCGCGAGGCTCGTCGCCCCATCCTTGTGATCCCGCGCCGTCGGCGTCATCCACATCCGCGTCGCATCGCAGAGCGTCGTCCCGTCGTTGCGCGGGCGCGCCGTCTCGCTTCGATTGCTCGTCCGGTTCCGCGTCCCCTTGCTGTCGCCCGCCAGCGGCGTCGGCCAGAGCCGCATCATTTCCGTCCGGTTCCCGCCACTCGAGCGGGTGCCGGAGCAGGCGCGCGGGGTCGGCCAGGTGGTCGTGCTCGCGGTGGGCGAGGATGAAGAGCCGTTCGCGCTTGTGAGGCGCGCCGACTTCCGCCGCCGTGAAGAGGCCTGCCGCAAGGCGGTAGCCCATGCCGACCAGTCCTCCGGCGACTTCGGGGAAGCCGAGGCGGAGATGATGGGCGACGTTCTCGAGAAACACGAAGGGCGGCTCGGTCTCTCCCACGATCCTGGCGACATGCGGCCAGAGGTGCCGCGGGTCGTCCGCGCCTCGGCGCTTGCCCGCGACAGAGAACGGCTGGCACGGATAGCCCGCAGTGACGATGTCCACCGCGCCGCGCCATGGGCGGCCGTCGAAGGTGGCAACATCGTCCCAGACAACAGCCTGATCCAGGGACGCGTCTTCCATCCGCGCCACGAGAATGGCCGCGGCGTAGGCATCCCGCTCGACGTGACCCACAGTGCGATATCCGGGGCATGCGAGGTGCAGCCCGAGGTCGAGCCCGCCGGCGCCGGAGCAGAGCGAGAGGCCGAAGAGGCACGCGTCGCCGGCCCCGGCAGGCAGGCCGGAGGAAGGTAGAGCCACGCCATCCACGTCGTCAGGCCGCGTGGGCCCCCTCGGCAGCGGCCGGGGTCTCACCCAGCCGCTCGGCCTTCACCTCGGCGAAGGTCCGACCGTCGCCGTCGAGGATCGCGTTCTTGCCGGTCTCGGCCTGCCAGCGTTCCACGGCGACATCGACATAGGCCGGGCTGATCTCCATCGCGAAGACGCGACGGCCGTTGGCCTCGCCCGCCATGATCTGCGAGCCGGAGCCCGAGAACGGCTCGTAGCAGAGACCGCCGCGGGCGACGTGCTGGCGCATCGGGATCCCGAAGGCGTCCAGCGGTTTCGGCGTCGGGTGGTCCGGGCGCTCGTCCTTGGCGAAGGACGGCATTTCCCATGTCGAGGGCAGCGTCTGCTCGGCGACCTTCGGCGGGCGGTTCGGGCGGCGCCAGCCCATGAAACAGGGCTCGTGCTTCCAGAGGTAGTGCGAGCGGGTGAGGACCCCGCGGTCCTTCACCCAGATGATCTGCTGGTGCACGAAGGCGCCGGCCTTCTCCCAGCAGGCTTCCAGCATCGCCTGGCGGCGCGAGGCGTGCCAGCAGTACCAGGCGGCGTCCTCGGTGATCGCCTCGGCGACCGCGGCGCTGATGAAGCCGTCGTATAGCTCCGCCCCCTGCGAGCTGTCATCCCAGGTGACGCCATAGGACTGCGACCAGTCCTTGTTTCGCGTCGGGTGGTTCGAGCCGTCGTAATCGACGAGGTATGGCGGGTCGGTGGCGAACAGCACCGCGCGCTCGCCGTTCATCAGGCGGCGGACATCCTCGTGGCTGGTCGAGTCCCCGCAAAGCAGCCGATGATCCCCGAGGATCCACAGGTCGCCCGTGCGCGAGGCCGGGTTGCGCGGCGGTTCGGGGATGGTCACCGGCGGCACGGAGCCCCCGGCGCCACCTTCTTCTTCCCCGCCCCCGCCCGGATCGAAGGCCAGCAGCTTGTCCAGCTCGCCATCCGAGAAGCCGACCAGCGACAGGTCGTAGTCGTCCGCGAGCAGGTCTTGCAGTTCTGCCGAGAGCAGCGCCTCGTCCCAGCTGCCGAGTTCGGTCAGCTTGTTGTCCGCGATCCGATAGGCGCGGCGCTGCGCCTCGGTCAGATGCCCGAGCACGATCACCGGCGCTTCGGTCAGTCCGAGCTGCGTGGCAGCGAGCACGCGACCGTGGCCCGCGATCAGCTCGCCGTCCTCGCCGACAAGGCAGGGCACGGTCCAGCCGAACTCAGCCATGCTGGCGGCGATCTTCGCGACCTGGTCTGCGCCATGCACCTTAGCGTTCTTCGCGTAGGGCTGGAGCTTGGCCAGCGGCCAGTGCTCGATCCGCTCGGGGGCGAAGCTCAGCGTCATGGGCAAGTGGTTTCCGTCGATGAGGTGGATGCCGGCCGGAGTCCGGCCTCCGGATGCCACGCCGGACTCCACGCGGGGTCCAACGGCATCCGGGGTATCCGGCCCAGAGGCTAGCGTTCATTGGGGTTCGAGCGGGTGGCGGGTGGCTCCGGCTTCCGGGTGGCTTCCCAAAAATCCGGCCCTGACGCTGGCGAAATGCCGAGCCAAGCCCGCCAGCATACGCAGGTCGCGCGGAAGGAACCGCGAACTCGGCCGAGGGGCGTGGTCGGGGCGGACAGCCGGCCCGCAAGGAAAGGATGAGAGCCTTTCCTTTCTTAGCGGACCCCGCCAACGAAAGGATGGTTTCGTTCGGGACCGCGCCGCGCGCGCCTCTCCCGAGCTTATCCCGAACCTAGCCCCTGAACCGGTTTTCTGTCCCGTCGAAAACTGTCCGCCGGACACCTTCCCCGGTGGCGCGCAGAGCTACGCGCCACCGGCCAGTTCGATCACGCGCCGCTTCGACAGGTTGCGGTTGAACCGACGCCGGTTGAGCTTCAGCGAGATGACGCATAGCCCGTAGAGCCAGTGCTGATGGGCGGCAGAGCGCTGCAGTCCGACCGTCCAGCAGATGGTCTTCCACCGCTCGCCATGGGCGCGCATCCAGACGATCTTGCCGTCGACGGGGTCAAGGCACGCAGTCCAGGTCAGCGTCTCCTCCATNNCGCGGCTCGGGCAGGCGCTTGAGCACGAAGGCCGCTTCCGCGAGACGGGCCTCGACGAGGGACGGGGTCCACTTATCCATGGCGCCCTCCCTCGTCGGAGGGGCGCGGCCCATAGAGCTTTTCGCCGAGCTGGCGGACGAGTTCCCGTTCCGGCCAGGTCAGACGCGTGTCCTCGAGCGAGACGGCGAGCAGACCCTGCTCGCGCCAGCCCTCGCGCTTCACCTGGTCCGGATCCCGGCGATGGCCGCCGTAGCCCTTGGGATGCCACCTCATGCGACACCCCCGTTCGTCTCGATCGCCCAGAGCAGCAGCGCGATGGCGTCGGCCTCGTTGTCGTCGGCAGGGCTGAAGCCCCGGGCCCGCGCGGCTGCGATCATCGCTTCCTTCGGCGCGTTGCCCTTGCCGGTGGCATGACGCTTGATCGTGCCGACGGGAACGCCGGCATATGGCACGCCACGCAGCTCGGCCCATGCGGTCAGCGTGGCCATGAGCCCGCCATAGACATGGGCCGCATCGGTTCCAGCGTGGCGGCGTACCTCCTCGAACCAGATCGCGGCGACCGGCCCCGACAGGCGGTCGATCTCGGTCAGCCAGTTGGTGAAGCGCAGATAGCGCATGCCGCCGCCGTCATAGCGGCCGGGCCTGAAGCTTGCGGTCCCGCTGGTGATCAGCCCTTCGGCCGAGCGCAACGCCCAGCCGGTGCTGGTGCCGAGATCCAGCGCGAGAATGCAGCGGTCGAGAGCGCCGGCAGCCGTGAGAGGCGCCGGGGCGATGTGTGGGGAGCGGTCCATGACGACCTCCTCTTCGAGTGAGAGGCCGGGGCGGCACGGCTGCCTGGTGAGGGCAGCACGCGCGCCCGGACCCGGATCGCGAGGTCTGGTCAGGGTCACGTTGTCGATGCCGGGAGCGCCCGGCGCTTCCTTCAATGGCTTCACCCCGTCCGCTTGAAGGAAGTGGGGACGCAAGCCATTGGCAGAATGAGGATAAATCTCTACTTTCAATATTTCAGTTACTTCATGGGGTATGTGTCTGGCACTCCACCCCCTCCACGCGCGCGAGGGTCTCTGCGTGAAATATTGAAAGAAGTCCGCCGCGCCGATTTTCCGTTGCGGGACCGAGGGTTCGGCGAGAACTTCCTTCAAATGAAGGATGGGGGCCGTTGAAGGAAGCATCGTTCCGACCCTCACCGCATCGCCCGGAAGCGCATGGCCTTCCGACCCCCGGTCTCCTGCTCGACCGTGGCGATGTCGCCGCTCTCGACCAGCGTGAGCAGGATGTCGTCGCGATCGCGCGCCCGGAGCCATTGCGAGGCGCGGGTCAGCTCGGACTTGGTGACACCTGCCGATCCCGCCTTGCGGATGATCTCGCGCACCCGCTTCAGATGCGCCTCGGTCTCGGTGTCGGCGACATGGCGCTCGACGGCGTCGATGGTGCGCCGGGCGAAATGGCGCACGAAATCGATCGCCCAGACGGCCTCCTCAAGCCGGATGATGGGATGGACAGCATCGCGCCCCACGGCCAGGACGAGCGCCACCTTGGCCGCGTTCTCCGCGATCCGGGCGAGGATCGGCGTGTGGAACGTGCCGGCCGCCGCCCTGAGCTCGGCGGTGATCTCGTCGCGGAGCGCGTCGAAATGCGCCTGCGCCTCGTCGTCCATGGGAACGGTCATCGGATCGACGGCGGTCTCGGGGCCGGAGGCCCGGCCTGCGAGGTTCCCGCTCGCCCGACCGCCGCCTTCGGCAAGGCGCTGCAGCCCTTCGATCAGCGCGCGCGGAGATCGACGCAGGCCAGCGGTACGGTTCTCGTCCGGATAGTCCTCTTCACTCGGCAGGATGATGAGCCGGGCGAGCGAGCCGTCCACCACGTTGGCGCCTTGCAGCGCCCCCCAGAAATGCAGCGGCGTTGTCGTCCCGTAGACGCAGAGGCAGGGCTGGACGATGTCGCGCCGCTCGTTCGAGCCGTCCCGGTTGGCGTATTCCGCACCGAGGAAAATCCCGCTGGCCGCGGTGTAGAGCTCGGTCATGTTGTCGAGGATCTCGGTGATGTGGCGCGGGCTGCGCTTGCGGTCGGCCGCCGCCGAGAGGAACATTCCGAACTCGTCGATCTGGAACAGGATGGCGGGCTGACGGTGGAGCGCGGTCAGGAGCCCCGCACCGGAGGCGATCTTGTTGCCGCCCAGGTGGTGCGCGAGTCCGGCCGCGAAGAACAGCTCGTTGACGAC
>DNSZ01000037.1 GCA_003500165.1 Paracoccaceae bacterium | reverse complement strand
GGCGACACCGGACGGTCACGCTTGACCTGCGGGACCAGCAGGAAGATCGGCGCGGTGACCTTTCCCCGCCCGGTCTTGGAGCGCGACACCACCGCCTGACCCTTCGTGTTGAGCCGTCCTTCCGTCACCAGCAGGCTCGGCCCCGTCCGCCGATAGACGAAGCGCAGGCGCAGGCCGCGGCGGCGCTCCCATTCACCCGGGGTGATCCGGCCGCCGCGCAGGGATTTGCCTGCGACGGGCAGCGGGATCGCAAGCCAGAAGCCGCTTTTCGAGCGGATCAGCGGCCCCGTGTCATGCGCGCCCACGATGACGGGTGCCTTCGACCACACCAGCGCCGCTGCATCGAGGCTCTCGCCCGACCTCGGGAAGTTCTGGTTCCGGATCGAATTGGCGAGCCGGGGCCCGAGCCCCGCGCCGGTAATCTGCAACCGCCACGCCGTCTTTAGCCCGGTCCCGGCCTCGCGCATGGCGGCCGTCACCGCGCGTTCGCCCGCCGCGACCTCCGCCGCCATCATTGCGACGATGTCGGGATCGATGTCGAGCTTCAGTTTCACGCGGGCCTCAGATCGACGGTCCAGACCAACCGCTCGCGGTCGCGAACAGGCTCGCCCTGAATGAGGAAGGCGTCGCCGTCGAACTCGATGCGGTCGCCGGGGCGCGGGTTCGCAACCTCCGCCACGCGCATGTCGATCCGCGTGGTCTCGGACCAGAGCCGCGCATCGCCGAAGTCGCTGATCGCGTCTGCGCGCCGGGGGACGACGCGCACGAGAACGGGCGCGCCGCCGTCGGCGATGTAGACCGCATCCCGGCCGATGTTCGGATCGGCGAAGAGCGCGCCGACGGCGGCGGCGAAGGCGTTCATCAGAAGGCCGCGTTCAGGCGCACCCGGCCGATGGTGTCGCCCGCGCCGCTCGCCACCGCCTCGACGGCCACGCCGATCAGGGTATTGTCGGTGGCGACCGTGGTGCAGCGCTTGTTGGTGTCGTCCCAATAGACCTTCGCGCCGACGGTCCAGGCCTGCGAGCCGACCTTGGTGATGTCGAAGACGCCGGTGAGCGCGGTCTCGACGGGCTCGCCGAGGGCGGCCGCTCCGGCGGCAATGCCGAAGATGGAGCCGACGAGCAGGCCATCGCCGGAGGCGACGGCATAGGGCGCGGTCAGGGTGATGGTGTTGCCGGGCTGGACGTAGGTTTTCATGGGGGTGATCCTCGTGGAAAGACGAAGGGCGGCCCGTCAGGACCGCCCGCATGTCAGTGTTCAGCATTGGAAGCGGGTTACGCGCCCGGGTTCTTGTAGAGGCCGCGCCAGTCGATGGCCTTGGCGCCGAAGTCGAGGCGGCACTTGATCTCGACGCCGTCGACGTCGAAGCCGTTGCGCGTCTCGATGTAGGCGCCCTGCTGGCCCTCGAGATAGGCGTACTCGATGGTGTCGATCTGGTTCGGGCTCGCCGCCAGATACCAGGCGGTCTCGCTCGCCGCATCCAGCCGGGGCTCGCTGATCGGCGCGAGTGTGCGGATCGACTGCGGCACCACGCTGGACGTCGCGGCGGGCACCAGATTCTGGGCGACCAGCTGCTCGGCCTTCAGCTCCAGCGAGGCGGGCACGATCAGGAAGGCGGGGCGGACGTTCAGCACCGTCTTCTTGTCGAGACCCGTCTGCTTGGCCATCGCCGCGCGGGCCGCGCCGACGCTGCCGACATCGAGCGCCGCGCCGGTGCCCGCCAGGTTCTTGTGGGTGGTGTGGAACAGCGCGTTGCCGTCGGCCATCGCCGGGTTGGCGGTGATGATGCCCCAGACCACGTCCGACTCCAGCTGAGCGATGGAATTGCCATACATCGCCGGGATCCGGGTGAAGGCGTCGAGGTCGTCGTTGATCAGTGTCTGGCGGGTGATCGCGACCACCCGGCCATAGGTCTTGACCTTGTAGCTCTCCTTGCTCTCGCCGAGCGTGCCGCGCTTGAACTCGCCGCTCTCGCCCACCTCGAGCAGCTGCGGCGCTTCGCCGAGCTGCACCCGGTGCATCGCCTTGAAGTCGGTGGCGAGCACCTGGCGGCAGAACAGCATGAACGTGCGGGGATAGGCCTCGTAGGCCTGCCGCAGGGTCTTGTTGGTGACCGCCGACAGGATCTCGGGGAAGTCCGAGGTCGAGTGCAGGGCCCGTGTCGCCACCTCGTCGCGCGACAGGCCGCGCGTGTTGACCCCGGCATTGCCGAGGCTTTCACGGGCCAGTTCCAGCAGCGTCATGCCGCGATACTGGCGGGCGGCGTCCTCCAGCTGGAACAGCGTCGGGCTGTAGCGGTGCAGCAGCGCGTTCGCCACCGCGTCACGGCGGGTGATGTGTTCGTCCCGGCCGCCCAGCGGGACCGAGACATGGCTGAAGGTCCGGGTCTCGTCGGACTTGGCGGCGACCTGATCGAGGATCAGGCGGCGAGATTCGTCGACGCTGACGCCGCGCTTGACCAGATCGTCGGCGAAGCCCCGCTCGAGGTTCAGCCGGCCGGCCAGGTCGTAGATGGTGGAGACGCGGTCGCGCTCGGCCTCGCGGGCGCGCGATGCGACCGCTTCGGTGTCGGGCGCCGCGGGGGCATCGGTTTTCGGAAGCTTCGGCTGCGTCCGGGCTTCAACTTCGGCACGCTGCGGCTCGGTCGTGGTGGCCTTCGGCTCGGTCATGGTGGTGTCCTCGGTTGCGACCGGCTCGGTCGGCTGGGTGGTGGCGGGGGTCACGGCGTCGAGCGCCGGGGTTTCGGTCTTGTCCGTCATCGGGATCGGTCCTTTCGTGCTGGAAGGGGCGTCCCGGCGGTGGAGGACGCAGTCGTGAAGCGGGTGCTGGGCGCGGAAACCGGCGGCGGGATCGGCCCCGACCGCGACGGCGGAGACCTCGAAGGGCGTCCAGTCCACGGCCCGCCAGAGTTCGCGGGCGGCCTCGGGCTTCGAGACCTCGAAGCGGTGGACCTGGTAGCCGATGGAGACCGCGCGGATGTGCCCGGCCTGGATGTCGCGCCAGATCGGCTCGACATCGGCACGCTCGCTGATCCGCACCAGCGCGATGCCGCGGCCGTTCTCGATCCGGGCCGAGCCCGGCACGACCGAGCCGATCACCGCATCGAGCGTGTCGAGTTCGTGCACCTTCAGGAACGGCGCGCCCGCGTTCAGCCGGTCGAGCCGGACATGGGCGGGATCGAGGCTCAGTTCCTCGTCATAGGGCTCGCCGAAGAAGGTGGCGCGGCGGACGCGCGCGCCCGCCGACCAGACCACCTCGACGGTGCGGCTGTGGGCATCGGCCGTGTTCGGCGCAAGCTCCGCCGACCGGCGCATGGCCGGCAGTTCGATCATCGTGTCCATGGGGTCAGTCCTGTTGGTCGGCCTGCGCCGGGTCTGCATCCGCATCGGCGGTCGGGTCTGGTTGGTCGGCGGCCGGATCGGTCGCCGGATCGCTGGTCTGGGCGCTGCCGGTTTTCGTGACACGGCGCGGGTCGCTGTCGAGCACCAGCCCCAGCGCATCGAGCTTGGCGTTGGTCGCAGCGATCTCGGCCAGCACCGCGTCAGGGTTGCGGCCCTGCTTCGCGATCACCTCGGCCAGCGTCATGGTGCCCGACCGGATCGACAGCAGGTTCGCCATCGCGTCCTTCTGCGGATCGACCGCCTCGAACTTCGGCGGCGACCATTCGACCGGCACGGTCGGCGACGGGATTTGCCCCGCCGCCCATGCGGCTTCCGTGAACCAGCGCCAGATCGGCGCACAGAACATCGGAATGAACAGCTGCCACTGGACGGCGTCGATCTGTCGACGAAACTCGACGAGCCCAGCCCGGATCGAGGAATAGTTCACCTGGGACAGGTCCCCGGTCAGCAGCTCATAGGGCACCCGGAACCCCGCCGAGATCGTGTGCAGGCTCGCCCGCTTGTACTCGCCGTAGCCGCCGGTGGCCGAGGGCTGGTTGAAGCGGATGTCCTTGCCGCCGCGGGCATAGGCGATCAGCCCCGGTTCGAACTGCTCGACCCGGTTGCCGTCGGCGTCGACCACGGATGGCGCGATGCCCTGTTGCGCCTC
>DNSZ01000118.1 GCA_003500165.1 Paracoccaceae bacterium | reverse complement strand
GCCGCAAGGTCACCGCACCGCTCGTTGCAGACGGCCAGCCCCGCGGCACGGCGAAGCGACAGATGAAACAGGATATCCCGCGCTTCGGGATCGTAGAAGGAGATGTTGGCATAGGCGAATTCCTCGAACCGTGCACGAAACCGGAACCGGGCGGCGCCACGGGGCCGAAAGCTGCGCATCACGATCCGGGCGGGTGCCATCACCGACCCCCCGCTTCGGGCCCGGGCATGGCCGCGGGTCTGGCACCGCCGCCCATGATCCATGCCAGCCGCCGCCCCGTCGTTGCCGCGTCGAGGTCCCCGCGCGCCCTGGCAAGGCCAAGTCGACGGGCCGCCAGTGCCGCGCGCAGGGTGAACGCGGTGCGCGCAAACCGATGCGCCGGCCGGGCCTCGTGCAGGGCGTCCGCAACGATCCGCGCGTAAAGCCGCCGGCGCCATCCCTGGGAAAGCCGGGCCGCCTCGGGCAGGGTCGCGATCGCGTCAAGCTGGGCTGCGATTTCGGCCGGGCGCGGCCACCGCCGCATCAGGCGCCGGGCCGCCGGATCATGCGATTCTGCCACGCCGGGCAGTGCCATGGATCGCGGAATGATCGGCGGTGCGGCCATCGCGATAGACGAAGCGTATGCCACGGGCCGCCCAGGCGGCGTCATGCGCGAGGACGGCCGCGTGAAGCCGCGCCAGCCATCCCGGTGCAACCCGGTCGTCGCTGTCGAGAAACGCGATCCAGTTGCCCTGCGCCTGCGCAAGCCCGGTATTGCGCGCCCCCGAGAGGCCGCGATTCGGCTGCGTCAGCAGCGTGAAGCGCGGATCGTTGCCGATCGCGGCACGGGCGATGGCCCGGCTGTCGTCGGTCGAGCCGTCGTCAACCACGATCGCTTCGAAATTGGCGAAGTCCTGCGCCCGCAGGCTGGCGATGCAGGCGGCAACGCAGTCGGCGACGTTCCAGACGGGCACGATCACCGAAATCCCGGGCGGACGGTTCGGCTCGGATGGGGCGGGCATGGGGACGGCCATGCCGCCCTCCTAAACGCATGGGCTCTGAACGACCAGATTGCACGCAGCGCATCGGCCGGGCGGCGGTATCATATCAACGGTCGCCGATCGTGACCGGTGGCCGTCTAGCGTCGTTCGTAATACAGCCGCACCTGACGGGCGGCCCGCTGGAACGGCGAGGGGCCTTCGGGCCGCTCTTCCCGTCCGATCGCCTGAAGCGTCAGCGCGGCGGCAAGGCCGGCAAACAGCACGCCACCCACGGCCTGACCGATCAGCACCCCAGGTGCGCCAAGCCAGGCCGCGAAGACCGCGACAAAGGGCACGGTTCCGACCGTGTGCCGGCCCCAGTTCACCGCGGTCGACCAGAATGGCCGGCCGAGATTGTTCAGCCCGGCATTGCTGACAAAGATCGCCGCGTTGAAGAACCAGGCCAGCGCCAGCGGTCCGCAGAACAGAAACAGCAGGTCGCGGGCCACGCCCTCGGCCCCGAAGAGTCCCGCCAGCGGGCCACGCAACGCAAGCAGCAGCGCGGTGACGAACAGCGTGTAGAGCCCGGCAAAGATCAACCCGGCGGTATAGGCCCTGCGGACCCGCGCGAAATCCCCTGCCCCGGCATTCTGCCCGATGATCGGCCCGATCGCGCCCGAAAGCGCGAAGACGACCGCGAACGCAACCGGCGTCAGCCGCAAGACGATCGCCATGCCGGCCACCGCGGCTTCGCCGAACTGGGCCATGGCGCGGATCACATAGGCAGAGCCCACCGGGGTTGCCAGCTGGGTCAGGATCGCAGGCAACGCGATGGCGAAGACCGGGCCCAGATCGCGGGCCATGCCGGGCAGCGTCGGCGCCTCGAACCCGCCATAGGCGCGCAGGATCGGCCGCACCGCCACCGCGGCGATGGTCACCCGCGCGGCCACGCTGGCCAGCGCCGCCCCGGTCAGCTCCAGCCCCAGACCGAAGATCAGGATCGGGTCGAGCACAAGGTTGACCGCCGAGCCCGCCAGCGTCGCCGCCATCGCCCGCCGGGCATCGCCATGGGCCCGCAGGATCGCGCCGCCCATCATGCCAACGATGAGGAAGGGCAGCGACGGCACGATGATCGCAAGATAGCCGATGGCGAGTTCCTGGGTCTCGCCGCTGGCGCCGACCAGCGCCGTGATCGGCCGCAGAAAGGCCCAGACAATGGCGGCGAAAACGGCCGCCGCGGCAATGCCGTAAAGCATGGTGTTGGTGGTCAGCCGGCGCGCCGCGGCGGCGTCGCCGCGCCCCAGCGCGCGGGCCACCAGCGCCCCGGCCGCGATCGCCATGCCGATCCCGAAGGAGGTGGTGAAGAACAGGATCGCGCCCGCAAAGCCCACCGCGGCGGCCAGTTCCGGCACGCCCAGCATCGAGATGAAAACCATGTCGATGAAATCGACCAGGAAGACCGCGACAAGGCCCACCGACCCGGTCAGCGCCATCACCGTGACATGGCCGAACAGATTGCCCTGAAGGAATTTCGCCTGGTCCTGACCGGCCATGACCGGGTCCTTTCCCTGCTGTCCCTTGCCCTTGCCTGTTGACGTGCGGCGATGCAAGAATTATGCGTATGCGTGTCTGATGGGTGCCAGACGCTTGATCCTGAGGTCTTCGGATGGGTCTCTTTGTCGAGGGAATGCTAGCATTGAGGCATCGGTTTGGCATGTAGTGAGAGCCTCGTTTGGGTGCATGTGGTCTTTTGGCCCCTGGCGGTATGGCTCACGGTCATGATTTCCCGCCACAACCGATTTGGCCTGAAAGACGCGCTGCGCGCAGCCCTCGGCCTAAGGAGGTACGACCGAACGCCGGTTATCAAGTTCTTGACTGCTGTGACCATACTTCTCCCGCTGGGGCTGGCAGTTTGGATCGTTCAATCCTGCCCAGGCTCAACAACGTTTTGAGCTCTTCCGCACCCATCTAATACCAAGGCGCAATGAGTTTGACTCATCGCGCCGGTCCGCCTCCCGCCCGCGTCGCCGCGCCAACGCGCGTCATCTCCCGTTGTGCCTGGCCCAGCCGGGTCGCTGTACAACCGGCTGGATCCCTTCTCACCGCGGCGGCTTCTGCAGCAGCGGCATCAGCGCCGCCATATCGGGGCCGTCCGCGCGCCCGGTCAACGCCTTGCGCAGCGGCAGGAACAGCGCCTTGCCCTTGCGCCCCGTCGCCGCCTTCACCGCGCCGGTCCAGTCGGCCCAGGCCGTTTCCACCCAGGGCGGCGGCGGCAGCAGCGCCAGCGCCTCGGCGACAAAGGCTTCGTCCTCGGGCGCGATCAGCGGCGCCGCCCCCTCGCGGATCAGCCCAACCCAGACGGCGATGTCGGACCGGCGGGCGACATTGTCGCGGATCGCCGGCCAGATGCGTTCGGCCTCCGCGGCCGCCACCCCAAGGGCGGCGAAATCGGCCATCACCGCGCCGACCGGCCGGGCGGCCAGGAAATGCGCGCTGAGCGGGGTCAGATCGCCCGCATCGAACTTGGTCGGCGCGGCCCCGAACCGGGCGATGTCGAAGCCCGCGATCACCGCGTCGAGGTCGGGGCGCAATTCGACCGGATCGGCGGACCCCAGCCGCGCCATCAGCGAAATGAGCGCCATCGGCTCGACCCCCGCCGCGCGCAGATCGCGCAGGCTGAGGGTTCCCAGCCGTTTCGACAGCGCCTCGCCCTGCGCCCCGGTCAGCAGCGAATGATGCGCAAAGGCCGGCGGCGCATGGCCCAGGGCGGCCATGATCTGGATCTGGGTCGCGGTGTTGGTCACATGGTCGGCGCCGCGCACCACATGGGTGATCCCCATCTCGGTATCGTCGACGACGGACGCCAACGTGTACAGAACCTGGCCGTCGCCGCGGATCAGCACCGGGTCCGAGACGCTGGCGGCATCGATCGATTGCGGCCCCAGGATCAGGTCGTCCCATTCGATCCGCGCCGGGTCGAGCAGAAAGCGCCAATAGCCCGGGCGTTCGGCGCGCAGCGCCGCCCGCGCGTCCTCGGTCAGCGCCAAGGCGGCGCGGTCATAGACCGGCGGGCGCCCCATGTTGAGCTGCTTCTTGCGTTTGAGGTCGAGTTCGGCGGGCGTCTCGAACGCCTCGTAAAGCCTGCGCTCGGCCCGCAACCGGTCGGCCGCCGCCGCATAGCGGTCGAGCCGCGCCGACTGGCGTTCCTCGCGGTCCCAATGCAGCCCCAGCCAGTCGAGGTCTTCGCGGATCGCGTCGGCATAGGCCGTCTTCGACCGCTCGGGATCGGTATCGTCGAGCCGCAGGATGAAGGTGCCACCGGCGGCCCGCGCGATCAGCCAGTTGAACAGCGCGGTGCGCAGATTGCCGACATGCAGATAGCCGGTGGGCGAGGGCGCAAAGCGGGTGGTCGTCATGGCGGTCTCCTTGGGGTGTGGGCTTTCCACAGCCGCGGCGCCAAGTCCAGCCGCCCGCTGCGGCGGAGTTTCCGCTTTTCGCGCGGCCCGGTGCGGCGTATCAGGCCCGCCGAGACGGGGGCGATGCCCCAATGCCGCGCCAATCAGGGGGAGACAGCATGACAGTCAAAGTAGCCATCAACGGATTCGGGCGCATCGGCCGCAACATCCTGCGCGCCATCGTCGAATCCGGGCGGACCGATATCGAGGTGGTGGCGGTCAACGACCTTGGCCCGGTAGAAACCAACGCCCATCTGGTGCGCTACGATTCCGTGCATGGCCGGTTTCCCGGCACCGTCACCGTGGATGGCGACAGCATCGATGTCGGCCGCGGGCCGATCAGGGTGACCGCGATCCGCGACCCAAGGGAGCTGCCCTGGGACGGCGTCGACATCGCGATGGAATGCACCGGGCTGTTTACCGCCCGCGACAAGGCGGCGATGCATCTCGAGAACGGTTCGAAGCGGGTGCTGATCTCGGCCCCCGGGGCGGGCGCGGACAAGACGATCGTCTATGGCGTGAACCATGCCAGCCTGACCGCCGCCGACACGGTCGTGTCGAACGCGTCCTGCACGACGAACTGCCTGGCCCCGGTCGCCAAGGTCCTGAACGACGCGATCGGCATCGACCGCGGCTTCATGACCACGATCCACAGCTATACCGGCGATCAGCCGACGCTCGACACGATGCACAAGGATCTCTATCGCTCCCGCGCCGCGGCGATGAGCATGATCCCGACCTCGACCGGGGCGGCCAAGGCGGTCGGTCTGGTGCTGCCGGAACTTGCCGGGCGGCTCGATGGGGTGGCGATCCGCGTGCCCACCCCCAATGTCTCGGTCGTCGATCTGGTGTTCGAGACGTCGCGCGCGACCTCGACCGACGAGATCAACGCCGCGATCCGCGCCGCCGCCGACGGGCCGATGGCCGGTGTGCTGGGCTATACCGACGAGAACCTGGTCTCGATGGATTTCAACCACGACCCGCATTCCTCGGTCTTCCACACCGATCAGACCAAGGTGATGGAGGGCCGCATGGCCCGGGTCCTGTCGTGGTACGACAACGAATGGGGCTTCTCGAACCGGATGGCCGACACCGCGGTGGCGATGGGCGCGCTGATCTGAGGCATGCCGCGCCAGACCCGGGCCACGCGCCCAACCGTGCGGGCTGGCGCGGGGGGCGGTGTGCCCCCATCCGGACGGGATGCTGACCCGGCGCGCGGACGCACCGGCATGAGCGGCCGGCCGGTCGCCATCGCCGCGGCGCTGCGCGCGGCCGACCTCGCCGATCTGGCGGCCGAGGTGGCCGCGGTCGAGGGCGCCGGCGCGGACCTTGTGCATCTTGACCTATGCGTCCCGGCGGCAGCCTGCCCGATGCTGGGGCCGGCGCTGTGCCGGGCGCTGCGCCCGCATGTTCTGACACGGCTCGATCTGCATCTGGCGGGCCTGCCCGACCCGGCCCTTCTGGCCGCCTGCGTGGGCGCCGGACCCGATGGCCTGATCGTCGGGCTGCCGGGCGGGCTGCCGCCGCCCGGGCTTCTGCGCGCGATCCGCGCCGCCGGGGCCGCGCCCGGCATGGCGGTCCCGCCCGGCATCGATCCGGGCGATCTGGGCGATTTGGGCGCGCATCTCGATCTGGTCGACACGGTTCTGCTGCCCGGGCCGGCCACGGCCGGGACCGTGGCGGCACTGGCGGCCGCGATTGGCGGGCGCCCGGTCGCCCTGCAGGTCGAAGGCGGGATCGCGCCGGACAGCGCGGCCGGGCTGGTTGCCGCCGGTGCCGATGTCCTGGTTGCAGGGCGCGCGGTGTTCGCGGGCGGCCATGCCGCCGATCCGTCGATCTATGGCCAGAACATCCGCGATCTGCGGTGCGCGGCCAGGTAGTGTCTAAGTTTGAAATCCAGCGGGCTTGACATGCGTGGTATGGTGCTCACAGTTAGGAGTAAGGCGAGCGCGCTTCTGCGTAACGTTTCTGTAGCTGTGCTGGGGTACACGGGATCAACGCCGCTCAGCACAAGGGAGAACAGATATGCCCAAGGGACCGCAAGGCCAGCAAAGGCCAGCGGACGTGATCGGTAATTGTGTCCACATTGCCAGGATCGCGACCGGAGGGGAACAAGAGACGACGCTGCAACACCCCGCCAAGCGCAAGAGCGGCAAGGCGGGCGCACGGGCGCGTCAGGAGAACACCACAGCAGCCCAGCGCTCGAAGATCGCGCGCAAGGCCGCAAACGCGAGGTGGGGGTGATGCCTAGTCATGACCCTCGCGCCATCGCCAATGAGTTTATCAAACTTAATGGCGGCAACATGAACCAAATGAAGCTTCAAAAGCTGGTTTACATTTCTCATGGCTGGAATTTGGCCATCAACCGAGAGCATTTGGTAAGCGGTAGGATCGAGGCATGGGATGGTGGCCCTGTTATGCGCGTTATCTGGAATCACCTGCGTGATTTTGGGCTGAACACCGCTGGAGGACTGATGGGCCGGTCGAAGGATGAGCCTTTTGAAGCGGATTTGACTGATAGTGAGCGGGCAATAATAAGCCACGTTTGGAAAAAGTATGGCGAGTATACTGGCTTAGAACTGTCCGAAATGACCCATGAGCCGGGAACCCCTTGGAGTAATGCATATTTCGGCAGAGGGCGAAATTCTGCCTTGGTTCCAACCGACATTCAACAGCACTTCGTAGAGCTAGCACTTGCAGGACGAGCAGAGCACGCCTGAGGAAATCACTCTTGATGATTTAGACAAATCGGCTTCCGTTGTGAAGCCGACTAGTTCAGATGTTCAGGTGCGGCCTGAGGATATGAATTCTGCGTTTTCTCGCGTGACTGAGGAAAACGCTGACTTAAAGCAAGAAATTGATGAGCTTAGAAAAAAAGTTAGAACAACTGAAATTCTCGACGAACTCATGAAGCCAAGCGCAGCCAAGGCGTTTACATACATGTTCGTTTACTCGGGAGTTGTGGGAGTTATTTTGCTGATGAATGGGTTTGGCTGCTTCAAGAACCCACTTGAGCCGGAGGTGCTGAAGTTTCTAGTTGGGAGCACGGCTGCGACGGTAATCGGCCTGGTCGGTATGGTGCTGACCGGCATATTCGTCGGCGCTCGCAAGTAAAGTGAACTTCTTGCTTGCTAAATGAGTGCTGCATACCTACATTGAAGGTATGAACAAACTCGACACCAAAACCCGCTGCACCATCCTAAACATGCTTGTTGAAGGTTCCTCTATGCGCTCGATCAGCCGCATGACGGGCGTGTCGATTAACACGGTTTCCAAGCTGCTGGTTGACGCTGGCGGGGCTTGCGCGGCTTACCACGACGAAACCGTGCGCAACGTGAGCGCGCAGCGCGTCCAGTGCGATGAAATCTGGTCTTTCGTCTACGCCAAAGACAAGAACTTCAAAACCGCCAAGGCCGCGCCGGAAGGTTCGGGCGATGTGTGGACGTGGACGGCTATCGACGCTGATAGCAAAATGATCCTATCCTATGAGGTTGGCGACCGTTCGGCAGCTACCGCAATAGAGTTTATGGACGACCTGTGCAGACGCCTTGCTAACCGGGTGCAACTGACTACAGACGGCCACAAGGCATATCTCGAAGCCGTTGAGCGCGCTTTCGGCGGCGACATTGACTACGCGATGCTGGTGAAGCTCTACGGCGATCTGGGTAGCAAGACCGCAGAGCGCAAGTATTCCCCGGCAGAATACACAGGCATCAAAGAGCGCCGCGTTGAAGGCAAGCCCGACATGGCGCATGTCTCCACGTCGTATGTCGAGCGTCAGAACCTTACCATGCGCATGGGTATGCGCCGCTTTACGCGCCTGGCCAATGGCTTTTCCAAGAAGCTGGAAAACCACCTGCACATGCTTTCGCTCTACTTCGTTCACCACAATTTCGTACGGATGCAAAAGAGCCTGCGCATGACGCCCGCTATGGCCGTTGGCGTGACCGATACCTTGCATGACATGGAATGGATTGTGGGTCTGATCGATGCTCGGGCGCCGGCACCCAAGAAGCGTGAGCCGTATAGGAAGAAGGATTTAAACTGAGACACTACCCGCGGCCAGCCCGGATTGACAGGTCGCCGGCGGTCTGGTCCGCTTGGCTCCCATCCCGAACGGAAAAGGAGTGCCCCCATGGCTGCCACCCCGCCGGTCTGCGCGTTCGACTGGCCCGCCCCCGATTTCGCCCTGCCCGATACGGCGGGCCGGGTCTGGACCCGCGACGCGGTTCGCGGGCCCAACGGTCTGCTGATCATGTTCATCTGCAACCACTGCCCCTATGTGAAGGCGATCCTCGACCGGATGGTGCGCGATGCGCGCGATCTGCAGGCGCTTGGGGTGGGCGTGGCGGCGATCTGCGCGAACGATTCGGCTGCCTATCCCGAAGACGCGCCGGACAAGATGGCCGCGCTCGCCCAAGAGATGGCATTCCCCTTTCCCTACCTGCACGATGCCGACCAGGCGGTCGCGCGCGCCTTTGACGCGGCGTGCACGCCCGATTTCTTTGGCTTCAACGCCGATCTCGGGCTGCAGTATCGCGGCCGCCTCGACGCCTCGCGGCGTGAGGCCGGCCCGCCCGACTTGCGCCGCGACCTTTACGAGGCGATGCGCGAGGTCGCCGAAACCGGCCGCGGCCCGGCCGATCAGGTGCCGTCGATGGGCTGTTCGATCAAGTGGAAGGCGGCGTAGGACCACGGTGCAACGAGCACGCCTCATGCCAAGGCGCGATGAGAATGGCCCGCTGCGCTAACGCCGCCCCTCCGCCGCGCCCGGCCGGGCCGGCCAGCGCAACGGCAGGTCGGGACGGAACAGCGCCACCGCCCACAGCGCGGCAAGGCCGGCGCAGGCCGCCGCACTCCACACCGGCATCGGGATGCCGAAAATCGCCGCCGACACCTCGTCGCAACGCACCACCGGGGCGGCCATGATCTGGGCCATCAGATCCTCGGGCGACAGCGCGCCGATATCCCTCGGTCCGCTGCAGGCCGAAGGGCCGGGCCACCAATGCTGCTGCACGCCGGCGTGATAGACGCCCAGCACCGCGCCGGTGACCATCGACAGCAGCCCGCCCCACAGCCAGACCCGCATCGGGCGGATCAGCCAGGCCGCGCCCAGCCCGATGGCGATCCAGTGCGGCCAGCGTTGCAGCAGGCACAGCTCGCACGGCGCGTAGCCGCCGACATGCTCGAATCCATAGGCCCCGACCAATGACAGGACGGCGCCAAGGCTGGCCAGCAGCACGACAGGTCTGCGGATCGATTCCATCGCCTCAGACATAGCGCAGGAGTGCGAAGCCTCCCAGCAGAAGCAGCAGGAAAACCGAGAAGACAAGGCCGAGCCGGCGTTCGATGAAGCCGCGGACCGGCTCGCCAAAGCGCCACAACAAGGCCGCCACGACATAGAAGCGCAGGCCGCGGGCGAGCAGGCTGGAAATCAGGAAGACCCAGATGTCGAGGCCCGTGAACCCCGACAGGATGGTGATCACCTTATAGGGAAACGGCGTGACACCGGCGATCAGCACCGCCCAGGCCCCCCATTGGTTATAGGCCGCCGCGAATTCGTCGAACCGGTCGGCCTTGCCGTAGAATTCCAGAACCGGGCGGCCGATCTCTTCGAAGAAGAGCGCCCCGATGGCATAGCCGAGCAGACCGCCAAGCACCGAGGCGACCATGGTGACAAAGGCGATCCGCCAGGCCCGGGCGGGCCGCGCCAGGATCATCGGGATCATCAGCAGATCGGGCGGGATCGGAAAGACCGAGCTTTCGACAAAGCTGACGCCGGCCAGCCCGCGCATGGCGTTGGGCGATTCGGCGATGCGCAGGGTACGGTCGTAAAGGCGACGAAGCATCCGCCGCGCTTGCCTTGGCGGCAGGCGCCCGTCAAGCGGCGTTGACCGGGCCAAGGCGGCGGGGTAGGCCACGCCCGGGCCCGAGTGGCGGAATGGTAGACGCAGGGGATTCAAAATCCCCCGCTGGCAACAGCGTGTCGGTTCGAGTCCGACCTCGGGCACCACCATTCCCGCAAGATCCGTCTATGGCCCGCGCCCAAGCGAGGGGGGCGCGGAGGCGGGGCGGGAGGCGGACCAGCGGCAACGCGTTACGCTCATTGCCGCTTGGCATCACGCATTGCGCTGTGGCATCGGGACAGATCAGGGATAGAGCGCGGCAAGCACCGAACTGGCCGACACCGCGGTGCCGTTCAGCAGGGCCAGCGCCGTCTCGCCCGACGCGGTGGCGGTGTCGCCCGTCTCGGCCTGGATCAGGAACCGGCGGATCAGATCCTCGCGCGGCTTCGGATCGGCAAACTGGCCGATCTCGGAATCGCTGAACGTGGCCTGCAGGCGTTTGCGCATCTCGGCAAGCTGGCGATCGAGGTCGAGCGCGGCAAAGCCCTCGGGCATCCCGAGCGCGGTCTCGAACACCGTGCGCAGCGGCGGTGTGCCCAGCACGGTATACCATTTCGTGTCGTCCGAGGATGCCGCCGGGGCCAGCGTCGCCAGCTCGCGCTGGGCGTTCAGCGACAACCGGAAATCCTCGTTCTGCGTGCCCACGGCCGCCTCGAAGCTGCGCAGCTCATAGGCGGCGACGATATCGTCGGGAAAACTGCTCAACACCGTGTTGGGCGGATCGACATCGCCGAAGCCAAACGCCCGGGCCATGTCGCGATAGCGCGTGTCGGTCAGACGGTTGGCCAGCGCGTCGGGCGCAAGCGTCCCGTCCTCCAGCACCTTCTGCACGAAATAGCTGTTCGCCAGATCGTCCTGCAGGCCGAACGCCCCCAGCCCGACCTTGAGCAAGCCGCGATCCGCGACCAGATCGGCGGCGCTGGTGACGTCACCGATCCGGTCGCGGAACGCCGCTGTCTCGCGGGCGATCTGCGGCGTCTGGGCATGGGCTGCCTGCTGACGGTCGAGCGTGGTCTGCAGCACCCGCCAGCCGGCATAGCCCGAGAGCGGCAGCGCCGGGGCAAAGCTCATGGCGCGGCGCCCGCCCCGGCGGCCGCCCGCGAACGCGCCGCCTTGGCCGGATCGGGCGGCCCGCCCGGCGGCCGCACCGCAGCCGCCGCGAACAGCCGGTCCTCGCGCGCGATCAGTGCGCGCAACGCCTTGAGCGCCGGATAGAACTTGTCGTCGGCGACACAGGCCGTGGCGGCCGCCAACTGGGTCCGGCTGTCGGCATCGGTGAAGACCTGGCTCAGCTGCTCGATCCCGCGAAGCAGCTGCAGCCGTGCCGCGTCGGGCTCGGCATCGCCCGACAGCACCAGCTGCGCGATATAGCATACCCGGCGCACCGGCGTCCCGGCCTCTTCGGGGTGCAATGCATCCTTCAGCCGAAGGATATGCGCGTTCGGCGTCAGGATCGACAGCCGGCCGCGGCGGTCGCCATTCTGGATCACCGCGCCATTGACCAGCACCCGCTCATGTGGCCCGAGTTTCAGGACCAGCCCGCTCATGAGCCGCCGGTCTGACCGCGCAGACCCCTCATGATGGCGGTGTTGATCTCGATCAGCGCCTCGGCGCCGGCCTCGCGCGTCAGCACTTTCGGGGTATGCTGGGCGATGAATTCCGCCAGATAGAAGATGCGGGCGCGCAGGTCGCGCGGCAGCGCGTTGGCTTCGTCGGCGACCTCGACGGCAAGGATCGTCCACAGCCGTCGGTTGTCGTGCAGCGCCGCGACAAGGTCCGGAAAGGCCTTGCGGCCAGCCCGGGCGGCGCGGCGCATGCGATGGGTGATCTGGGCGAAAGCGTCGTATTCGGTGTCCTGGTGGGTGCGGATCGGGGCGGCTGCGGCATAGGCCGTGGCGGCCTGGTGGAAAGCGTTCACGTCGTGTCCTTCCAAGCGCGTGTGGGGGTGTCAGGGTGTGGTGTCCGGGGCGCAGGCCAACCGGCCCGCGCCCCAGCCTCCGCAACGATCAGCGGAACAGCGCCAGGATGTTCTGCGGCGTCTGGTTGGCGATCGACAGGGCCGTGGTCGCCAGCTGCTGCTGGACCTGCAGGGCCTGCAGGCGCGCCGAGGCTTCCTCCATATCCGCATCGACCAGCGTGCCGATCCCGACCTTGAGCGAATCGGTGAGCGAACCGATGAATTCGTTCTGGGTCTGGATGCGGCCCTGATCGGAACCGAAAGCGGCCGCCGCGTCGATCGCATTGTCGATCAACGTCTCGATATTCTGCAACGCGGCATCGGCGCCGGCATCGGTGGTGACATCGATATTGTCGAGCCCGAACAGCCCGCCCGATGCGGTGCCGCCATCCATCGCAGCGGTCGCAAAGTTCTTGTCGGAGCCGCTGTTGTCGATCTTCAGGCTTGCCTGTCCGGTGGTCGCGTTGACGGCGACCTGGGTCGTGATGCCGGTGATGCCGGCCGCGTCAATGGCCGTCTTCAGCCCGCGTGCGACATCTTCGAACGTCTCGCCCTTGCCGGCCGTGTAGTAATAGGCATTGCCGGCGATCGACGCCTGATAGCTGTTGCCCTCGGCCGGGCTGGCCGCCGTGGTGAAGAAGATCTCTTCGGCGCGCTGGTTGATGGTGCCCGATTCGGTGGTGGTGTTGGCGGTTGCGGACCCGTTGATCGAAAAGATGTAGGCGTTGCCGTCGCCGCCGCCCCCCTGGGTATCCGCCACGGCGATGTCGAGCGATTCGAAGGCCCGCGTCGAGGTGATCGTGATCTGGTCGGTGCCGGTGCCTTCGAACGTCACATTGTCGAGGTCGAGCGCCTGCAATTGCGCCAGCAAACCGTCGCGCACCGTCTGATCGCTGCTGTCATCGGCGGTCGAGGTATAGGTCACCGTGGTGCCGCCGACCGTGACGCTGGCCGTGTCATCCTCGTCCCAGTTGCCGGCCGTCGAGTTGAACTCGAGAACCGCGGTGACGCCGGTGGCCGACAGCGTGCTGCTGACAAAGGTCGAGCCCGAAGCCGCATCGAGGATCTGCGAAGCCAGGTTGGTGCCGCCCGACCCGACGCCGTTGGTCCCGGCCGAGGTCGACATGTCCTGCCGGCTGACCGTGATCGACCGGTCGGTGACGGTGCCGTCTGCCCCACGATCGAGAGAGGCGAGGATGTTCACGTCGTCGGTGCCGCTCAGCAGATTGAGACCATTGAACTGGGCGGCGTTCACGACCGATGTGATCTGGTCGGTCAGGGCATCGATATCGGTCTGAATCTTGTCGCGGTCGACATTCGCCTCTTGTGCGGCAACGATCTTGCCCTTGATGTCGCTCAGCATGTCGGAAATCGTCTCGGTCCCTTCGCGGGCGACGGTCACGGTCGATTGACCCAGCGACAGGCTGTCCGAGATCGCCATGAATCCCTTCACGTCGGCTTCCATGACTTTCGAGATCGCCCAGATCGACGAATTGTCCTTGGCCGAGCCGACCGTCTTGCCGGTCGAGATTTCGTTCTGGGTCCTTGCGAGCGACTTGTTGATGCCTTCGAGCGTCTGCAGCGCGACCATTGCGCTGGCGTTCGTCAGAATGCTGGACATTGGATTTTCCTTCCGTCCGGGATGGCTTTGCCATCGAGTTGATCGGGCCGGCGCGCGCCTGCGCGTGGCGACGGGGCCCTTCTGACCGGTGCGGCGACGCAGGAACGCCGCCGCGCCACCCGGACGCTGCCGGATGCACGCCCACACTCACCGGCCACGCTGAACAGAGGCTTAACCGCGGCGGGTCGAGCATTGGCGATTTGAACGAAATGCTGTTGGCGCTTCGCGCCCCACCGTCGCCCGTTCTGTGGCACGGTCGGGGCGCAACGTGTCCCTGTGCGGGCTCGCGCCAGCCCGCTTGTTTCCGGAGACGGTGTTGGCGACTTGAAGGCCCCAGGCCGATCTACACAGCGCTGGAAACGACCGTCTTGTCACGGCAGCCCGCGGGCGCCGCAACGCACTGGCGCAGCAGATGCGCCACCCCTGTCAACGGGTATCAGTCGCGCAGCCGCAGATCGGCGAATTCGCCGGTGCCACGGTCCGAGATGAACCGGATGGTCCGGCCATCGAGTTGCACGGCCTGGCAATTCGGGCCCAGATTGCGCTGGCCCCAGTAGAGATCGCGGCAGAAATACCCGTCCTGCCAGTTCCAAGCACCGACAACCGGCCGCCCGAAGGCACGGCCACGGATTTCGCCCGACGGGGTCACGTCAAGCTCGATCCCCATGCGGGTCAGCTTGCGCCCCTCGATCACGGACAGGAATTGCGACCGGGCTTCCAGCTGTTGGAACCCGTTCGCCAGGGCCTGACCGGGCTG
Source organism: Paracoccaceae bacterium (assembly GCA_003500165.1). Taxonomy (GTDB): domain Bacteria; phylum Pseudomonadota; class Alphaproteobacteria; order Rhodobacterales; family Rhodobacteraceae; genus UBA10424. Next base: position 15,195 of record DNSZ01000118.1, on the reverse strand, counting down.
CAGGATCGCCACAATGGCGGCAACAACGGCAAATCGAACGGCATGTTTCATCGCAATCCCTTTCCTCTCAACGCGATTGGCGGCCAGCGCCGCAACTTGAAAGGATATACGCTGCACCGGGCCTGTCGGATCACCCAAGGCCGAGCACATCGCGCATCGCGTAAAGCCCGGGCTTGTGGCCCTGGCCCCACAGCGCCGCGCGCAGCGCACCGCGGGCGAACAAGGCCCGGTCGTGCGAAATGTGGCGCAGCACCACGCGCTCCCCCGGACCGGCAAAGATCACGTCATGCTCGCCCACCACATCGCCGCCGCGGATTGCCGAAAAGCCGATCGCGCCGGGCGCGCGCGGCCCGGCATCGGGGCCGTCGCGGCCGCGCTCGGCGATCTCGGCCAGCACCGCGCCGCGCCCGGCCGCCGCGGCCTCGCCCAGCATCAGCGCGGTGCCCGAGGGGGCATCGACCTTGTGGCGATGATGCGCCTCGACCACCTCGATGTCGTATTCGGGGCCCAGCACGGCGGCGACCTGGCGGGTGATCTCGACCAGCAGGTTGACGCCCAGGCTGGTGTTGCCCGATTGCACGATCACCGCGTGGCGCGCCGCCGCCTGCAGCCGCGGCAGGTCGGCATCGTCCAGGCCCGTCGTGCCGATCACATGGACGATACGCGCCTGGGCGGCCAGCGCGGCATTGGCGAGGCTCGCTTCGGGAGTGGTGAAGTCGATCAGCGCGCGGGCCACCGCCACCGCCGCGACCGGATCGTCGCCCACCGTGATGCCGATCGGCGCGCGGCCGAGGCATTCGCCCAGATCGCGGCCGATCCAGGGATGGCCGGGCGCCTCGGTCACCGCCACAAGCGCGGCGGCCGGGCTGCCCGTCACCATGTCGATCAGCATGCGGCCCATCCGGCCGGCGGCCCCGGTCACGGCGATCGGTGTTGTTGCGGTCATGGTGCGGCCCTCCCTGCGCGCCCGTGCTAGGCGGCAAGCGGCCCGCCGGCAAGGGGCGGTTGCGTCGGCGCGCCCGGCGGCCTATCCCTTCCGCAACAGAGCCCGATGGCCGCCATGAGCAGACCCCGCCCCTCGCCCGCCCAGGGCCCGTCGCAACGCCAGCTGCGCGTCGGCGAACTGATCCGCCGCACGTTGTCCGAGGTGCTGGCGCGCGGCGAGGTGCACGACCCCGAGCTGAACGGCTTTTCGATCACGGTCGGCGAGGTTCGGGCCAGCCCCGATCTGCGCGTCGCCAAGGTCTATGTGATGCCGCTGGGGGGCGGGCACCGGGACGCCGCGCTGGCCGCGCTCAACCGGAACCGGGCCGAATTGCGCCGCCTTGTGGCCCGCGAGATGACGCTCAAATACGCGCCCGAACTGCGCTTTGTCATCGATCAAAGCTTCGACCGCATGGAGGCGACCGAACGCCTGCTGAACAGCCCCGAGGTCCGGCGCGACCTCGATCGGGAATGAGGCGGCTCGGCGCGGCGGCCGGCGCGGCACTGTTGCTGGTCGCCGCCGCCCCCGCCCCGGCCGCGGGCTGCGCGCCGATGTCGTTCGAGGGCCAGCACTTTACCATCTGCGAGGCCGACCCGGCGCAGGACAGCATCCGGATGTGGCACCGCGACGCCGACGGCACGCTTTATGGCGGATTTCGCGCCGTCGACCGGGCGCTTGGCGAACGCGGCGCGCGGCTTGCCTTTGCCATGAATGCCGGGATGTATCACCCCGACCGCGAACCGGTCGGCCTTTACATCGAGGACGGGGTCGAGCGCGCGCCGCTGATCACCCGCGCGCGCGGCGGCAATTTCGCGCTTCTGCCCAATGGCGTGTTCTGCCTCGGGCCCGAGGGCGCCCGGGTCATCGAGACCCAGGCATTCGCCGCCGCGCGACCGGTCTGCCGCTTTGCCACCCAGTCGGGGCCGTTGCTGGTGATCGGTGGCGACCTGCACCCGCGCTTTCTGCCCGATTCGGACTCGCGCTATGTCCGCAACGGGGTCGGCGTGGCCGCCGACGGTCGCGTCCTTTTCGCGATTTCCGAACAACCGGTGACGTTCTTCGAATTCGGCCGGCTGTTTCGCGACGGGCTGGGCGTGCCCGATGCACTCTATCTCGACGGATCGGTGTCGCGGCTGCATGCGCCCGCGCTTGGCCGGTCCGATATCGGCCTGCCGCTTGGCCCGATCATCGGCGTCGCCGCGCCTGCCGGTTGACGCGCGGCGCGGCGTTGGCTAGCGGGCGACTCTTTTTGGGATCGGGGCAGACCAGATGGGACGCCGGCGCAAGGGACGCGACATCGCGGGATGGCTGGCGGTCGACAAGCCGCGCGGGCCGACCTCGGCGGATGTGGTCAACACGGTGCGCCGTGCCTTCGACGCGCGAAAGGCCGGCCATGCCGGGACGCTCGACCCGATGGCGACCGGGCTGCTGGCGATCGCCTTTGGCGAGGCGACCAAGACGATCCCGCATGTGACCGACGCCCAGAAGGCCTATCGTTTCACCGTCCGTTTCGGCGTGGCGACGGACACCGACGATGCCGATGGTCGGGTGGTGGGCGAAAGCCCGCGGCGCCCGGGCGATGCCGCGCTGGTTGCTGCCCTGACCCGGTTCACCGGCAAGATCGTGCAAACCCCGCCACGGTTTTCGGCCGTCCATATCGATGGCGAGCGGGCCCATGTCCGGGCCCGGGCGGGCGACGATGTGATGCCGGCCGCGCGCCCCGTCACGATCGCGGCGCTGCGCCTGATCGCCCGGCCCGATCCCGACCATGCCGAGCTGGAAATGGTCTGCGGCAAGGGCGCCTATGTGCGCGCGGTGGCGCGCGATCTGGGCACCGCCCTGGGCGGCTGCGCCCATGTCACCGCGCTGCGCCGGATCTGGTCGGGGCCGTTCGAGGCCGAGGATGCGATCCCGCTGGCCCGGATCACCGCGCAGGCCGGCGATGCCGCGCTCGACGATCTGCTGCTGCCGCTTGAAACCGGGCTTGTCGGGCTGCCCGAACTGCGCTGCGCCCCCGAGGCCGCCGCCCGTCTGCGCCACGGCAACCCGGCACCGGTGCTGACGGCGGCGAATTACGGCGATGTTGCCTGGGCCTCCGCGGCCGGCCGGGCGGTCGCGATCGGCGTCTACCGGGCGGGCGCGTTGCATCCGACCCGGGTCTTTGCCGGTTGATCGCGCGGACCCACCGGGCCGGCGGCACCGCGTCAACGGCGGTCTATTCGGATTGCGCGCGCTATCGCTACAGCCTGACGCGGGTCTGGGACCCGGCCGGGTCGCGGCTGGCCTTCGTGCTGCTCAACCCCTCGACCGCCACCGAAACCCGCAACGACCCGACGGTCGAGCGTTGCGAAAGGCGCGCCCGGCAGCTGGGCCATGGCGCGTTTCGGGTGGTCAACCTGTTTGCCTGGCGCGCGACCGACCCCCGGGCGCTGCGCCGCGTCGCCGACCCGGTGGGCCCTGCCAACGACGCGGCGCTCGGCGCTGCCGGCCGGTGGGCCGACCGGGTTCTGTGCGGCTGGGGCGTGCATGGCGCGCATCGCGGGCGCGGCGCGGCGGTGGCCACCTTGCTGCGCGGCGTCGGCTATTCGTTGTGCCATCTCGGGCTGACCCGCGACGGCCATCCGCGCCACCCGCTCTATATGCCCTATGCCGCGGTCCCGCTGCCCTGGCCGGCGGCGCCCAGCCCCGGCACGGAAGGATCGGGGCGCGACAACTCGGCCATATAGGTCCGGGCCCACCAGCCGATGTCATGGCTGCGCAACCCGGCCAGCATCTCGGCATGGCGCGCCCGGCGTTCGTCGAGCGGCATGTCGAGCGCGCGCGCGATCGCCTCGGCCATCTCGGCCTCGTCATACGGGTTGACCAGCAGCGCGCCGCCCATCTGTTCGGCCGCACCGGCGAAATGCGACAGGATCAGGACGCCCGGATCGTCGGGGTTCTGCGCTGCGACATATTCCTTGGCGACCAGGTTCATGCCGTCGGCCAGCGGGGTCACCAGCCCGACATCGGCCCGCCGGTAAAGCCCGGCCACCCTTTCGCGCGGAACGTTGCGGCAGATATAGCGGATCGGGGTCCAGTCGATCATCGCATGTTCGCCGTTGATCGCACCGGCAGCCGATTCAAGCTCGGTCCGGATCTCGCGATAGGCGTCCAGCGCGCCGCGGCTGGGCGGTGCGATCTGCAACAGCGTCGCGCGCGGCCCGTTGGCCGCCCGATGCTCGTCCAGATAGGCGGCAAAGGCGCGGAACTTGTTGACCAGCCCCTTGGAGTAATCCAGCCGGTCGACCCCGATCAGCAACCGCTCGGTCGGGTCGAGCCGCAGCCGGTCCGCCCCATCCGACGCGTCGGTCTGGGCGATGAAGGCATCGACATCGATCCCGATCGGCAGGGCGATGGCGCGAAAGCTGCCATCGGCGGTGCGGATCGTGCCCGCCGCGTCGATCTCGGCCGCCGGGTCGCCGCGGAAATACTCGCGCAGCGCGGCAAGGTCGCGCTCGGTCTGCAGGCCCACCAGATCATAGGCGGCCAGCCATTCGGGGAACTCGTCGCGTTCCGGCAGGGCGGGCACATTGGCGGCCAGCGGAAACGGTGTGTGCAGGAAATAGCCGATCCGGTTGTCGATGCCGCGCCGGCGCAATTCCCGCGCCACCGGCAGGAAATGATAGTCGTGCACCCAGAGCAGGTCGCCGGGCTGCAACTCCCGCGCGATCAGCGCCGCAACGCGGGCATTGGTGCTGCGATACGCCTCGGAATAGCGCGGCTCCATCGCAATCAGGTCGGCACGGCGGTGAAACAGCGGCCACAGCACCGAATTGGCGTAGCCGAGGTAGAAGTCGCGCTGATCGTCCTCGGTCACGTCGAAGGTCTTGCGGGTATAGGTGCCGGTGCCGACCGTGGTCAGGCTGTCGGCCGGCGTGCTGACGGGAACGTCGGCCGAGCCGATCCAGACGCCGCCCTGCTGGCTCAGACAGTCATGCAGGGCGAATACCAGCCCACCTGCCGGTTCGGCATCCTCCATCGGGATGCGGTTCGACAGGACGATCAGGCGAGGGCTCATGACGGGGTTCCCACAGGCGGCGCGGCAAGGACGGGGTCGACCCGCATCGCGCACGCACGCATCGGCGAAGGGTCGGCCGGTATGACAAGATTGCTACAGATCATCTGTGACAGTTATGTAGCACGCCTGCCGCCGGTTTGCCACTGCCGCGCGGCGCAGCCTGGCCCGGAGGCGCCGCCAGGCGGCGTTTCCGGGCCGATCCGATCGGCGGCGCGCGGGCGGCGCTGGCACAATGGGCCATGCGCATTGCGCCGTGGGATCAGCCGCTAAGGCTTACCCGGCGCCGGGCGCATCGCGAAGCGCCGACAGGTCGTCGGCCGCCAGGCTGTCGCCGGCCTCGAACACCGCATGGGGAACGCCGGCCTGCACGGTGACTTCGACGATCCGGCCCCAGGTATCGGCGGCAAGCGTGTCGAGGATCGCATCGCCCTCACGGCTTTCGACCTCGAACCGATAGGCGCCCTCGGGCAGCGTTGCGCCATTTGCGCCCACGCCGTCCCAGGTCACCGGGGTTTCGCCGGGGGTGATCGCGCGGCGGTCGACGATCGCCCCGCCGGCATCGCGGACCACCAGCTGGGCCGCGGTCGCACCGACGGCAAATTGCGGATAGACGGTGATCGGGCTGCCCGCAAAAAACACGGCGACGGGCGCACGCGCCTCCATCCCGATCAGGCCTGCCGCGGCCGACAACCCGTCGCCGGTCAACGATTCGAGCAGCGCGTTGGTGCGCACCTGCTGTTCGACCAGCGAAAAGGTGGCGAGCTGGACTGCAAACTCCTTGGTGTCCATCGGGTCGAGCGGGTCCTGATTGTTGAGCTGCGCCGTCAGCATGCGCAAAAAGGTGTCGTAATCCGACGCGATGGCCGTCCGATCGGCCCCGGCCTGCGCGGTGGCATTGGCCGCCTGCGCCAGACCGGACGGGGTCGTCGTTGCGGTCACGGACATCGGCGCCCCCCCGTCAAAGCCGAATGTCGAGCCGGCCATCGAGGCCGGTTGGCAAGCCCGCCATGGCACGGGCAGGGCCGGCCGACGGGCTGTCATCGACCGGCTCGGACTGCAGCGGCCCCTCACCCCCCGGCGCGGCATGGCCCTGACCCGACCCGGCGAAAGAGAAGCTGAGGTCGCGATAGCCGAGCGCCGCGAAATCCTGCGCCAGGGTGTCGATATGGCGCCGCATCAGGTCCAGCGTTTCGGGCCGATCGGCATTGACGGTCAGGGTCAGGCCATGCTCGCCGATGACCATCACCATGCGCACCCGGCCAAGCTCCCGCGGCTCGAGCTGGATGTCGACGGGGCGCGCCGGATCCTGCGCCAGCGCCTCGCCCAGTTGCTGCGCGATGCCGCGCGCCAGAGCCGCCGTCGCCGCGCCCCGTTCGGCCGATCCCGCGGCGGTGGTTGTGGTCCCGCGCGATTCGGCGGCGGTCGGCCCGGCTTCCGGACGATCGGCCGCCACTGCCTCGCGCTCGGCGAATGCGGCCGGACCGGCGGCGATTTCCGGCGCGGATACCGGCGGGGCGGCCGGTTTGGCGGGCGCGCCGCCCGTCACCGCTGCGCCCGACGGCGCTGCCGGCCGCGTGCCGGGCGCTGGCCCCTGGCCTGCCACGTTCGATCCGATGACGGGTTCCGATGCCCGCGCGACCGCCTCTGCCTGCGCGGCCATGTTCGTGGCGGCGACCGGAGGGGCGCCCGGAAACGCAGGGCGATCCACGCTCGGAGGTCCGTCGCCGCCCTTGCCCGGTTGGGATGCGGCGGCAGCGGCGATGGGCGCCGGGGCCGCGGCGGGCTGGCGCGCTGATGTGGCGACGGCTGTCGTCGCCGCCGGTTGGGCCGGCGGCTCCACCGGCTGAACCGATCCGCCGCCGCCAGCCTTGGCAGCGGGGATACCGGCGGGCAGCGGCCGCACTACGGCCGGGTCGTCCCCCATCGCGGACGGCAACGCCAGAGCGCTGGCCAAGAATGACGACGGGGCGTTGGCCCTCGGCGCGGATGCCACCGCGACCGGGTTTGCCGGGTCGGCCGCGGCAACCATGCGGCCGGCGGGCAGCGGCCGGACCGTGGCCGGGACTGACACGATGGCGCCCGGCCGCGACGCGGCTCCCGCGGCGACCGGATCGACCGCTTCTGCAACGCCGGGTGTGGGTGCGTTCGGGACCGGTGCGCCGGCAGCGCCCGGGATGACCGTTCCCGCGACCCGGGCCAGGGCGGCGACGCCGGAGCCTGCCATGGCAAGCCCGGCGGCGTTCGCCACCGATGCGCCAAGCGGGACTTGGCCAAGGCCGGGGGTGGCACGCTGCACAACGGCATCTCCGGCAAGCGTCGCCAGTGTCGCCGCCGAGCGCCCTGCCAGCGCCGACCCGTCGGCCGCGCCGCAGGATTGCCGCGCCGCCGCGGCCGGGTTGCCCGCGGGGGCCGCCGGGAGCCCGGAAGCGGCCTCCATCGCGGCCGTCACCGCCGCACCGACCAAGGTGACCGAAATCGGACCGATCGCGGCGCCATCGGAAAATGCGCCGCCCGAGGCCTCGTTCCCGTCTGGCGTCTCCGGAACCGAGCCGGGGAGGCGCGGGGCTTCGGCGCCGAGCATCGCGCCAAAGGCGATGCCGGAACCGGCGCCGGCATCGGCGGGCACCGGCATCCCCGAGGCGGTTGGCGGCGCGGCGTCGCCGGGCCAGCGCGATGGGGCGGGGAAAAGCGGGTTCAAGGGCGGCCTCCGGCGATTCGTGGACTGGCTGCGGTCATCGCACGGGCCGGGTTACCGGTTCTTTACCGCATCCGGTCAGGATGGCCGCGCAACCGACCGGAGCTGCCCCCATGGATTCCGCGCCGAACCTCATCCCCGCTGCGCCCCTGGCCGCAACAACCGCCCAGCCGGTCGCCCCGGAGGAGGGCGCCTTGCGCGCCGCCGCCGAGGCGTTCGAGGCGACGTTTCTGGCACAGATGCTCGATCATGCCGGGCTCGGCCGGACACCCGGCGCCTTCGGCGGCGGCAGCGGCGAGGGCCAGTTTGCCTCGTTCCTCGTCGAGGCGCAGGCCGAACGCCTGGTCGCGGCAGGTGGCATCGGCCTGGCCGATGTCGTGTTTGCCGCGTTGCGCGACCAAGAGGGGGCGGACGATGCCAACCGCTGAACTCGACGCCTTGCTCGACCGCGAACGCCGCGCGCTGCGCGCCGGCGACGTCGCGGCGCTGGCGGCGCTGGCCGACGACAAGGCCCGACTTGCCGAGGCGCTGGCGGACTTGCCGCCCGACCGGATGGACAGCGCCGCGCTCGGCCGATTGCGCGCCGCCGCGCGCCACAACGACCGGATGCTGGCGGCGGCACTTTCCGGCCTGCGGACGGCGCGGGCCAAGCTTGACGCGGCCCGCCGCGGTGGCGTGATGGAAACCTACGATCAGGGCGGCCGGCGCCAGACCATCGGCGCCGCGATCCGCCAGGTCGAGCGGAAGGCCTGATACGACCGGTCACCGATGATGAGCGTTGTCCGCACGCCTCCCCGCCTGGGCCAACGATCCTGTCCTGTCCCGTCAGCCAGACGGGGGGCCGAAGGGGCGCGGCGGGGCCGCAGTCGGCGTTCACAAAATACGGCACCGTCCCAGCGCGTTTTCCCGGACCCATCAGCCACGCGGCTTGCCGGTCGCGCCGCCGGGCTGTAGCCCAACGGCATGACCCCCGCGCCCCGCCCATCGACTCCGGGCCTTGCCGCGCGGCGCGCGGCGGCGCGCCTGCTGCTGGCGGTTCTTGCCGATGGCCGCGCGCTCGATCCCGATGCCGCCAGCCTCTCGCGGCTCGACCCGCCGACCCGGGCGCAGGCCCTGGGGCTTGCGCGCGCCACGCTGCGCGGTCTCGGCCGGGCCGATGCCGTGCTCGACCGGTTCGTTCGCCGCCGCCCTCCGCCGCCTGTCCGGACGCTCCTCCGGCTTGGCACGGTGGAAATCCACGGTCTCGGCACCCCACCCCATGCCGCCGTCGATATCGCCGTGACCCTGGCCCGGCACGGCTCCGGCGGCGACCGCCATGCCGGGCTTGTCAATGCCGTGCTGCGCCGGGTGGCGGCCGCAGGGGCGCCAGCCTGGGCCGCGGCGCCGCCGACCCGTCTGCCGGACTGGCTGCGGACCCCGCTGATCGCGTCCGATGGGCCCGAAGCGGTCGCCGCGATCGAGACGGCGCATGAGCACCGGCCGCCGACCGACCTGACGCTGCGCGACCCCGCCGAGGCCGCGCACCGCGCGGCCAAGCTTGACGCCATCGTGCTGCCCGGCGGCAGCCTGCGGCTGTCCGGCGCGCCGCCGATCACCGCCTTGCCCGGCTTTGACGAAGGCCGGTTCTGGGTCCAGGACGCGGCCGCGGCGATCCCTGTCCGCTGGCTCGCCCCCGACCCGGGCGCGCGGGTGCTCGACCTGTGCGCGGCCCCCGGCGGCAAGACCCTGCAACTGGCCGCTGCCGGCGCCCGGGTCACCGCGCTCGATCTGTCGGCCAGCCGGATCGCCCGCCTGCGCGCGAACCTCGCGCGCACCGCGCTCGACGCCGAAACCGTGATCGGCGATGCGCGGCAGGCTGTCCCGCCCGGGCCCTGGGACGCGGTGCTGCTGGACGCGCCCTGCTCGGCCAGCGGCACGATCCGGCGCCACCCCGATCTGCCGCATGTCAAGGATGCCGCGGCGCTCCGACCGCTGATCGCGCTGCAGGATACGCTGATCGACCGGGCGGTCGCCGCGCTGGGGCCGGGTGGCACGCTGATCTATGCGGTCTGTTCGCTGCTGCCCGAAGAGGGCGCGGCGCGGGTCGCGGCCGCCCTGGCGCGCCACCCCGATCTGGTCGCGCAGCCGGTCGACCCCGCCGCTTTCGACCTGCCGCCCGAGGCCGCCATGGCCGGCATGGGGCTGCGCACCCGGCCCGATTTCTGGCCCGCGCAGGGCGGCATGGACGGCTTCTTCATGGCTCGGCTGAGCCGGACCGGCCCGGCCTGACGGCGCCGCGGCGCGCAACGCCCCGGCCGCCGAGCGGGGGCTCGATGCCCCCCGAGGCGGCCCCGCCTTCGGCGCCTGGGCTTGCCCCGGGGCCCCGGCCGACCTAGCCTGTGGACGATGAAACGATGCTCCCCTCCCGCTCTGCTCCTGGTCCTTGGCCTTGGCCTTGGCCTTGGCCTCGGCTTCCCCGCCACGGCGGCACCACAACTGCCGTCGGGCGCCTATCTTGCCGCCCGCCAGGCCAGCATGACCGAGGATTTCGCGCCAGCGGCGCGGCAATACGACCGCTTGCTGGCCGCGGCGCCGAACGATCCGCGGTTTCTTCAGGGCGCGGTGTTGGCCCATATCGGCGCGGGCCAGATGGATCGCGCGGCCGATCTGGCCACGCGATTGATGGAGACCGGGGCGCGAAGCCGCGCGGCGACGCTGGCCCGGATGGCCGCGTCGCTGCGCGCCGGCGACTACCAGGCGGTCGTCGATGGGTTTGCCGCCGGCCAGCGCTTTGCACCGATGGTCGACGATCTGATCCGCGCCTGGGCGCTGCTGGGCGCAGGCCGAACCGCCGACGCGATGGCGGCCTTCGACGCCGGTGCCGCGGCTGGGGATCATGCCCCGTTTCGCCGCTACAATGCCGCCCTGGCCCGGGCGGTATCGGGCGACCCCGAAGGCGCGCTTGCCCTGCTTGACGCGGCGGCCCAGCCGGGCGCCGAGGCGGTCGCGGCGCGCGCCGCCCTGCTGGCCGGGACCGACCGCGCGCCCGAGGCGCTGGCGCTGCTCGAAGCGACGCTCGCCCGTGGCGACGACCCGGTGTTGCGCGATCTGCAAGCCCGGCTGGAGGCCGGCGAGGTCGTGACCTTCGACCAGCTGCGCAACCCGGCCGAGGGGATCGGCGAGGTGTTCTTTGCCGTGGCCGGCACGATGGCCAGGAACGCGCCCGGGACCGAGGCGCTGGTCCATGCCCGGATCGCCCAGTCGCTGGCCCCGCGCAACGGGGCGATCACCGTTCTGGTGGCCGAAATCCTCGAGGATATAGGGCAACTCGACCTGGCTGCGGCCGCCTATGCCGGGGTCGACCGGGCCGCGCCCGCCTTCGTCGATGCCGAGATCGGTCGCGCCAGCACGCTGCACGCCGCGGGCCGCAACGAGGCCGCGGCCGAGGTGCTCGATGCGCTGGCGCGCAGCCATCCCGACCGGGCGCAGGTGCATATCGCGCGCGGCAATCTGATGCGCCGGATCGGCCGCCACGCCGAAGCGGCGGCCGCCTTCGACACGGCCATCGCCCTGCAGCCCGATGGCGCCGCCCTGCCCTGGGAGATGTACTTCGCCCGCGGCATGGCGCGCGAGCGGTCGGGCGACTGGGACGCGGCCGAGGCCGATTTCCGCCGCGCGCTGGAGATCCGGCCCGACCAGCCGGATGTGCTGAATTATCTGGGCTATTCGCTGCTGGAACGGAAGGAGCGGCTCGACGAGGCGCTGGCGATGATCGAAACCGCTGTTGCCAGGGAACCCGATGCCGGCCATATCGTCGATTCGCTGGCCTGGGCGCTGTATCGGCTTGGCCGGTTCGACGAAGCGGTCGCGCCGATGGAACGCGCCGCCGCCCTGCTGCCGGTCGATCCGGTGGTCAACGACCATCTGGGCGATGTCTACTGGATGGTCGGGCGCAGCCGCGAGGCGCGGTTCCAGTGGCGCCGCGCGCTGTCCTTCGATCCCGAACCGGACGCGGCCGAGCGCATTCGCGCCAAGCTCGCGCGCGGTCTCGACGCGGTGCGCGCCGAAGAGGGCCTGCCCGTGACCGGCCGCAATGGCCGTTGAAGAAACCGCACCGGCGAAGCTGAACCTGGCGCTGCACGTCACCGGGCGGCGCGCTGACGGCTATCATCTGCTCGACAGTCTGGTGGCCTTTGCCGGGCCGGGGGACCGGATCGCCGCGATGCCGGCCGCGGCGCTGTCGCTGCATGTCACCGGACCGGGTGCCGCCGCCGTGCCGCCCGGGCGCGACAATCTGGTGCTGCGCGCGGCGCGTCTGTTCGACGACCCGCCGGGTGGCGCGGCGCTCACCCTCGACAAGCGGTTGCCGGCCGCGGGCGGCCTCGGCGGCGGGTCGTCCGACGCCGCCGCGACCCTGCGTGCGCTGGCCCGGCTGTGGGACCGGCCGCTGCCCGATCGCGCTGCCATCCTGGGGCTGGGCGCCGATGTGCCGGTCTGCCTGACCCCGCGCTGCTGGCGGATGCGCGGCGTCGGCGAGCATCTGAGCCCCGGGCCGGAACTGCCGCCGCTCTGGGCGGTGCTGGTCAATCCCGGCGTTCCGGTGGCGACGCCTTCGGTGTTTGCCGCGCTGCAATGCCGCGAAAACCCGCCCCTGCCCGCGCCGCCGGCGCGCTTTGCCGATGCGGCCGCCCTGGCGGCGTGGCTGGGAGAGGCGCGCAACGACCTCGAGACGCCGGCGCGGCTGCACGCGCCGGCGATCGACGACGCGCTGGCCGCCTTGCGCGCGACGCCGGGGGTTCTGCTGGCGCGGATGTCGGGTTCGGGCGCGACCTGTTTTGGACTTTACGCCGAGCCGTCGCGCGCCCGGCTTGCGGCTGCGGCGATTTCCGGCGCACGGCCCGGCTGGTGGGTCACCGACGCCGCGTTCCTTCGCTAGGCCGTTCGACGCGGCCGACCCTCAGGGTGGCGTGCCCGCATCGGGCGCCAGCGCCGCGCAGCGCGCCAGCGCCGGTGCCGCTGCCTGCGCCTTGCGCGCCCGTTCGGCCTGCATCGAGGCAAGCTTGGCGCGTTCCGCGTCCAGATCGACGGCGACGGGGACCTCGCGCGTTCGCACCCGGGTGGCGGTGCAAAAGCCCGGGGCGATGCCGCCGCGATACCAGCCGCCGCAACCGGTGACAGTGGAATAGGGCACGGTCTGGGTCTCGATCGCGTAGCCCCGGGCGAGCGTCGCCTCGGTCTGCACGATCAGCGCGTCGATGATCCGGATATCCTCCAGCACCGCCGTTGCGCAGCGCTCGGCCGGGCTGGCGCAGCCGGCCAGAAGAAGCAGACATAACGGGATCGGGATGGCAGGCCGCATGATGTCGTTCTAGCGCCGGTGCCGGCCGGCGAAAAGTCAACGCCGTGCCGGCGCCGCGCAGGCGGCAAGATCGGCGTCACGGCGCGCCAGCAGGGCTTGCCGTTCCGCCCGCAGCCCTGCCAGGCGCGCCCGCTCGACGCTGCCATCGACGGGTCTTTCCACCGGCACATCGATGCTGCCCACGGTCCGACAAAAGCCGGTCTTGCCCGTGCTGCAGGGCTGGTATTGCGTCGTATAGATCTGCTGGTTCACCCATCGCGTGCCGCGGGCAAGCGCCGCCTCGCCGCCCAGGATCGCGTCGTCGAGCGCGGCAATCTGCCGCTCGACCCGGTTCGCGCAGCGCTCGGCCGGGGGGGCGCAGCCCGCCAGCAGTCCAAGCAAGCACAGAAAGGCGGGGAGATGGCGCATGGCGCCTGCGTAACCCGGCGCGGGCCGGGCCGCCAGCCTAGGCTTCGGGAAACCGGGCAGCGCAGGCGGCGCGCTGTTCCATGGCGGCGCGCCGGGCGTCGGGCAGCATGGCGCGCAGATTGTCGAGCCGCGGCTGCCAGACCGCCGGATCGATCGGCGTGCGCCGGGTTTCGTAACGGACACCGGTCAGGGTGCAGCGCGGGCGCCGGCCGTTCGGCCCGGCTTCGGCATCCTCGCAGACCGCGTCATAGGTATAGGGCAGCGCGACCTCTTCCTCGGTATAGCCGCGGGCGATGGCGACCTCGGTGCGGGCGATCAGCGCCTCAAGCTCCGCCAGGTCGCGCCCGGCACTGCGTTCGCAATAGGCCTGCTGCGTTTCGCAGGCGGCCAACAGGCCAAGGGCAGCAAGAAGGATCGTGCGCATTCCCCCGGAATGTCGGAAAATCTTTAAGAAAAACTGAAGGACTGCGCCGGGGCTGGCCGCGGCGTCCTGCCGCATGCTAGGCGTGGGGCAAAGCCAGGAGGTGCACGATGAAGGATACGGCGACGGGGGCGATGGCGGCCGAAAAGGCCCGCGCGGCGGCATGGTTCCGGGAATTGCGCGATCGGATCGTCGCGGCGTTCGAGGGGCTCGAGGACAGCCATGCGACCGGTCCCTTTGCCGAACGCGACCCGGGCCGGTTCGAGGTGACCGAGACGAAGCGCGCCGGCGCGGCGGGCGAGGATGCCGGCGGCGGGCTGATGAGCGTGCTGCGCGGCGGCCGGGTGTTCGAGAAGGTCGGCGTCAATGTCTCCGAGGTGCATGGCCAGCTAGGCGCGGCGGCGCAAAAGGCGATGGCCGCGCGCGGCGTGCCGGGCATGGCGGACGATCCGCGCTTCTGGGCCTCGGGGATCAGCCTGGTTGCGCATATGCAGAACCCGCATGTGCCGGCGGTGCACATGAACACGCGGATGTTCTGGACGCCGAATGCCTGGTGGTTCGGCGGCGGGTCGGACCTGAACCCGTGCATCGAATATGCCGAGGATACGGCGCATTTCCACGCCCAGCAAGAGGCCCATCTGGACCCCCATGGCGCCACGCTTTACCCAGAGTTGAAGGCCTGGGCGGACGATTACTTCTACGTTCCGCATCGCGGCCGGGCGCGCGGGGTCGGCGGCATCTTCATGGACGACCGCAACTCCGGCGACTGGGAGGCCGATTTCGCGCTGACCCAGGATATCGGCCGGGCCTTCCTGCCCGCCTTCACCCCGCTGGTGGAGCGCCGCCGCGTGCAGCCCTTCACCGCGGCCGACAAGGACACCCAGCTGGTTCATCGCGGGCTCTATGCCGAATACAATCTGGTCTATGACCGCGGCACCAAATTCGGGCTGGCGACGGGGCATGACGCGAATGCCGTGCTGATGAGCCTGCCCCCCGAAGCGAAATGGGTGTGATACCAAGGCGCAACGCGTTTGACCCTTTGCGCCCTGGTATCAGTGCTTCTCGAAGATGATCGTCACCGTCCCGGCATGAACGCCATAGCGCGACATGTACGCGATGTTGAGCAACCGATCCTCGGTCAGCAACCACATCCAGTCGTCAAAGCCCACACGCACCGTCTCGCCCCCCGCCACCGGCAGGTCGATGGTGTAGCCCCAGTTGAAGGTATCGCCCGACTCGCGCCCGGTGGCGGTGCCGATCACCCCCGGCGCGGTGCCTTCCCATGTGTCGG
>DNSZ01000204.1 GCA_003500165.1 Paracoccaceae bacterium | reverse complement strand
GCGCCCGCGCCAGCAAGCCGCCCGGCTGGCGTGCCACGCTGCCGTCGAGTTCAAGCGCGAGAACGGCCCCGGTCACCATCGCCGTGGGCAGCGCAAGGTCGCGGATCAGCTGATCCTCGGCCAGGGGCGCGGCGCCCAGCAGGGTCAGGATGCGGGCCTGCGATCGGTTGGCAAGGGCGCGATCATGGGCGGCGCGGCATTCAGCGCCTCCGTCATGCGATCGGGGCCGCCGCGCAGCAGCGCCTCGGTATCAGCCCTGCGCCCGCGCCAGCAAGCCGCCCGGCTGGCGTGCCACGCTGCCGTCGAGTTCAAGCGCGAGAACGGCCCCGGTCACCATCGCCGTGGGCAGCGCAAGGTCGCGGATCAGCTGATCCTCGGCCACCGGCGCGGCGCCCAGAAGGGTCAGGATGCGGGCCTGCAGATCGGCCGGCATGGGCACGGCCGTGGGCGGTGCGGCGGGCGCGCACGGCGGCGCTGCGGGAGCCTCGTGCAGGCTGCGCGCCGGTTGCGGCGGCGCCGCGTCTTCGGCGAACAGATCGGCCTGGGCGGGCGACCGCGCGGCACTCAGCGCCTCGGCCACGTCATCGGGCCCGCGGACCAGCGCTGCGCCGTCGCGGATCAGCATGTTGCAGCCCGAGGCGCGGGCGTCGAACGGGTGGCCCGGCACCGCCATCACCTCGCGCCCCTGGTCGAGCGCGGCGCGCGCGGTGATCAGGCTGCCGGATTTCGCCGCCGCCTCGACCACGATCACCGCCTGCGCCAGCCCCGAGATCAACCGGTTGCGCAGCGGGAAATGGCGCGCCTGCGGCACCGTGCCGGGCGGATGTTCCGACAGCCGCAGCCCGTCGCGGGCAATGTCGCCGGCAAGCTTGGCGTTTTCTTCCGGATAGATGCGATCGACCCCGCCCGGCATCACCGCGATGGTGCCGGTCGGCAGGGCCGCCTGGTGGGCGGCCGCATCGATGCCGCGCGCCAGTCCCGAAACCACGGTATGGCCCGCCTGTCCCAGCCCCTCGGCCAGGCGGCGGGCCATGCGGATGCCAAGGCTCGACGCGTTCCGCGCGCCGACCATGGCCACCATCGGCTGCGCGGCGGTGCGTGGATGGCCCAGCGCCCACAGCACCGGCGGCGCATCGACGAGGTCCATCAGCGGCACCGGATAGCCCGGCTCGCCATGGCAGATCAGCCTTGCGCCGGCGCGAAACCCGGCCTCGATCTCGGCCTCGGCCGCGTCATGGGTGCAGACCGCATAGCCGCGGACGCCCGCTGCCGCCGCGATGTCGGGCAACGCGTCGAGCGCGGCTTCGGCCGATCCGTGTTCGGCCATCAGCCGGTGAAAGGTCTGCGGCCCGACCCGGCGCGAGCGGATCAGCCGCAGCCGCGCCAGCCGCCCGGCCGGGGTGAGCGGCCCGCCAGCAGCGGCGGGCCGCGATTCGTCATACATCTCCGTCCTCCCCCAGGACGGATCAGACCTGACGCATTTTAGGTAAACATGGGGTAAACGGCGGCCAGGTCAGGCAGCCGCGCTGCCGCCCACCGTCAGCCCGCCAATGAGCAGGCTGGGCTGACCGACGCCGACCGGCACCCATTGGCCCGCCTTGCCGCAGGTCCCCATGCCGGGGTCGAGCGCCATGTCGTCGCCCACCGCCCGGATCTGGCGCAGCGCGGTGGCGCCGTCGCCGATCAGGGTGGCCCCCTTCACCGGCGCGCCGATGCGGCCGTTCTGCACCCGATAGGCCTCGGTGCAGGAAAACACGAACTTGCCGTTGGTGATGTCGACCTGCCCGCCGCCGAAGCCGACGGCGTAAAGCCCGTCCTTCAATTCGCCCAGCACCGCGTCGCGGCTGGCCGTGCCCGGTTCCATGATCGTGTTGGTCATGCGCGGCATCGGCGGGTGGGCGTGGCTTTCGCGCCGCCCGTTGCCGGTCGGCGCCACCCCCATCAGCCGGGCATTCTGCCGGTCCTGCATGTGGCCGACCAGGATGCCGTCCTCGATCAGCACGGTGCGCGATGACGGCGTGCCCTCATCGTCGATGCTCAGCGAGCCGCGCCGGTCGGGCAGCGTGCCGTCATCGACCACGGTGACCCCGGGCGCGGCGATCCGCTGGCCCATCAGCCCGGCAAAGGCCGAACTGCCCTTGCGGTTGAAATCGCCTTCCAGGCCGTGGCCGATCGCCTCGTGCAGCAGGATGCCCGGCCAGCCCGGCCCCAGCACCACATCCATCACCCCCGCCGGCGCGGCTTCGGCGCCCAGATTGACCAGCGCGATGCGCAGCGCCTCGCGCGCCCTGGCCTGCCAGTTGTCGGCGCCGATCAGACCCGACAGGCCGAACCGCCCGCCGCCGCCCGCCGACCCCGATTCGCGGCGGCCGTCCTGTTCGACGATCACCGAAACGGTCAGCCGCGACAGCGGCCTCGTGTCGGTCCAGATTTCGCCTTCGGGGCGCAGGATCACCACCTCCTGCAGACCCGCCGCCACGGTCGCGGTGACCTGCACCACGCGCGGGTCGAGCGCACGGGCAAACGCATCGATCTCGCGCAGCGTGTCGACCTTGACCCCGAATCCGGCCTCGGCCATCGGATCGGCGGGCGCATAAAGCCGCCGGTTGGTCCGCCCCGGCGGCGGGGCGAGCGTCCCGCCGCCATCGCCCACCGCCAGCCTTGCGGTTTCGGCCGCGCGGGTCAGCGCCGCCTCGGAAAGCTCGGTGGCATGGGCATAGCCCGCCGTTTCGCCCCGGATGGCGCGCAGCCCGAACCCCTCGCCGGCGTCGTAGCTGGCCGAGCGCAGCCGGCCATCGTCGAACACCAGCGCCTCGGACCGGCGGCGTTCGAGAAAGAGCTCCCCATCCTCTGCCCCGTCGGTCGCCTCGCGCAGCAACTTCAGCGTGGCGGTCTGGTCGAGATGCGTCTCAAACGGGCGAAAGGGCTCTGACATGGGTGCTCCGGCAGGCTGGGTTGAGAAAAATGATACAGATCAATCTCGGTCCGGGTGAGACATTTTTGACCAATGTCTTACCCGCCCGGTAGCTATATGGTCTGCACAGCTTGGAACGCAACGGTCCGCCCATGAGGGTCCCGGTACACGGGAGGGGGCGGCCGCGAAAAACAGGACAGATTGGAATGGCACTTCGCAAGAAGATCACCGGCCTCTGGGCCGCAATTGGTGCAAGCCTCGTGGCGGGCTCGGCCTGGGCGCAGACGACAGGTCTGCGCGATGGTCTGGAGGTGATCGGTGTGCCGGAGCCCGGCGGCGTGAACTTTCAGCGTGGCGTGACGGAGCTGGCTCACGATATCCGCGCGCTCGACTCGCTTCTCCTGGTGATTTGCACGGCCATTGTGCTGTTCGTCACCGCACTCCTCGCCTGGACGATCATCCGCCACAACGCGAAGGCCAACCCGGAGCCGGCAAGCTTCACCCACAACACGAAGATCGAGGTGACTTGGACGTTCGTGCCGCTCCTGATCCTCTTCTTCATCGGTGCGTTCTCCCTCCCGGTGCTGTTCAAGCAGCAGACCATCCCCGAGGCCGACGTGGTCGTGAAGGCCACGGGCTACCAGTGGTACTGGGGCTACGAATACCCCGAGGAGGGGATCGAGTTCCTGTCGGTCATGCTGGCCGAGGACCAGCTGGCCGAATACGGCTACACCCGCGACGA
>DNSZ01000250.1:10000-15514 GCA_003500165.1 Paracoccaceae bacterium | reverse complement strand
CTCCGCCGCCGTGAAGTCCCTCCGTATCGCCAAAGCGCGTCCCATGCCTGCCGCCATGTCGTTTGCGACACAGAATCAGAGATCGGCTGCAAAGGGAATCCCCTGCGAGAGTCGGTGTCAGCGCAAGTTGGTATTATATCCTTGCGCTTCTCGCCGCCGCCGCCGGGGTCATCTGGTGGATGATGCGCCCGCGACACCGTGCATGCGGCCCGTGACGTCGCCGACCAGGCCGCCGATCTGACCAAGACGGCGCTGAACCTGCCCCGGCGCTTTTCCTTTCTGCGCCAGTCGCGCCAGCACCCGGTCCATGCGCTGGACGACCCGCAACCGGCGCTGGCCGGCATGGCGCTGGCGTTCATCGAGATGGGCGCGACCCCGGACGCGCGAAGACATGGACGGGCTGCTGCGCGCCCTGCAATCGCATCTGGACGTTTCGCAGGCCGAGGCGCAGGAGCTGATGGCGGTCGGCCAGTGGCTGGTGGCGCAATGCGGCCGCCCCGATGCCGCATTCAGCCGCCTGGCGCGCAGGCTCAACCATCTCGATCCGAAGGCGATGCGGCGCTTCGTGCCGCTTCTCAAGAAGGCCATGCCGGCCGGTGGGCTGACCCCGGGCCAGGAGGACGAACTGGCCGATCTGGCGCGGCGCTATCGGCTGGCCTGAGCCGCGCCCTTGCCCCGCCACCTCCGGTCGCCTAACACCAGGCCGGTTGCACGAGCCCGGGGGCGCCGATGACACATCTCGACTATGCCGAACCCGAGGCCCCGGTGATCGCCGGCGTCAAGGGCGATTGGGAGATGGTCATCGGGCTCGAGGTGCATGCCCAGATCACCAGCCAGGCAAAGCTGTTTTCGGGCGCATCCACGGCCTTCGGTGCCGAACCGAATGCCAATGTGTCGTTTGTCGATGCGGGCATGCCGGGCATGCTGCCGGTGGTCAACGAATACTGCATCGAACAGGCGGTGCGCACCGGGCTGGGGCTGAAGGCGGCGATCAACCTGAACTCGGCCTTCGACCGCAAGAACTATTTCTACCCAGACCTGCCGCAGGGCTATCAGATTTCGCAGCTTTACCACCCGCTGGTGGGCGCGGGCGAGGTGATCGTCGATATGGGACCGGGGCTGGCGCGCCGGGTGCGGATCGAACGTATCCATGTCGAACAGGATGCCGGCAAGTCGATCCATGACATGGACCCGGCCCTGTCCTTCGTCGACCTCAACCGCACTGGCGTCGCGCTGATGGAGATCGTCAGCCGGCCCGACATTCGCGGCCCCGAAGAGGCCGCCGCCTATGTCACCAAGCTGCGCCAGATCCTGCGCTATCTCGGCACCTGCGACGGCAACATGCAAGAGGGCAGCCTGCGGGCCGACGTCAATGTCTCGGTCCGGCCGGCGGGATCGGATGCGCTGGGCACACGCTGCGAGATCAAGAACATGAACTCGATGCGCTTCATCCAGGCGGCGATCAATTTCGAGGCCCGCCGCCAGATCGCGATCCTGGAAGATGGCGGATCGATCGACCAGGAAACCCGGCTGTTCAGCCCCGACCGTGGCGAAACCAGGCCCATGCGCTCAAAGGAAGAGGCGCATGACTACCGCTATTTCCCCTGCCCCGACCTGCTGCCGCTCACGATCGAACAGGCCTGGGTCGACGGCATCGCGGCCAGCCTGCCCGAACTGCCGGACGAAAAGAAGGCCCGCTTCGTGCGCGAGTACGGGGTCACCGAATACGATGCGGGCGTGCTCACGGCCGAACGCGCGGCCGCCGATTTCTTCGAAGACGTGGCGCGCGGGCGCGACGGCAAGGCGGCGGCGAACTGGGTCGTAAACGCGCTGTTCGGCCGGCTCAACAAGCAGGGGCTCGGGATTGCCGACAGCCCGGTGACGGCGGCGCAGCTGGGCGGCGTGCTGGACCTCATCGCGGCGGGCGACATTTCCGGCAAGATCGCCAAGGATCTGTTCGAAATCCTCTGGGCCGAGGGCGGCGACCCGGCGGCGATCGTCGACACCCGCGGCATGCGTCAGGTGACCGACGAAGCCGCCATCGAAGCCGTCATCGACCAGGTGATCGCCGACAACCCCGCCCAGGTCGAAAAGGCCAGGGTGAACCCGAAACTTGCCGGCTGGTTCGTGGGCCAGGTGATGAAGGCGACCGGCGGCAAGGCCAACCCGCAGGCGGTGAACACCCTGGTGGCCCGCAAGCTGGGCCTGTAGGCCGCGCGCGGCGAACCGACACCGGGCCGCAGAGCGGCATGGCAGGAGGCGGCCGCCGAGATCGCTTGTACCGGCGTCACGGATCGTGAATGTGATCCTCCCACGGCCGGTTTGGGCCGCCCACCCTGCTCCATTCCGTTGGTTGGACAGGTCGTCTCTACAGCGAGTTGGCAGAGGGCGATCAGCAAGCAGACGCGCAGCCCCCAAATGCAAACGCCACCCCATTTGGGGCGGCGTGTCTGCAACATCGTATCGAGAGAACCTCGAGGCTTCCTAGGTTTGGCGGCGACCTACTCTCCCACGCCTTAGGACGCAGTACCATCGGCGCGACAGCGCTTAACGGCCGAGTTCGGGATGGGATCGGGTGTTTCGCTTGTGCCATGACCACCAAACCGAGGAAACCTCGAGCACACGAGACGGGTCTTTCCAAGCCCATGCTTTCGACCCGGGAGGCCCCGCGACGGGTTTCAAACCCGCCCCGGAAGCCTGGCTTCTACCGGATCAAATCAAGCCAATCGGGCCATTAGTACCGGTCCGCTGAACGCGTTGCCGCGCTTACACCTCCGGCCTATCGACGTGGTCGTCTTCCACGGCCCTCAAGGGAGACCTTGTTTCTGGGGGGGCTTCCCGCTTAGATGCCTTCAGCGGTTATCCTGTCCGGACATAGCTACCCTGCACTGCGGCTGGCGCCACAACAGGTCCACCAGTGGTCCGTCCACCCCGGTCCTCTCGTACTAGGGGCAGCTCCCATCAAGTCTCCTACACCCACGGCAGATAGGGACCGAACTGTCTCACGACGTTCTAAACCCAGCTCACGTACCTCTTTAAATGGCGAACAGCCATACCCTTGGGACCTGCTCCAGCCCCAGGATGAGATGAGCCGACATCGAGGTGCCAAACGGTGCCGTCGATATGGACTCTTGGGCACCATCAGCCTGTTATCCCCGGCGTACCTTTTATCCGTTGAGCGATGGCCCTTCCACGCGGGACCACCGGATCACTATGGCCGTCTTTCGACTCTGCTCGACTTGTCAGTCTCGCAGTCAGGCTGGCTTTTGCCATTGCACTCAACGAGCGATTTCCGACCGCTCTGAGCCAACCTTCGCGCGCCTCCGTTACTCTTTGGGAGGCGACCGCCCCAGTCAAACTACCCGCCACACAGGGTCCCGGATCCGGATGACGGACCGCGGTTAGACATCAAGCGAACGAAGGGTGGTATCTCAAGGGAGGCTCCACCAGAACTGGCGTCCCGGTTTCGATGCCTACCACCTATCCTGCACATCGCTGGCCTGATGCCAATGTGAAGCTGTAGTAAAGGTGCACGGGGTCTTTCCGTCTAACCGCGGGAAGCCTGCATCTTGACAGGCAATTCAATTTCGCTGAGTCGATGTTGGAGACAGCGGGGAAGTCGTTACGCCATTCGTGCAGGTCGGAACTTACCCGACAAGGAATTTCGCTACCTTAGGACCGTTATAGTTACGGCCGCCGTTTACTGGGGCTTCAATTCGGAGCTCTCACCCCTCCTTTTAACCTTCCAGCACCGGGCAGGCGTCAGACCCTATACGTCGCCTTGCGGCTTCGCAGAGCCCTGTGTTTTTAGTAAACAGTCGCCACCCCCTGGTTTGTGCCCCCGGCCCCTGGTTGCCCAGAAACCGGGCCTCCTTCTCGCGAACTTACGGAGGTATTTTGCCGAGTTCCTTCAACATCGTTCTCTCAAGCGCCTTGGTATGCTCTACCAGTCCACCTGTGTCGGTTTCGGGTACGGTCTGATGGAGGGCTATTTCCTGGAACCGCTTGGCAGCCCGACCAATCCGATAAGGTCGAACTACGTCCGCGATCCGTCACATCCTCCTGGCCGGGGAATATTAACCCCGTTCCCATCGGCTACGCCTCTCGGCCTCGCCTTAGGGGCCGGCTCACCCTGCTCAGATTAGCTTTAAGCAGGAACCCTTGGACTTTCGGCGACAGGGTCTCTCACCCTGTTTGTCGCTACTCATGTCATCATTCTCACTTCCGATCACTCCACCGGATGCCTCACGGCCCGGCTTCACAGTCAACCTCCTGTCTCCATCGCGGGCCGCTTGCGCCGCCCGCCAAAAGAGACATGAGGTTACGTCACGGAACGCTCCGCTACCATGCGATTGCTCGCATCCTAAGCTTCGGCTCGTGGCTTGAGCCCCGTTACATCTTCGCCGCAGGATATCTTGCTTAGACCAGTGAGCTGTTACGCTATCTTTAAAGGATGGCTGCTTCTAAGCCAACCTCCTGGTTGTTTTGGACGTCCCACCTGCTTTCCCACTTAGCCACGAATTGGGGGCCTTAGCTGTAGGTCAGGGTTGTTTCCCTCTCGACGACGGGCGTTAGCACCCGCCGTCTGTCTGCCATCTACTACTCCCGGGTATTCGGAGTTTGGTTAGGATCAGTAAGCCTGTGGGGCCCCATTACCCATCCAGTGCTCTACCCCCCGGGGTATTCGGATGACGCGCTACCTAAATAGCTTTCGCGGAGAACCAGCTATCTCCGAGTTTGATTGGCCTTTCACCCCTAGGCACAGCTCATCCCGACCTTTTTCAACAGGTGTGGGTTCGGACCTCCAGTACGTGTTACCGTACCTTCATCCTGGCCATGCCTAGATCACTCGGTTTCGGGTCTGATCCCACATACTCGACGCCCTATTCAGACTCGCTTTCGCTGCGCCTACACCTATCGGCTTAAGCTTGCATGTAAGACCAAGTCGATGACCCATTATACAAAAGGTACGCCGTCAGGGCGTGTGCCCCTCCGACTGCTTGTAGGCGTCCGGTTTCAGAAACTGTTTCACTCCCCTCGTCGGGGTGCTTTTCACCTTTCNNCCTTTCCCTCACGGTACTGGTTCGCTATCGGTCAGCAAGGAGTACTTAGCCTTCGAGGGTGGTCCCCCGATCTTCGGACAGGATTTCACGTGTCCCGCCCTACTTGATACGTCCCATCGAGCTTCCTGTACGGGGCTTTCACCCTCTGTGGCCCAGCATTCAATCTGGTTCCAGTCACTCTCAAGGCTCGGCTGGTCCGCGTTCGCTCGCCACTACTAGCGGAGTATCGGTTGATTTCCTTTCCTCCGGGTACTTAGATGTTTCAGTTCCCCGGGTTTGCTCTAATACCCCTATGTATTCAGGGTATCAGCACCTGTTACAGATCATTATTGATTACCCGAGGGTAACAATAACAATCTGTCAGGTGGGTTGCCCCATTCGGAGATCCATGGATCGAAGCCTATTCCCGGCTCCCCATGGCTTATCGCAGGGTATCACGTCCTTCATCGCC
>DNSZ01000250.1:0-7500 GCA_003500165.1 Paracoccaceae bacterium | reverse complement strand
GGCGCGCCCTGCCACGAATGCCTCTCTGCTTTTCTCCGGCCTGGCGAACCCGCCGCGCCGGTGAGGGGCTATCTAGCCATAGTGCCCGGCCCCTGCAAGAGGTTTTTGCGCGATCCGCGACGATTTTGTTTACGAACGCGGTTTCGCCCGAAAATCATGCGGAAATCCTGAGCTTGTCCACAGGATCCGATGGGTCTTCGGGCCGCTTCGGGCGCCCCCCGCGGGGGTTTGGCGGGCAGCGCGGCAGAATCGGGCGTCGGCCGGGCGACTCGCCCTGCCGCCGCTCAGTCCAGAAAATAGCCGGTCACCTCGGCGAGCGCCTGCGACCGGGTCAGATCGCGGCGAAACCTTCCTGTGCGCAGGAACGCCACGGTCTGGGCGATCACCTCGGGGTCGTTCATCAGAAAGGTGTGGGTCGCGCGCAGCACCAGGTGATCGGTCATGCCGGCCACCCCGGTGGCCGCGACCGCGACCTTGCCGTCATCGGGCCCCGCCAGCAGTGCCGAGCCCAGCGGGCTGAACGACAGGCTGCCCGCGATCACCCCGGTTTCGACCGGCACCGGACCCAGCCGGGCCGGCCAGTCGGCCGCCCCCGTGCCAAGCTGCATGCCGGCCGGGCCGAGCAGCGATTCGAACAGGGCATGGCCGCGCCCGGCATCGACCAGCGCCGAGCCGCGATTGGGCGGGGCCAGCATCACCACCCGGTCGATCTCGGCCGTCGGGTGCCGTTCCAGCCACAGCCGCAGCAGGATCGCGCCCATCGAATGGGTGACGACATGGGGCGGGCGGGGCCCGCAGCCCCGCAATGCCGCATCCAGCTGCCCGGTCAGCGCCTCGAGCGGGGCCGCGCGCGAGGGGTAGTCGGCCATCACCGTGCAAAACCCCGCGCCACGCAACGTGCTTGCCATGATCGACAGCGATGCCGGGCTGCGGCCGGCCCCGTGGATCAGCACCACGCAATCGGCCCGCAACGGCGCGGGCCAAAGGCACAGCGCCAGGGCCAGGCCAGCCCCCAGCCGGCCGAGCGCGGTCCGCAAGCCCGGCAAAGCGAGGCCCGCCGGACAGCGCGTCATGTCAGTCCCCGGTATCGGCATAGAAGGCCGGCCGGAACAGGCCCAGCGTCAGCGCGCCCGCGCCCGCCAGCGTTACCAGCACGGCAAACACCCAGCCGATGATCGGGATCAGCGCCACAAGGCCCACCACCGCGGCGCCGATGGCACCGGTCAGCCCGCGTTCCACCACGCCGAACGGGGCCTCGTTCCGCAGCCAGATCCACAGGCCCGCGCCGATCGCATAGGCGCCGATCACATAGCCGGCGAACCACAGCAGCAGCGCCACCGCCAGGGCGACGGGAAGAAGCAGCAGGCCGACGAAGGAGATCGCCAGCACGACCGCCGACCCGATTGCCGCAGAGACCGCCAGGAAGCCAAAGCCGATGCTGGCCACGGATCGGTTCAGAATGCGCGCCCGCATCGCGGCAAGGCTTTCGGGCGCGAGCGCAGCCAGGATCGCCGACAGAATCGCGACCACCAGCACGCCCCACAGGAACGAACCGACCGCGCCCCAAACCGCGGCACGGGCGATCGCAGCACCGCCGGCCCGCTCGCTCCAGGCGCCTTCCCAGCTTTCGGGCCGTTCGATCACGACGCGGCCGTCGGGGATCACGCTGTCGGGGATATCCGCCGCAGTCAGCCGATCCGAATACAGGGTCAGCGTGCCGCCGATGCTGGCGCTGTCACCGAAATCGATGTCGTCGGCCGCGATCCGCGCATCGCCCGCGATGCTGGCCGCGAGGTCGACATTCTCGGCCCCGATGATCGCGCTGCCGCCGACCGGCGCCGTGATGGTCACGGTTTCCCCGGCGGCGCGCAGATTGCCCGCAAGCTCGGCGCTCAGCTCGACGTCGTAGCCGGCAAGCGAGGCCCCGCCCGAGACCGGACCCGAAATCGCCACGTCGCGCGCGGCGGCATAAAGATTGCCCTCGACCGGCGCCGAAAGCGTGACTTCGCGGCCCGCCATATGCGCCGAACCGGCCACCGGCGCGGTCACGGTCACGTCGCGCCCGGCGATGAACAGATCGCCCGCCGTCGGTTCGGATGCGGTCACATCGTCGCCCGCGATATAGGCGTCGCCGCCGAACACGAGGCGGGCCTCCTCGGCCTCGTCGGCGACAAGCGGCGGCGCGGCCAGAACGAGGGCGGCAAGCAGGGCAAGAAAGGGGGAATGCGGGCGGAACGGCATGGCCGACCTCCTGTGTTGACTGGCCCTGCCCTACAGAGGCTTGCGGTGAGTCGGCAACACCCAAGGCGATCTTGGCGGTTGCGCCGCAGCGTCTTTGCCCCGCTCAGCGGTTGGCAAGCGCCCGTTCGAGCGCGTCGAGCGCGCGCAAGAGCCGCGGCCGCGGGGTCGCGATATTGACCCGGACAAAGCCCGCGCCGCCGGTGCCAAAGGCAGCCCCCGAGGTCACCGCCCAACCGGCCCGATCGCGCAGAAAAGGCTTGAGCGCGTCGGGGGCAAGATCGCGCGCGCGAAAATCCGTCCAGACAAGAAACCCGGCCTCTGGCCGGCGCGCCGTCACGCCCGGCAGCCGGTCGAGCCGGTCGACATAGAGCGCCGCATTCGCGGCGATATAGGCGATCGCGGCGTCAAGCCAGGCGGCGCCCTCGCGCCAGGCCGCTGCCATCGCCACATTGGCAAAGGCGTTGTTCTTGTTGACCGTCAGGCGGCTGTTTTCGGCCGCAAGCGCGGCGCGGCGGCCTGGGTCCGGCACGATCGTGAAGGCCGCCGCGCAGGCCGCGATGTTGAAGCTCTTGGCCGGCGAGACGCAGGTGACGCTGTTTGCCGCATGACCGGGCGCCGCGGCGGCGAAGGGCGTGTGGCGGTGACCGGGCAGCGCAAGATCGGCGTGAATCTCGTCGCTCAGCACCAGCACACCGTGCCGGGCGCAGATATCGCCCAGCCGGCGCAGGCATGCGGGCGCCCAGACCTGTCCGATCGGATTGTGCGGGTTGCACAGGATCAAGAGGCGGGTCGCCGGGTCGGCCGCCTTTGCCGCGAGATCGTCGAAATCCATCGCATAGCGGCCGTCTTCGCCCCGGATCAGCGGGTTCTCGACGATCCGCCGGCCGTTTTCGCCGACGATGTCGAAGAAGTCGAAGAAGACGGGCGGCTGCACGATCACCCCGTCGCCCGGGTCGGTGAACCGGCAGACCGCCATCGACAGCGCGTTGAGCACATTGGGCCCGCGCAACACCCAATCCGCCGCCACCGCCCAGCCATGCCGCGCGCGCTGCCAGTCGATCAGCGCCGCGATCAGCGCCTCGGGCAGCGCCTCGTAGCCGAAGACCGGATGCGCGAGCCGGCGGGCGAGCGCGGCCTGCACGCAAGGCGCGACGGCAAAATCCATGTCCGCAACCCCGGCGGCAAACGGCGTCCCGGCACCGGCGCCCAGAACCGCCGGGTGGTGTTTCAGCGCGGGCACCGCGCGCCGGTCGATCTCGCGGTCGAAATCGAACACCGTCATGCCGGGTTTTCGCGACGGTGGCGGAGCGCCGGGCCGGCGCCCCGCGGGCGGCGTGGGCGGTGGACGCCGGCCCGCCGCCGGCCTAGGCTCGCCGCCGGGAAACAGGATCGTGGCCGCCGATGACCGAAACCAAGGATGCGCCCTATCGGGTGCTTGCCCGCAAATACCGCCCGCAGCGGTTTTCCGACCTGATCGGTCAGGACGCCATGGTGCGGACTCTGAAGAACGCCTTCGATGCCGACCGGATCGCACATGCCTTCATCCTGACCGGTGTGCGCGGCGTGGGCAAGACGACGACCGCGCGGATCGTGGCCAAGGGGCTCAACTGCACCGGTACCGACGGGCGGGGGGGCCCGACCACCGAACCCTGCGACCGCTGCGATGCCTGCCTGGCGATCGCCGAGGGCCGCCATGTCGATGTGCTGGAGATGGACGCCGCCAGCCGAACCGGGGTCGGCGACATCCGCGAGATCATCGAGGGTGTGGCCTATCGCGCCACCTCGGCGCGCTACAAGGTCTACATCATCGACGAGGTCCACATGCTGTCGACCAACGCCTTCAACGCGCTGTTGAAGACGCTGGAGGAACCGCCCGAGCATGTGAAATTCCTGTTTGCCACCACCGAAATCCGCAAGGTGCCGGTCACCGTCCTGTCGCGCTGCCAGCGTTTCGACCTGCGCCGGGTGGAGCCCGAGGTGATGCTGGCCCATCTGACCGAAATCGCCGCGCGCGAAGAGGCGCGGATCGCGGCGGATGCGCTGGCGCTGATCGTTCGCGCCGCCGAGGGGTCGGTGCGCGACGCGCTGTCGCTGCTCGACCAGGCGATCGCCCATGGCGGGTCGGAAACCACCGCCGACCAGGTGCGTGCCATGCTGGGGCTTGCCGATCGGGGCCGGATGCTCGACCTGTTCGACCGGATCATGCGCGGCGATGCGGCCGGCGCGCTGGCCGAGGCGGCCGGGCAATATGCCGACGGGGCCGACCCGGCGGCGCTGCTCCACGATCTGGCCGAGATCACCCATTGGGTGAGCCTGGTGAAAGTCACCCCCGACGCGGCCGAGGACCCGACCATCGCGCCCGACGAGCGGGCACGCGGGCTCACCATGGCAGACGGTCTGCCGATGCGGGTGCTGACCCGGACCTGGCAGATGCTGCTTACCGCGCTCGACGAGGTGGCGCGCGCGCCGAACCCGATGATGGCCGCCGAGATGGCGATCATCCGGCTGACCCATGTGGCCGATCTGCCGACGCCGGGCGATCTGGTCAAGACGCTGCGCGCGGCGCCCGAGCCCCGCGACGGCCCGGCACCGGGCCAGGCAGCGCCGCCCGATCCGGCGCCGGTCCCGCGGGCCGGGATCGGCCGACACGGCCCGACGGCGCTGGCGCTCCAGCCGCAGACCGACCCGTTGGCGCGGTATGCGAGCTTCGAGGATGTGCTGGCGCTGATCCGCGACCGCCGCGATCTCAAGCTGCTGGTCGAGGTCGAAGCCGGCCTTCGGCTGGCCGGTTATGCGCCCGGCCGGATCGCCTTCGAACCCGCGCCGGGGACCGCGCCCGATCTGGCGAGCCGCCTCGCCGCACGGTTGCAGGGCTGGACGGGCGGCCGCTGGACGGTCAGCGTGGTCTCGACAGGGGGCGCAGCGACGGCCGCGGAACGGCGCGCCGCCGAGGCTGAAACGCTGCGCACCGAGGCTTGCCGCCATCCGCTGGTGGCCGCAGCGCTGGCGACCTTTCCCGGCGCCGAAGTCACCGAGATCCGCCAGCCGCCCGCCGAGCCGCCGTCGGAACCCGACCTGGCCCCGGCGCCATCGGATGAGGGTTGGGACCCGTTCGAAGAAAGCGGCTGATGGCCAGGGCGGCGCTGTCGGAGCCGCTCCTCCGCCCTGCGGGCGACGTCGCGGCAGCAATCGGCGCGTGACCCCAACGCCCAGGCGACACAGCGCTTCACCGGCTGGGCCGCTCCCGCTCCGCCGCCCTGCAGGCGACGTCGCGGTCGGCGGCCGCCGACGTCGCCCGCAGGGCGGAGGAGGCGGCGCGAAGCACCCCGGCAATCCGGTCGAGTTCCCCGGCCAGCGGGCTGGCCGCGCGCCACACCAGGCCGACCGCGCGGCTGGGCGCCGGCGCGGCGAGGCGGGCAATGCAGACCGCGGCCGAACGGGTCTCGACCGGGACGGCCATCTCGGGGATCAGCGTCACCCCCAGCCCCGCCGCCACCATCTGGACGAGTGTCGACAGCGACGCGGCGTCGAGCCCCGGTTGCGCGTTGGGTCCGATCCGGCAGAACGCCAGCGCCTGGTTGCGAAAGCAATGACCCTCCTCCAGCAGCAGCAGGCGCCGGCTGCGCAGCGCCTCGGCGTCGGGTACCGGCTCGCTGGCCTCGGCGGCGGGGCGAACCAGCACGAAATCCTCGCGAAACAGCGGTGTCTCGGTCAGGCCGGGCTCCGAGATCGGCAAGGCAAGGATCGCCGTGTCGATGCGGCCGGCTGCCAGATCGCCCAGCAGCCGGCTGGTCAGCGTCTCGCGCACATCGATGTCCAGGCCGGGGTCGCTGCGGCCCAGCGCCTCGAGGATCGCGGGCAGGAAATAGGGCGCGATGGTCGGGATCACGCCGATCCGCAAACGGCCGGCCAGCCCGCCGCGCGCCACCCGCGCCAGATCGCCCAACTCGTCGACCGCGGACAGGATGCCGTCGACCCGTTCGGCCACGGCCGCCCCGAACCCGGTCAGCCGCAGCTGCCGCGGCGCGCGTTCGAACAGCGGCGCGCCCAGGGCGCTCTCCATCTCCCTGATCTGCACCGAAAGCGCCGGCTGCGAGACCGCGCAGGCCGCCGCCGCCCGCCCGAAATGGCCATGGCGGGCCAGGGCAG
This sequence comes from Paracoccaceae bacterium, assembly GCA_003500165.1. Taxonomy (GTDB): domain Bacteria; phylum Pseudomonadota; class Alphaproteobacteria; order Rhodobacterales; family Rhodobacteraceae; genus UBA10424. Next base: position 1,110 of record DNSZ01000250.1, on the reverse strand, counting down.
CGAAATAGCGCAGCTGTCGCAGGGTGAGGTTGGCCATAACCACCCCTTATCGAAGCGATCGGAAAATGCAACTTTCCCCTATGACAGGCAGGTGATAGGCAGCGCCAAAGCGGTGCCGCGACGCGGCGGAACGGAGGACGACATGGACGGAAGCGATATCGGACGCGGCGGTTGCCCGGTCCTGCATGGCAGCATCACCGAGGCCGGCGCCTCGGTCATGGATTGGTGGCCGAATGCGCTCAACCTCGACATCCTGCATCAGCACGATACCAAGACCGACCCGATGGGCCCGGATTTCGACTATCGCAAGGCCGTGCAGAGCCTCGATTTCACCGCGTTGAAGGACGACCTCAAGGCGCTGATGACCGACAGTCAGGATTGGTGGCCGGCCGATTGGGGCCATTACGGCGGGCTGATGATCCGCATGGCCTGGCATGCCGCGGGCACCTATCGCATCGCGGACGGGCGCGGCGGCGGCGGCACCGGGAACCAGCGCTTTGCGCCGCTCAACTCCTGGCCGGACAACACCAATCTCGACAAGGCGCGCCGCCTGCTGTGGCCGATCAAGAAGAAATACGGCAACCGCATCAGCTGGGCCGATCTGATGATCCTGGCCGGCAACATGGCCTATGAATCGATGGGGCTGAAGATGTTCGGCTTCGGCTTTGGCCGGGCCGATATCTGGCACCCGGAGAAGGACGTCTATTGGGGCGCCGAGCGCGAATGGCTCGCCCCGTCCGACAGCCGCTATGACAGCGTCGACGACCCGGCGACGATGGAGAATCCGCTCGCCGCCGTCCAGATGGGGCTGATCTATGTCAATCCCGAGGGGGTGAACGGCCAGCCCGACCCGCTGAAGACCGCCGGTCAGGTGCGCGAGACCTTCGCCCGGATGGCAATGAATGACGAGGAGACCGTGGCCCTGACCGCCGGCGGTCACACGGTCGGCAAGTGCCACGGCAATGGCGATGCCGCCAATCTGGGCCCCAACCCCGAGGCCGCCCCGATCGAGGAACAGGGCCTCGGCTGGATGAACCATACCAGCCGGGGGGTCGGCCGCGATTCGGTGACCAGCGGCATCGAGGGCGCCTGGACCACCCATCCGACACG
>DNSZ01000062.1 GCA_003500165.1 Paracoccaceae bacterium | reverse complement strand
ACTTGAAACTTGAGCCTAAGATCTCTTGGCGGGGGTTAGGTGAGATGGTTCTTCGCCGTCTTTTCGCAAGTGTTTCTGAAAATTTCAGATTTCAAGAGGCTGGCCACCATGCGGTAAATGGCAATACTTCGGAAGCATGGCCAATCGTGAGGCGACTGCGCGAGCGTAGCCCAAATGATGTCACCTACATTATCTTGGAGGGTGACCTGTTCTTGTTCGAAAAACGGCCTGATAGGGCTCTGGACCTGTACAGACTTGCAGAGAGATCGTTAAGAGATCGGCAATCAACTGATCAGGAAACTAAGTTTCTGCTAGCCTATGCCGGTTTTCGGAGGCAGGCGGCAAAGTATATGATACGGGGCCGGGAATTTCCAGAATGGCGCCGGTTCGCAGCAGCAATCAACAAGATGGAGGCAAGCAATTTTGTCAAGAGGGTATTCCGGCTTCCCGATGGGACTCAGAACTAACATGAGGACCATTCTTGCCATCCTGCTGTTTGCCGTCCTCGGGCCGGTCCCGGCCGCCGCCGATATTCGCGCCGATGTGGCGGCGCTGTTCGAGGCGCCGGCGCTGGCCCGCGATCTGGGCACGATCAAGCTGGACATCGACCGGATGGTCGACCCGGCGACCGACAGCGCCGCCGCGCTCGCCCGGATCGACAGTATGGCCGCCACAATCAGCGACATGACGCCCGAGGGGGCCACTGCGTGGGAGCGGCTGGCCGTCCTGCAGCGCTATGTCTACCAGCCCGGGCCATGGAACGGGGGCAACGCGTTTGCCTATGATCACGACGATCCGTTGGGCGAGATCCTCGAAAGCAAGCTGCTGGCCGGCTACCTGTCCGATCGCCGGGGCAATTGCGTCACCATGCCGTTTCTATATGTCATTCTGGGAGAGCGGCTGGGGCTTGACATGGCCCCGGCCATGGCGCCGCTGCACATCCTGGTGAAGTTCACCGACGATAGCGGCGCGGTGCACAATCTGGAAACCACCAGCGGGGCGGGCCGCGCGCGCGACCAGCACTATCGCGAACTTCTGCCGATCACCGACGCGGCGGTTGAGAACGGCATCTTCCTGACACCGCTGGACCGGCGCGAAACGGTGGCCGTGATGGCGGCGCTGGTGGTGGAGCATCTGATGGCGCGCGGACGGTATCACGACGCGATTGCGGTGTCGGACACGCTGCTCGACCAGTATCCCGGTTTCGTGTATGTCATGGTGAAGCGGGGCACCGCCGCCTATCATCTGCTGCGCACAGAGTTCCACGCCCACTATCCGACCATCGCCGATGTGCCCGAGGACAAGCGCGGCTACCTTGACTGGCTGCTGCGCATCAACGCCGAAAGCTTCGACCGGGCGGAGGCGCTGGGCTGGCGGCCGGTGGAGGAGTGATGGGCCGGGGGCACAATTTCATTTGCGATGGCCGCACGCCATGGTAGTCTTTGTGTGTCAGCTGTCACGGAGGCGCCCGATGCCCACCTTGCTCCGCCTTTTGGTCGTCGCTCTTTTCGTCATCGCCCTGCCGGCCCAGGCCCGCTTCATCCAGCCCGACTGGCTCGACCCGAACCAGCCCGGAGTGGGGACAAACCGGTATGCCTATGCAGGGGGTGACCCTATCAACCGGGCAGACCCGAGCGGCCATGCCTGGGTCGACAGGACCTGGGACAGGGCTTTCGGTGACGGTTCATTCGACCGAACTTTCGGTGATGGTGCATCCGAGCGCATGGATCGAATGGCGGACGGTGTATTCGGCAATGCCAGTGCTCGCGCTGCTGCTCGAGATTATGCCGACTATTTGACGAATGGAGGCTCGCTGGGGTATGACAGCTGGCGGTTCAGCACCGGGAATTTCACTTATTCGTTCACCAATGACCTACGGAATGGTCCCATTCGGGTTGGTTCTGGCGAGACCTCTGGTATGCCGGATGATCCATTTCATGACGCGGTCGCGATTGCCGGTGCGATGGCAGCGCTAGCCGGCGCAATGGCCGATCGATATCCAGGCGAGTTTGCACGAAGCCACAGAACCACTGCAGTGCTAGCAGCATCATCATCATTTGGCCGCCAGCCAATGGGGATGCAGATTGTGTTTTCGCTATCTGGCGCACCCGGTACCAGCGCAACTCGTATGTCACCCGGCCAGAGACAGATCTTTGACCTTGTAAACGGCAACGCGATATCGGTGGGGGTCTTTGGGTCGGTTCACAATGCTTCCCAGTTTCGCGTTACCGCACCAGGTGTCGGGCAAACCCATGCAGAACCAAAGGCGATCGGTTTTGCGCAAAGCAGAGGGTTTTCACCGTTGGCCATCGGCACTTCCCGCCCGATTTGTGAAACATGCGGCCCCTATATCCAATCAACCGGCGGTATGCTGATTGGCCCTCAGGTGGCAATATGGCCCTGATGGAGACATTACAGGACGCGATTGACTGCCTTGCAAAAGCTCCCAACGACAAGCGTAGGCACATCATGAGGGCAATGGCCAGGCAACTTAGGCCGTGTTTTGATGCATTCTGCTGGGAACATAAACTTCATGGGCAATGGCGTTTGTATGTCAAGGCAGAATACGCATATCTCGATGGTAGCGAGAGGGAGCTATTGGAAGGCATAGAAGCTATCTTCGAAAACTATGTCGATCAGCTGGATGAAATGGAACTGCCTTCTTTTGCGGCGTTATCACTGGCGGGATATCTCGTGCAGTCAGGTGGCGCAGCGTTCGATGATGCACTAGGGGCATTCTTCCACGAGGCCGGTTTTTGGAATAGCTGTATTTTTCATGGCTCCAGAGACTTCGATTGGATTGATCCATCAATACCCTTGCAACCCAAGGTTGGTCAATTCTTGTTACACTACTTTGAATTCTTGGACAATAAGCTAACAGAGGAAGAGCTGTTGGCCGCGTCGGAAGCATACGATGTTAGGTGGATGTACATGGATCTCCCTGAAAACACTGCGTGATCGTCGCGTTTGCCAGGCAAGCTTATACCGCTTCCTATAAAGGTGAGTTACGAACCAGTACCGGGGCCCGGCATTCTGCGTCCGCCCGCCGCGTGGCGTGCCCGCATCAATACGGACCATCGGACTTTCCTCCACTAGGCGGGACCCAAACAGCGCGTTTGTCTCGCGTTTCAGCTCCACGCGCCCGTCATTGGTACGATAGACCGACCGTGCAAGCGCCGCGAAACCGGGGCCGAAATCGGCCTGCCTTTCGCAGTCGCGCAGGTTGTCCTCGACCTCCCGCAGCGTTTCGTTGGCCCACCTCAACTTGGTGGTCAACGCATCGAGTTTGGGTGGCGCGGCGATGGCGGCGCTGGTGGTGGAGCATCTGATGGCGCGCGGACGGTATTACGACGCGATTGCGGTGTCGGACACGCTGCTCGACCAGTATCCCGGTTTCGTGTATGTCATGGTGAAGCGGGGCACCGCCGCCTATCACCTGCTGCGCACAGAGTTCCACGCCCACTATCCGACCATCGCCGATGTGCCCGAGGACAAGCGCGGCTACCTTGACTGGCTGCTGCGCATCAACGCCGAAAGCTTCGACCGGGCGGAGGCGCTGGGCTGGCGGCCGGTGGAGGAGTGATGGCGCACGGCGAGCAGCCGGGCGAGGGCCTCAGCCGTCCGCATGATGGCGCCCCGTAACCAGACTATCCGGCTCGGGAAGCCCCGCCGGCGCTTGACGCCTCGCACCGGATCGGGGACATCGCGCAGATGCTTCCCGAGGACAAGTTGCACGAGATCGCGCGCCGCTTCGAATATCTCGAGGCAAGGCTGGCCGAGGGCGGCGGCGACATGGTCGAGACCGCCCGCGACTATGCCCGGCTGAAGCCGATCGCCGAATCGGTGGCCGCGTGGCGCGAGGTGCTGCGCGAAGAGGAGGAGGCCCGTGCGCTGACCGCCGATCCCGACATGCGCGCCCTGGCCGAGGAAGAGCTGCAGCAGCTGGGCGAACGCCGCGCCGGGCTGGAGCAGGCTTTGCGGGTCGCGCTGCTGCCGCGCGACGCGGCCGACGACCGGGCGGCAATCCTGGAAATCCGGGCGGGCACGGGCGGCGAGGAAGCGGCGCTGTTCGGCGCCGACCTGCTGCGCATGTATCAACGCCATGCCGAAGCCGCGGGATGGCGGTTCGAGTTGATCGAGGCGACCGAAAGCGATCTCGGTGGGGTGCGCGAGGCGGTGGCGCGGATCGCCGGCGAAGGCGTCTTTGCGCGGCTGAAATACGAATCCGGCGTGCACCGGGTGCAGCGCGTGCCGCAAACCGAATCGGGCGGGCGGATTCACACCTCGGCCGCCACGGTGGCGGTGCTGCCCGAAGCCGCCGAGGTGGATGTCGCCATCGACCCCGCTGACATTCGGATCGACACGATGCGGGCCAGCGGGGCGGGCGGCCAGCATGTGAACACCACCGATTCGGCGGTGCGGATCACCCATCTGCCGACCGGCATCGTGGTGACGAGTTCGGAGAAGTCGCAGCACCAGAACCGCACCATCGCGATGGAGGTGCTGCGCGCCCGGCTGTTCGACATGGAACGCAGCCGCGCCGATGCCGAACGCGCCGCCGACCGCCGCGCACAGGTCGGCTCGGGCGACCGGTCGGAGCGCATCCGCACCTACAACTTCCCCCAGGGCCGGCTGACCGATCACCGGATCGGGCTGACGCTTTACAAGCTCGATCAGGTCATGGCGGGCGCGCTTGATGAAATCATCGACGCGCTTGCGGCCGAAGATCAGGCAAAGAAGCTCGCCGCGCTGGAGGCATGACCGGCGCCGAAGCCCTGTCGCAGGCCGCGCCCATCCTGGCCGAGGCCGGCATTGCCGATCCGCGGCGCGACGCGGCCCGGCTGCTGGCCTGGGTCACGGGCGCCGATCGGCTGGGCCTCGCGCTCACCCTGGCGATGGCGCTTTCGGCACAGCAAAGGCGCGACTTCGAGGCCGCGATCGCCCTGCGCGCGACGCACAGGCCGGTCTCGCGCATCATCGGCGCGCGCCTGTTCTGGGGCCGGCATTTCGCGATTTCCGACGCGGTGCTCGACCCGCGGCCCGAGACCGAGACGCTGGTCGCGGCGGCGCTGGAGTTGCCCTGGACGGAGGTCCTGGATATCGGTGTCGGATCGGGGGCGATCCTGTTGTCGTTGCTGGCCGACCGGCCGGAGGCGCGGGGAACCGGGACGGATTGCTCGGTCGATGCCAAGGCGGTGGCGGCCGGGAATGCCGCTCGGCTGGGTCTTGAACACCGGGTCACGCTGTGCGTCGCCGACTGGTTTCCGCCACGGCGCGACTTCGACCTGATCGTTTCGAACCCGCCCTACATCCCGTCGGCGGATATCGCCGCACTGGCGCCCGAGGTGCGCGATCACGATCCACCCGGTGCGCTGGATGGCGGGCCCGACGGGCTGGCGGCGTTTCGTCAGATCCTGGCAGGGGCCGGCGCCCGGCTGCGCGCCGGCGGCCATATCCTGCTGGAACACGGGCCCGGCCAGGAACCCGCCATTGCCGCGATCGCCGGGCTGAACGGGCTCGGCCCGGTGCGCAGCCTGGCCGACATGGACGGGCGTGCGCGCGTCGCCAAAATCGGCCCGATTGCGGATCCGTCGCGTTTTTGACTTGTTCCCGCTCCGAGAACATGATTATCGTCAGCTTACAGGTTGGCGGGGCAATACCGACATTCGCTCCGATGCCGTTCCGACACTTGGCGGAACACACGATACACGAGATCGCGGCGCCAACCCGGTTTGCAGCAACGCCTTCAGGGCTGGATACGCATTGATGAGATCACCAAAATCGCGCTCGCGCGCCAAGGGCAATCGCCGGCCGCATGGCAACGTCATAAATCGGGTGTTCGACAGTTCGGGACCCGAGGGAAAGGTGCGCGGCACCCCGCAGCAGATCATCGACAAATACACCTCGCTTGCCCGGGACGCGCAGCTTGGCAACGATCGGGTTGCGGCCGAGAACTTTCAGCAGCACGCCGAACACTATATTCGCCTGCTGGCCGAGGCGATGCGCGAGCAGGAGGCCCGCCGCGAGCGTCACGAAGCGCAGCAGGGCGGCCGAGGCGAGCAGAACGCAGAAGATGGCGGCGAGCGCGCCCAACACGCCGAGCCTGCCGAGGATCAGGACGAACCGCAGACCCAATCCCAGCCGCCGTCGAAGCCGCGCCGCCGTTCCAACGGACGGGGTGGCGCGCAGGCCGGCGGCGAGGTGGTCGATCTTGGCGGGTCGGGCGATGGCGGCCTGGTCGAGACGCCCGAAACGGGCGGTTCCGAAGCCCCCCCGCTGCGGGCCGATACCGGGTCCTGACCTAGGCCCATGGCGCGGCGTTGACCGATCGTCGAATGGCCAAGGCGCTCACGGATGACTTTCAGTCCAGCCTTGAGCAACTCGTCGCCGGCGAGATCGGGCGCGGCGGCGTCCGCGAAACCGTGCTTTGCCTGGCCCGGGCCGGCCAGACCGCATGCGCGGCGTCGGGGACCTGGCAGGACAGCCCGGTGGACGCCGACACGCCGTTCCTGCTGGCCTCGACGTCGAAGCTCTTCGTCACCGCGATGATCCTGCGGCTGGCCAGCGACCGGGCGCTGTCGCTGGACGATCCGGTGGTGCGGTTCTTTCCCGACGGCGCGCTCGACGGTCTGCATCGCTGGCGCGGACGCGACCGGACCGACGCAATCACCCTGTACCATCTGTTGACCCATTCCTCGGGCCTGCCGGACTATTTCGAGGGCAAGCGCCGCCATGGTCCGCGCCTGGCCGATGCGCTGTTCGCCGGGCAGGATCGCAGCTATGGGCTCGACGACGTGATCGCCTGGACGCGGGACGAGATGACCCCGGCCTTTCCTCCCGGGGCGGGGCGGCGCGCGCTGTATTCCGACACGAATTTCTATCTGCTGACCGAAATCGTGGCGCGGGTCGCCGGGCTTGACCCCGATGCGGCGCTCGAGCGGTTCGTGACCGGTCCGCTGGGGCTGACCGCCACCGGGTTGTTTCGGCCCGGCACCGCGGCCCTGCCGCTGCGGCTGGGCGACAAGGTGGTGGACATCCCGCACGCGCTGGCAGCCATGCCGGGCGATGGCGGCGCGGTGTCGACCGCGCGGGAGATGATGAGTTTCCTGCAGGCGTTCCTTGGCGGGCGTTTGTTCGCGCCGCGCTTCCTCGACCGCCTGGCCGACTGGCGCCGGGTGTTCTTTCCGTTGCAGGCCGGGCTCGGCGTGCTGCGATTCCGCCATCCGGCGTTTCTGCCGCCCTTCCGGCGCGGCCTGGATTTCATCGGCCATTCGGGGATTTGCGGTGCCTTCGCCTTTGCCTGCCCGGCGCGGGACCTGTTCCTGACCGGCACGGTCAACCAGCTGCAGAATCGCAGCCGCCCCTATCGGCTGATGATCCGCGCCGCGCTGGCCGCGGGCTGACGGTCGATATAACCACGTGCGTTCCGCTTCTGTTCCCACTTCGCGCTTGGCCGTCCGGCCCGGGCGCGCTACATCCCGACGATCAGGCGGAGGCAGCGATGACCGGAATCGACCGCATCGAGGTGCGCGGCGCGCGCGAACACAATCTGCAATCGGTCGACATCGACCTGCCGCGGGATCAGCTGATCGTGATCACCGGCCTGTCGGGCTCGGGTAAATCCTCGCTCGCCTTCGACACGATCTATGCCGAGGGCCAGCGCCGCTATGTCGAATCGCTGTCGGCCTATGCCCGGCAGTTCCTGAACATGATGGAGAAGCCCGATATCGATCACATCTCGGGCCTCTCCCCGGCGATCTCCATCGAACAGAAGACCACGTCGAAGAACCCGCGCTCGACCGTCGGCACGGTGACCGAGATCTACGATTATCTGCGGCTTCTGTTCGCCCGCGCCGGCACGCCCTACAGCCCCGCCACCGGCCTGCCTATCGAGGCGCAGCAGGTTCAGGACATGGTCGACCGGGTGATGGCGATGGAACCGGGGATGCGGGGCTATCTGCTGGCCCCGATCATCCGCGACCGCAAGGGCGAATACCGCAAGGAATTCGCCGAGCTGCGCAAGCAGGGCTTTCAGCGGGTCAAGGTCGATGGCCGGTTCCACGACCTCGACGACCCGCCGGTGCTCGACAAGAAGCTCCGCCACGACATCGATGTCGTGGTCGACCGGCTGGTGGTCGGTGAGGGGATCGAGACACGGCTGGCCGATTCGTTCCGCACCGCGCTTGACCTTGCCCAGGGGATCGCGGTGCTGGAAACCGCCCCGCGCGAGGGTGAGGGCGAACCCGAGCGGATTACCTTCTCCGAGAATTTCGCCTGCCCGGTGTCGGGCTTCACCATCCCCGAGATCGAGCCGCGGCTTTTTTCCTTCAACGCGCCGTTTGGCGCCTGCCCGGCCTGCGACGGGCTGGGGGTGGAGCTGTTTTTCGACGAGCGTCTGGTGGTGCCCGACGAGAGCCTCACGCTGTATGACGGCGCGCTTGCGCCCTGGCGCAAGGGCAAGTCGCCCTATTTCCGCCAGACCATCGAGGCGATCGCGGCGCATTACGAATTCGACCCGAAGACGGCCTGGCGCGATTTGCCGGAGAAGGCGCGCGAGGTGATGCTGCGCGGTTCGGGCGAAGAGGATATCCGGTTCCGCTACAATGATGGCGGTCGGGTCTATCAGGTGTCCCGCGCCTTCGAGGGGGTGATCCCGAACATGGAGCGGCGCTATCGCGAGACCGATTCGGCCTGGGTGCGCGAGGAGTTCGAGCGCTATCAGAACAACCGGCCCTGCGGGGCCTGCGCCGGCTACCGCCTCAAGCCCGAGGCGCTGGCGGTGAAGATCGCGGGCGCCCATATCGGCCAGGTCACGGAATTGTCGATCAAGGCGGCGCTCGACTGGGTCGAGGGGGTGAACGCCACGCTGACCCCGCAAAAGCAGGAAATCGCCCGCGCGATCCTGAAGGAGATCCGCGAAAGACTGGGCTTTCTGGTCAATGTCGGGCTCGATTACCTGACCCTGTCGCGCAACGCCGGCACCCTTTCGGGCGGCGAATCGCAGCGCATCCGGCTGGCCAGCCAGATCGGGTCGGGGCTGTCGGGCGTGCTCTATGTGCTCGACGAACCCTCGATCGGACTGCATCAGCGCGACAATGACCGGCTGATCGGCACGCTGAAGAATCTGCGTGACCAGGGCAACACGGTGATCGTCGTCGAACATGACGAGGAAGCGATCCGCGCGGCCGACCATGTGGTCGATATGGGGCCGGGCGCCGGCGTGCATGGCGGCCGGGTCGTCGCCGAAGGACCGCCCGCGGCCATTTCCGCCGATCCGGCCTCGCTGACCGGGCAGTATCTGTCGGGCAGCCGCGAGATTGCGGTGCCCGCGGCGCGGCGCAAGGGCAACGGCAAGCGGCTGCGCATCGACGGGGCGAGCGGCAACAACCTCAAGGACGTGACCGCCGACATCCCGCTTGGCCGGTTTGTCTGCATCACCGGCGTGTCGGGGGGTGGCAAATCCACCCTGACGGTCGAAACCCTGTTCAAGACCGCGGCGATGCGTCTGAACGGGGCGCGCCATACCCCGGCGCCCAGCAAGGCGATCAAGGGGCTTGAGCATCTCGACAAGGTGATCGACATCGACCAGCGCCCGATCGGGCGCACGCCGCGGTCAAACCCGGCGACCTATACCGGCGCGTTCACGCCAATCCGCGACTGGTTCGCCGGCCTGCCCGAGGCCAAGGCCCGCGGCTATAAACCAGGGCGCTTCAGCTTCAACGTCAAGGGCGGGCGCTGCGAAGCCTGCCAGGGCGACGGCGTCCTGAAGGTGGAGATGCACTTTCTGCCGGACGTTTATGTGACCTGCGAAACCTGCCATGGGGCAAGATACAACCGCGAAACCCTTGAGATTCGGTTCAAGGGCAAATCCATCGCCGATGTGCTCGACATGACGGTGGAGGATGCGCAGGCGTTCTTCGCCGCGGTCCCGGCGATCCGCGAAAAGATGGACGCGCTGATGCGGGTGGGGCTGGGCTATATCAAGGTCGGCCAGCAGGCGACCACCCTGTCGGGCGGCGAGGCACAGCGGGTGAAATTGTCAAAGGAACTGTCGCGCCGGGCCACTGGCCGGACGCTCTATATCTTGGATGAACCCACCACCGGCCTGCATTTCGAAGATGTGCGCAAACTTCTGGAAGTGCTTCACGAACTCGTCGAACAGGGCAACACGGTGGTGGTGATCGAGCACAATCTCGACGTCATCAAGACCGCCGACTGGATCCTCGACCTTGGCCCCGAAGGCGGCGATGGCGGCGGCCGCATCGTCGCCGAAGGCACGCCAGAGGAGGTGGCGCAGGTGGGCGCCAGCCATACCGGGCGGTACCTGCGGCCGCTGCTGGGGATGCGCGAGGAGGTCGCGGCGGAATGAAACGGGTGCCATGCGCCATTGCCCTGGCGTTCGCGATCGACTGGGCAAGTATTGCCAACGGTCATTGACCGTGACTGCTGGCTGCCTCGCGCGCCTCTCCCCGCCCGACCTCCGATCTTGCCAATGGGATAGGCCAAGATTCGTCGCCCAAGTCGGGAGGCGGGCTGGCGCGGTGTATCACACCCATTCCGCTCTGGTATAGGAGCCCCGCCGTGGAAGGCTGAACGTGGCGATCGAGCTGTGCAAATGGTATGGCCAGGGACCGCTGAGCGTGGCGTGCCCGCGCGGCGTTGAACCGGAGTAGACACTTGACGAAGGCGCGCACCCTGCATACCAGTCCATCGCTGGGGCGGAGTAGCTCAGTTGGTTAGAGCAGCGGAATCATAATCCGCGTGTCGGGGGTTCAAGTCCCTCCTCCGCTACCATTGTTTTCCTTCTGTTTTCTCCTGTTTCGCGTCCGACACGTTTCGGCGGTTGGGCGCTCAGTTGGAAGGTAAGCTTTCGGCGGTGGC
>DNSZ01000266.1 GCA_003500165.1 Paracoccaceae bacterium | reverse complement strand
GGCTGAGGCTGACCGCGGTCAGCCTCAGCCCGGCGGTGGCCGAGGCGCTGCCGCCCGGTCTGCCCAATGTCACGGCAGCCCGGCCCGATGCGGCGGCGATGCTCGACGCGCTGGGGCGGCTGGCCTGACGCGGCGCTTGTCCCCCGCCCGACCGTGACGTAGGCTGATGTCAAAATCCGACCCGCAGAGTCGCGCGGAGTTAAAGGGGGACAGCACCGTGCAACGAAAAGACGATCCCGAGGCGCTCTCCGAAACCGACGCGGCGCAGGATGCCGCCGGACCCGAGACGACCAGCGACACGGTCGATGCCGACACCGACCCGTGGCGCACCGACGCGGACACCGATGACAGCGCCACTGACGCGGCGACCGACGATGTCACGACAATTGAAATAGAAGAAGCCGTGACGGTCGAGAACGACACCGACCGCGTCGCGGATGACGGCACCTCGTCCGGGGATCGGGACACCGCCGCCGCCGAGGGCGAGACGCGGGCCGACACCGAAAACTGGGAGGCGGTGCCAGAGGCCGGGACCGACATGGCCGCCGAAGCCGCCGCCGAGACGATGGCCGCACCGGCGCAGGAAAGCCCCGCGCCGGCCCCGGTGTCCAGACGCGAACGGCGTCGCAGAGGCGGATTCGTGCCGCTGTTTCTGGGCGGGCTGGTCGCTGCCGGGCTCGGCTTTGCCGCGGCCCATAGCGAACGCCTGCAGGACTTCATCCCGCTGCCCGGCGCGGCCGATACCGAAGAGCTGGTCGCCCGGGTCGACAGCATCGCCGACACCGCGCGCGCCAATGCTGCGGCGCTGGCCGCCGTGCCAAGCGCCGGCGATGTCGCCGCCGCGCAAGCCGCCGCCGCCGATGCCGGTGCCGCGGCAGCCGCCTTGCGCAGCGATCTCGATGCCCTGTCGGCGCAGGTCGAAACGCTGGTCGGCAGCGGTGCCGGCGACGGGTCGGCCGCGGTCGACGCGCTGCGCACCCGCGTCGCCGCGCTCGAGGCGCAGGCCCAGAGCCTGTTTGCCGGCGATGGCAGCAGCGCATCGGCGGCGGCGGTCACCGCCTTCCGCCAGCAGACCGAGGAAGCGATCGCCGCCTATGCCGAATCGCTCGAACAGGCGGCCGCCGAGGCCGAAGCCCGGGTCGCCGCAACCCAGGACGCGCTGTCCGGGCTCGAGGCGAGTGCGGCAACCGCTGCGCGCGATCTGGCGGCGGCGCGGCTGTTGACGCTGGCGGCAACCGGCGCGCCCTTTGCCGAGGCGCTCGCCGATCTGGCCGAGGCCGGGGGCGCCCCCCCGCCCGAGGCGCTGACGGCGGTGGCGGCCGATGGCATGGCGACCGTTTCGGACCTGGAACGCGCCTGGCCCGAAGCCGCGCGCGCCGCCCTGCAGGCCGCGTTGCGGGCCGGGCTGGGCCCCGATGCCGATGTCGGCGACCGGGTGGCGGCGTTTCTGCGCAACCATCTGGGCGCGCGCTCGGTCGAGCCGCGCGAGGGCGACAGCGCCGACGCGGTTCTCTCGCGGGCCGGGGCCGCGGTGGATGCGGGCGATATCGACGGCGCGCTGACCGAACTGGCAGCGCTGAACGCCGATGCGCGCGAGGCGGGCGCGATGGCAAGCTGGATCGCGGCGGCGCAGGCGCGGCAGGCCGCGCTGGCGGCACTGGCGGCCTATGGTGGGGACGCGGCGGCGCAATAGCGCGGCCGGCAAGCGGAGGAGACCCCAGATGCTCTGGTCCCTGTTCAAGATTGTGCTTTTCGTCGCCATCGTCGCGCTGTTGGCGATCGGTGTGGGCTATCTGCTGGAAATGGGCGACGCGATCCGGATCGTCGTGGCCGGCACCGAATTCACCTTGCGGCCGCTGCCCGCGCTGATCGTCGGCATCGTGCTGATCGTTGCGGCCTGGTTGTTCGTCAAGCTCCTGGGCCTGCTGGGCGCGGTCGTGCGGTTCCTTATCGGTGACGAAACGGCGATCAGCCGCTATTTCAACCGGTCGCGCGAACGGCGTGGCTATCGCGCGCTGGCAGCCGGTGTTCAAGCCCTTGCCGAGGGGGATGCGACGGCCGCGCTGCGCGCCGCCGACAAGGCCGAGACGAATCTGCGGCGGCCGGAACTCACCCGCATGCTGACCGCCCAGGCGGCCGAAATGGCCGGCGACGGCGCCCGCGCCGAACGCGCCTATCGCGCGATGCTGGCCGAACCCGCCACCCGCTTTGCCGGCGTGCGCGGGCTGATGCGTCAGAAGCTCGCCGAGGGCGATACGGCGAAGGCGCGCAAGCTCGCCGAACAGGCACTGGCGCTGAAGCCGCGCCACGCCGAAACCCAGGACACGCTGCTGGGGCTGCAGGCCCGGGCCGGCGATTGGGAAGGCGCCCGGCGGACGCTCGCCACCCAGGCCCGCACCCGCGGGCTGCCCCGCGACGTGCACAACCGGCGCGACGCGACGCTGGCCATCGCGGCCGCGCAGGATGCCGCACGGGCCGACAAGCTCGACCAGGCCACCGCAACGAAGGTGCTGGCGGCGAACCGCAAATCGCCCGATCTGGTGCCGGGTGCCGTGCTGGCCGCGCGGGCCAAGACCGAGCAGGGCGCGCGCAAGGCGGCCGACCGGATCATCAAGCGCGCCTGGGAATCGGGCGCCCATCCCGAACTGGCTGCGGCCTTTGCCGCGATCGTGCCGAACGAGTCCCCGGCCGAAAGGCGGCGCCGCTTCGAGCCGCTGATCGCGCGCTTTCCCGACGATCCCGAGGCACGGATGCTGGCCGCCGAACTGGCGCTTGCGGACGAGGATTTCCCGGGTGCCCGGCGGGCCATGCGCAACCTCGCCGAGACCCATCCGACGCAGCGCGCCCTGACCCTGATGGCGGCGATCGAAAAGGGCGAAGGCGCGCCGGAGGCGGTGGTGCGCGGCTGGCTTGCCAAGGCGGTGACCGCGCCGCGCGGCCGGCAATGGCTGTGCGAGAATTGCGGCCATGCCGATATATGCTGGGCGCCGGCCTGCCCGTCCTGCGGCTCGTTCGACACCTTCACCTGGAAGAACCCGCCAGCCGCCGCCGCAGAAGCGGGAGCCGAGAACATGCTGCCGCTGATCGTCGGCCCGGCCGAGCCGCAAGATGCCCCGGACGCGTCGCAGCCGCGCGCCGAGCCGGTCACATAGGGTCTATCGCAGCGCGCCCGGCTCTGCTAAGGGCGGCGCGTCGTGCCGGTGTAGCTCAGCTGGTAGAGCAACGCATTCGTAATGCGTGGGTCGGGGGTTCGAGTCCCTTCACCGGCACCAATCCCTTCGGCCCGGCCGCTGCGCCTGCTGGCTGGCGCCCGGACGGCATGCTAGGCGCCTCGTGATGGTCGTTTCCGATCCACCCCGCCGGCCGCCCTGGCTGGTCCGCGCGCTCATTGCGCTGGTGGTGCTGCTGGCCTCGCTCTGGGCCGCCGGCGCGATCTGGGTCGACGGCCCCTATTCGATGGCGGGCGGCAATCGCTGGCTGGCGCTGGGCTGGCTGGTGGCCGTCCTGGTGGCGTTCTGGGCCTTGCGACGGCACCCGCTGGCGCGGATGGCGGTGTGGGCCGTGCTGTTTCTGGGCGTGCTCATCCCATGGCTGCGAATCGCGCCCTCGAACGACCGCGACTGGAAGCCCGAATGGGCCCAGACCCCCCGGATCGAGATCGATGGCGGCATCCTGAAGGTGCAGAACTTCCGCGACTTCGTCTATGCACCGGACGGGGCCCCGACCGAGCGCTGGGAAACGCGGGCCTTCGACCTCGGCAATCTGCGCGGCATGGATTATTTCCACGTCCCTTTCGGCGGCGACCTGCTGGCGCACCCGATGCTGTCCTTCGATTTCGGCCCCGAGGGCCATCTGGTGCTGTCGATCGAGACACGCCGCGAGAAGGGTGAGGGGTTTTCGACCGTCGGCGGCTTCTACAAGATGTACGAGCTGCAATATGTCTGGGGCTCGGAGACCGATTTCGCGGGCGTGCGGAGCAATATCCGCGGCGAGCCGGTCCACCTCTATCGCACCGCCCTTTCGCCCGAATTCGTGCTGTTCGTGCTGATCGATGCGGTGCGGGTCACCAACCGGCTGCACGACCGGCCGGAATTCTACAACTCGCTCTGGGCGAACTGCACCACCGCGCTGCGCGCCCAGACCCCCGAATGGGCGGCGATCCCGTTCGATCTCCGGATGCTGGCGAATGGCCGGCTGGACGCGTTGATCTTCGAACATGGCGGCTTCAGGGTGCCCGACGGGCTGACCTTCGACACGCTGCGGGAAGCCGCCCTGATCAACGACGCCGCGCGCGCAGCGGCGAACGAGCCGGATTTTTCGACCCGCATCCGCGACGGCCGGCCGGGGTTCGACTAGGCCCGCGTCTCCGGGCGGAACTCGGGCGGTATCCGGTCGCGCCCTTCGAGGATCAGATCGGCCAGCAGCACGCCGGCAAGCGGCGCCAGCGCCACGCCGATCTTGAACCCGCCATTGGCAAGGAAGACCCCGGGCCGCGTCGGATGCGGTCCCAGCAGCGGTCGGCGGGTCGCCGACCGGGGCCGCACCCCGGCCCAGCGTTCGACGACAGGCAGGCCCGAAAGCGCGGGGACAAGCGCGCGCGCCCGTTCCAGCACCGCGTCGAGTTGCCCGTCGGTGGCGGTGGGGTCGTCCCAGACGCGCTCGGCGGTCGAACCGACGGCGACCGTGCCGTCGGCATGCGGCACGATGAACAGCCCGGGCCCCATGATCACCGGCGCCTGGGTCGCCATCGCCCCCGCCCCCGAAGCGGGCGGGGGCGATGGCGAC
>DNSZ01000155.1 GCA_003500165.1 Paracoccaceae bacterium | reverse complement strand
AGCTGGCCGTGGCCGAGGAGCGCCGGTCGGAATGGCGCCTGTTCCGACTGTGGAATTTCTCCCGTGAACCTAAGGCGTTCGAACTGCACCCGCCACTGGACGCGCATGTCTCGCTGACCGCGACGACGTTTCAGGCGAGCTTTCATTGAGGCTCAGTCGAACAGACCAGCGCGTAGCGGATCGTGCGTTTGCCGCTTGCGATCACTCTTTCGATCGGGATTTCGCCATCACTGCGCTGCGGACGAGCTTGCCGAAGGCGCGGTCTTTCTCGCGGCGCTCAGCCAGGGTGGCGGAGTTGAAGGCGTCCTCGGCCTGAAGCTTGCGCCAGCGGGCGAGCCGCGCGGGGTCGAGGCTGCCGTCTTCGATGGCGGCGAGGACGGCGCAGCCGGGCTCGCTCTCATGCTGGCAGTCGGCGAAGCGACAGCTTGCGGCCAGCGCCTCGAGATCCTCGAACACGTCGGCGATGCCAGCCGCGGCGTCGGTCAGCTGCAATTCGCGCATGCCCGGCGTGTCGAGGACGAGGCAGCCGCCGGGGGTGGCGTGAAGCTCGCGCCGGGTCGTGGTGTGCCGGCCCCTCGCGTCGTCCTCGCGGATGCCCTGCGTGGCGATCGCCTGCGCGCCGAGGAGCGCGTTGGTGAGGGTCGACTTGCCAACGCCGGACGAGCCGAGGAAGGCGACCGTCCGTCCCGGTTTGCACCAGTCGGCCAGCGCCGCCGCCGGCTCGTCGCTGCGGGCGTCCAGCGCCACGACAGGCACGCGGTCCGATATCTTCCGCGCATCTTCGACATAGGGCGCGGGGTCTTCGGCGAGGTCTGCCTTGGTCAGCACGATCACCGGCTCGATCCCGGCCTCGAAGGCCAGCGCGACGTAGCGCTCCAGCCGCGCCACGTTGAAATCCTGGTTGCAGGAGGTGACGACGAAGACGGTGTCGATGTTCGCCGCGATCATCTGCACTTCCCGCCCCGTGCCCGGCGCGCGGCGCTTGATCAGGCTCTTCCGCTCCAGCACACGGCTCGACCGGGGCCGCTCGCGATCGTAGAGCAGCCAGTCGCCGACTGTCGCCTCCGGTCCCGGCGGGATCGTCTCGAGGGTGCCGTCGCCCGCCACCTGCAAGCCGCTGCGGTGCACGGCAACGACACGCACCGGAGGCGTCGCGGTCAGGGCGTCTGCGTCGATCTGGCTTGCGAAGGCCGGGCCCCAACCGAGGCGTTCCAGCGCCGTGGGCTCGCGGCGCGCCGGAGTGCCACCTGGCAGGAAGGCGGAGTAGTCGCGGACCATGGACCTACCAGAGCGCGGGGTCGTCGAAGGCGGCAACGCAGCGGGCAGGGCCGCGTAGCGGCGTCAGCGGCGCCTCGGTCAGGGATTGCGCGATCCAGCCCTGCGGCTGGTTGAGCGGCTGGGGCGCCGGCAGGTCGGCCGCTGAGACAGGCTCGAAGCCCACGCGGCCGTAGAAGGCCGGATCGCCATAGGTGACCGCGATGTCCACGTCCTCCCGCCGGAGCGCATCAAGGCCGTGGGCGATCAGCCGCTGCCCTATCCCCTTGCCCTGATGTGCCGTTGCCACGGCCACGGGGGCCATCATGAAGACCGTGCGCGGATCGCCCTCGTAGGTGAGGCGCGTGAAGAAGATGCCGCCGACAAGCGTGCCGTCCTCCCAGGCGGTGAACACACGCAGATCCCCGGCGGGCGTCTCCGCGATCAGCCGGCGTGCAAGGGCGCCGATCAGCGCGCCTTCCTCCGCGCCCTCCGAGGCAGTGAAGGTCGACGCGAAGAGTTCCACAGTCGCCTCGACGTGGGTGGTGTAGTCCGTTGAATAGTCCATGTCTCTATCCTCTCTGGTGCCAGGCGGGGTCAGCCCCGCTCCAGCACGAACATCTCGTAGCCGAACTGCCCGCGCCCGGCCTCGAACACGTCGATCTCGCGGCGCAGGTCGTCGAGGACACGGGCTCCCGCGAGACGCGGCTCGAGGGCATCGAGCCGCGCGTCGAGCGGGCGGTAGTAGGTCTCCATCCCCTCCGGCCCGATGTCGAAATGGCGGATGACGCGGTAGCCCGCGCGCTTCGCCTGCGCGATGCGGGTCGCGGGCGTCGTCATCGCGGGGTATTCCGCGGCCCAGAATTCGCGGACCTCGTCGGCGGGTTTGTCGGTCCGCCAGACCATGTCGGAGAACACGAGGACGCCGCCGGGGTGCAGGAGCGCCCACCAGTCCGCAAGCGCCTTTTCCACGCCGAGGATATCGGCGCTGCCCTCGGACCAGATCACGTCCCAGGGACGCTCGGGGGCCGGAAGTGCAGCCATGTCGACGTTCCGCACCTCGATCCGGTCATTTAGGCCGCGCGCCGCGATCCGCGCCCTGAGCTTGTCGAGCGCGACCTCGGCGGTGTCGGTGGCCATGATCCGGGCTGTGCTCGCTTCCGCCAGCGTAATCGTCGCCATACCGGGGCCGCAGCCGATCTCGAGGATCGTCTCGGGCGCGAACGGCACCATTGTGAGCGCCCGGCGTGTCGCTTCGGCCGTTCCCGGGCCCCACCAGTCGAGGTCGGCGAACACCTCCATGAACCCGGCCATGTAGGCGTCGTGGGCGTTCATGTCCTTGGACACCAGCGCGACCAGCCCCGCCTCCGCGCTGGAAAACCCCTGCGACATGAGCCAGGCGCGGTGCAGATCGGGCGCGACGCGCTCGACCTCTTCGTGCCAGTCCTTGAGGCTCGACCGTCCGAGCAGAGCCGCCAGCAGGTCGCGCGACCGGGTCTTCTCGGCGATCTCGCGCTCCAGCGTCTCGAGCCGCCGGCCCAGCATCTCGCGGTCGAGCTTGCCATCGAGGCAGGCCTGGCATTCCTGCAAGCTCAGCCCGCCGGCTTGAAGCTGCTGCATCAGCCGCAGCCGCTGCCGGTCGGCGTCGGTGTAGACGCGATAGCCGTTCGCTTGGCGCTTGCCCTTCAGCAGCCCGAGCTTCTCGTAGTAGAGCAGCGTCGCGCGCGACAGGCCCACGCTCTCCGCCAATTCCGAGATCTGATACATCCGCCGCCTTGTCCGCTCACACCGATTCTCGACCGTCGAGACCGTCCTAAGGTGTGAAGCTATAGACAGGTCAAGCAGGCTGCTGAACGTTCTATAGGATTTGCTGCCGGATCCGCAGGTTCAGTCGAACACCTGCCCCGGCTGTTCGTGCCATGGCAGGGCCGCGACGTCGGTCAGTTTCAACAGGGTCACGGCGGGCACTTCGCGCTTGTAGACCAGTCGCTTGAGGACGCCCGGCGCGAGATAGGCGAGCCGCAGCTGTCGGCTGACATGGCGTTCGGCCAGCCCTACGGCTTTCGCCAGATCGGTGACCGTGTTGAATTCGCCAGCCTCCATGCGCCGCCGCCAGCCCCACGCCCTGCCGACGGCGCGCAGGATATGCGGATCCTGTGTCCGGTCTTCGCTGGGCAGATAGGTGGAGGGCGGCATGATCTTCGGCCGCCCGTTCTGCTTGCGGACCTTGAGCGGCACGAAGATCTGGATGGACTCGTCGGGTTTCATCATTCCGCCGCCACCTTCTTTCGTGGCGCCATCATGTCGCGCATGACGCCCGAGACGCCATCGGTCCGGACATCGATGACCAGCCCCTCGGACGTCACCGTGACCCGGCGCACCAGCAACTGCACGATCCGGGTCTGCTC